>CAZNCK010000236.1:985-1563 GCA_964571545.1 uncultured Treponemataceae bacterium | reverse complement strand
GAGCCGGAGCATCCCCGAGCCTATCCGGCTCGCCGACAGCAGGTCGTCGACCACCATGTTGAGCCTGTCGGCGGAGTCCAGCGCTCCGGCCAGCATATCCTTGCGCCACGCGGCATTCTCGGCCAGGGAGTCATCGCACAGCGCGCTGATGGCCCCGGTGACTGAGGTAAGAGGAGTCCGCAGCTCGTGAGATACCGTATCGAGCAGTACCCGCGACAATCGCTCCGACTCGACGGCCAGGGCCGCCTTCCGGTTAAGCGCCTCGCCGTTCTCCCTGTCGACTACGAGGGCCAACGCTCGCCCGAGCGCCCTTACCAAATCGCCGTCAGCCTTCGACCATCTTCGTCCGCGCTCGATGCCGATCGCCCCGAGCCCGACGGTTCCCGTCGTCGCCGGGATGAACAGGTACCGATCGGTAAAGCCCGCCGGGCCGGTCTCCCCCGAGCTGCAGGCGATGGCGGCCGCCAGCTCCTCAGGTTCCGTGATCGGGCGTCCTTCGCCGGCGCCGAACGGCTCGGGGAGCATGGCGCCGCCGGGCCCGACCGCATAGACGACGACGCCGCGGCCGCAATACGATG
>CAZNCK010000236.1:588-975 GCA_964571545.1 uncultured Treponemataceae bacterium | reverse complement strand
CAGGCGGCCAGCCGCTGCAGTGACTCGAACAGGAAGCTCGTCCGCCGTTCCTTGTCGCGAAGCATGCGACCGTTCGAGCGCAACGTCGATACGAGGGTACTCGTCACGAACGCCGCCAGGAAGTATACCGCGAAGAGTATCGAGTCTTCCACGAGGGATATCCTGAAGGTAAAATACGGCGGTATCAAGAAGAAATTGAGCGCCGACGCGCTGGCCACGGCGAGCAGGGCGATGATGACGGGTTTTGCCACGAGGGACAGGCAAATGACGGCCGCCAGGTACACGAGGGCGACCGACCGGTAGCCGATGACCCCCGACAGCGCGTATCCCGCGGCCAGAAGGGCCGCGAACGATGCCAGGAGAAGCGATACCTGCCTGCGCGGAATG
>CAZNCK010000236.1:0-578 GCA_964571545.1 uncultured Treponemataceae bacterium | reverse complement strand
CGTCGATAGGGCCGGCAAATCTCACTATCTTGTCGGAAATGGTGGACAGCCTCGGCAAGAATCCTATCGACGAAAGGCCCGACCGACCTATGACTATCAGGGTACAGCCGCGCTCCCGAGCCTCGGATACTATGCGTTCGGCGACCTCTGTATCGGAAACGACCGTGGTCTCGCCGCCCAGGGCCCTCGCCTGCGCCAGCCGCGCCTCTATCCTGTCGGCGTCGTCCGGCCGCAGCCTGGCTCCGCTTTCTACGTGCAAGGCTATCCATGTAGCGCGCAGGGCAAGAGCCAGCTCATGGGTCTTTACTACCAGGTATTTAGAAGACGGCGAGGATCCCACGGCGACGAGGAGCCTCGGGCGAGACCCGTCATGTTCCACGATTACCGCCGTTCCCGGGCCGGAGACGTCTGGATTCCGCATCGCGCCGTTTCTTGTCCCTAACCCTCAGCGCCAGAAGTGACGACGCGGCGGCGAGGCTCAGGCCGTCAATGCGGGACAGGGCCTCCGTGCCGTGCCAGTGGGTGACGGTGTGCGTGGTGTTGTGGGGGCTCATGGCGTGTCCTTTCTCCCGGCGGTT
>CAZNCK010000235.1:0-1585 GCA_964571545.1 uncultured Treponemataceae bacterium | reverse complement strand
GGCGTTCATCAACAAGGCCGACCGCCCCGGCGCTAACCCCTTCCGCGTGAAGAACCAGATCGTGGAGAAGCTAGGCCTCAACGCCGCGTTTATAACGATCCCGATAGGGCTCGAAGACAAGCTCGAGGGCCTGATAGATCTAGTGCTGATGAAGGCCGTCTATTTTGACGGCGAGGGCGGCATAGACATACGCTACGCCGAGATACCCGCGCACCTGCAGGCCGATGCCGACAAGTACCGCGAGGAGCTGCTGGACAGCGCCTCGATGTTCTCCGACGAGCTGGCCGAGGCCTATCTCGAGGGCAACGAGACGCCCGAGATGATAAAAGCGGCCATTCGCAAGGGTTGCGTGGCCGAGCAACTGGTGCCGGTGTTCGTAGGTTCAGCCTACAAGAACAAGGGCGTGCAGCTGTTGCTCGACGGCGTGGTGGACTACCTGCCGGACCCGACCGAGGTAAAGAACATAGCGCTGGATCTGGACGATAGCGAGAAGGAAGTCGTTGTCTACAATGACGCCAAACTTCCGACCGTGGCGCTGGCGTTTAAGCTTGAAGACGGCCAGTACGGCCAGTTGACCTATGTGCGCATATACCAGGGCGAGATAAAGAAGGGCAGCGAGCTCTACAACACCCGCGCTCGCAAGAAGTTTAAGGTTGGACGCCTGGTGCGTATGCACGCGGCGGCTATGGAAGACATCACCGAGGGAACGCCCGGCGACATCGTGGCGCTGTTCGGCATCGAGTGCGCCTCGGGCGATACGTTCTGCGATCCGTCCATCAACTTTGCGATGACCTCCATGTTTGTGCCCGATCCGGTGATCTCGCTGGCCATCATCCCGACAGACAAGAAGAGCGCCGACCAGATGTCAAAGGCCCTGAACCGCTTTACCAAGGAAGATCCGACATTCCAGACCTACGTGGACCCGGAAAGCAACCAGACCATCATCAAGGGCATGGGCGAGTTGCACCTGGACGTGTACATCGAGCGCATGCGCCGCGAGTATAAGTGCGAGGTGACGACCGGTATGCCTCAGGTGGCGTATCGCGAGGCCATCAGCCAGCGCGCCGACTTCAACTATACGCACAAGAAGCAGACCGGCGGTTCCGGCCAGTACGGCCGCGTGGCCGGCTACATGGAGCCCATAGAAGGCGCTGTCTACGAGTTCGTTGACTCCGTCAAGGGCGGTTCCATTCCCAACGAGTACATCAGCTCCTGCGACAAGGGCTTCAGGCAGGCGGCCATGAAGGGATCCCTGATCGGATTCCCCGTGGTGAATATTCGCTGCGTCATAAACGACGGCGCGAGCCACGCGGTTGACTCCTCGGACATCGCGTTCCTGAGCCTATCATGAAGGTGGTGGCCGAGGGACCGGCGGAGTTCCAGGGCAACATCTTCGCGTCGGTGAACCAGAGGCGCGGCCTCATCACCGCCAGCACCGAGGAAGCGTCGTTCTGCCGCGTCGAGGCCGAAGTGCCGCTTTCCGAGATGTTTGGCTACTCCACCGTGCTGCGCTCCATGACCCAGGGCAAGGCCGAGTTCTCCATGGAATTCCTCAAGTACGGCAAGGTTCCCACCAGCGTTTCCG
>CAZNCK010000234.1:0-1645 GCA_964571545.1 uncultured Treponemataceae bacterium | reverse complement strand
AAGCTGAATACGTCTTCGAGCGCATGGACGTGCCGTTCCCCGTTTTTATACCAGACCTCGTGCCCAAGGTCGAATACTATATGGGCCCCGCGGCCACCGTCGTGGACCGCGGCATGCCGCTCTGGGACGCGCTGTCGATCATGAACCAGTCAGCCCAGAAGGCGTTGCCAATCGTAGACGCGGACGGCAGATACCGCGCCATGCTCCACTACAGCTCGTTCGCCCAGAACATATTGAAGAAGATAAACCCGCACAAGAAAGCGGTTATCCCTACAAGCATCTCCAGGCTCGAATCTACCATCAAGGCCCAGCCAATCTGCGTGTTCAGGCCGGACGAGCAGTTCAAGGCCCGCATGCTCGTCGCCGCGCTGGAAACGGAAAGCTTCAAGCGCCACCTCGACGCCGAGGCCATCGATTCTGTCATCGTTATCGTAGGCGACCGCGTGGACGTTCAGCGCTATTCGATAGAGTCAAGGGTCCGGGCCATGATAGTCACCAACGGCGCCCTCCTGGACCGCGAACTCAAGGAACTGGCCGAGGCCAACGGCGTCTCCGTGCTGGTTTCGCCCTACGACACGTCCAGCACCAGCCTCCTCGTCATCTATTCCACGCCGGTGGAAACGATGGGCGACGAATCGATAAAGACAGTCCGCAAACACGAGACGCTCAGGCGAGCGCGCGAGGCCATCGCGGAGAGCCCGAGCCGCTCGGTGCCAGTCCTCGACGATGACGGCCGTGTTGTCGGCCTCTTCGACGAAGGCGACCTGATACGCGAGCCCAACATCAGCCTGATACTCGTGGACCACAACGAACTGGGGCAGGCAGTCGAAGGCGCCGAGCACTACCGCATCCTCGAGGTGATAGACCACCACCGGCTCGGCGCGTTCAGCACGCGCTATCCCATCACCTTCATCAACCGCGTGGTCGGCTCAACGAGCACCATCATCTCGTCAATGTACCGCGACGCCAAGATACCCATACCCAAGCCCATAGCGTCGCTGCTGTTGGCGGGCATACTCTCGGACACGCTGATACTCAAATCGGCCACCGTCACCGACGTCGACCGCGAGGCCGCCGAATACCTGTCTAACCTGGCGGACCTGGATATAGCGGAATTCGGCCGCGACATCATGAGCTCCGCCAGCCTCGTGGGCAAGAAACCGGTCGCGGAGATAGTCAGGCTGGATATGAAGGAATACAAGGCCGCCGAGCTGTCGTTCACCGTCAGTCAGGTGGAGGTGCACTCCCCCGACGAGATACTCGAACGCTCAGCCGAAGTCAGTTCGGAACTGGCAGCCATCAGGGCCGCGGGCAAGCACTATTTCAGCGCGCTGATGGTCACCGACATCACCGAACTGTCCAGCATCCTCTTCGTTGAAGGCGACAAGGACTTCATATCGATGCTCCGCTTTCCCAGACTCGACGAGCGCACCTTCCAGCTCAAAGACGTGCTGTCCCGCAAGAAGCAGCTCGTGCCGCTGCTTATCGAACTGACAGAGAAAGCCGTCGGCGCCTGACAAGGGGATCCTCTAGCCGGCAGTCCGCTTGAAGTTGGCTATGAAACCGTCCTTGGAAAGGTAGTTGCTCTCCGCGACGAGAACGCCGCCGCGGTCGCTCGCCTGCTGCTCGTGGCGTGGGGAGAGCG
>CAZNCK010000233.1:0-1746 GCA_964571545.1 uncultured Treponemataceae bacterium | reverse complement strand
GAGCGTAGCGTTCACGCTGACCAACGGTACCGGCAAGGACGGCAGCTTCATGGTGTTGTTCTTCCGCATCGACCCCAAGACCTACAAGCTCCAGCAGATCCACGAGGAGAAAGTAAGGCTCGCGGCCAAGGCGGCCTTCAGCCTGCCTCCCTACAACTACGCCGAGCCGGGCAAATACAAGCTTGTCGTCAAGGATTCCTGGGGCAACCAGCTATTCGAGCGGGAGTTTATGGTGGAATCAGCCGGCACTCGATGAGCGCCTAGCGGGGCTCATGACGACGACGCAGCGCTCGTCGTCAAGAAACGGCACCTTGACGGGAAGGATCTCCACGCTCGCGTAGAGTCCTTCCAGCTCGCCCAGCTCCGCCTGGGACTTGTCCGCCTTTCCCTTGTAGGCGACTACGAAGCCGCCGGGAGAGCAGACCGAGAATACCCTCTTGAACAGCTTGCGCTCGAACGGCCTGAAGGCGCGGAACGTCACGATGTCGTACGAACCCCTTGCGTGCTCCACCTGCTGTTCGATGATGGCCACGTTCTCCAGCGGCAGTTCCGCTTTCATGGCCTCGAGAAAGCGTATGCGGCGCGTCATCCTGTCCAGGAGCGTAACGTCCCAGCCGGGGCGAGCTATCGCGAGGGGAATGCCTGGCAGTCCCGCGCCCGTCCCGAGGTCCACCAGGGTCCGGCGCGTCTCCGTCAAGCCTGTTACGGTTAAAAAGCGGTCGACGATCGCTAGCGGCGCAAGGCTGTCCAGGATATGCTTTATAACCAACTCGTCACCAGAAGCGCCTACGAGCCCATACGCGGGATTCCATGATTCTATCGCGTCCACATAGCGGCCGAGGAGGGCCGCGGCGTTAGAAGGTAGGGTAAGGCCAATTTCGGCGAGGCCGCGCGCCAGAAGTTCGTTGTTCACGGCCTGAATCTATAGCAAAAGGCAGCCTTCGGTAAACCAGCGGGAACTACGGAACTACACCCATGAGTCCATGGTATACTGCTTCCATCGTGACCCTCGATATCCTTTGTAAAGTAGTCGACAACTACGGCGACATCGGCGTCGTCTACCGCCTGGCCCGCGCCATCTCCGAGCTTTCCGCGGCGCCCCGGCTCCGGCTCATCGTCGACGACCTCGCCGCGTTCAGCCTCCTTGAACCCGCCATCGATCCCGCTCTTCCCATACAGTCTGCGCGTGGCTGGACAGTGCTTTCCTGGGCAGGTCCGGCGCCTGGGACTGAGGCGGAGTACCGTTTCGCATATGCAGGCGATCCGACCCGCGTTGTCATCGAGTGCTTTGCCTGCGGCCGCCCTGACTGGTTCGAAGCCCTGCTATTCGATCCTAGCGACTATGCTCTCAAGACTATAGTCAACCTGGAATACCTCACCGCGGAGGACTACGCCGGCGAGTTCCATATGATGCCGTCGCTGACCCGGTCGTCCAGGGTTCGCAAGCACATGTTCCTGCCTGGCTTTACCGCGGCGACCGGGGGCCTGATACTGGATGAGGCGTTCCTGCGCGCCTGCATTCGCCATCAGTCGGCGGAGCGCTACCGTATACTCGTCTTCGGCTATGAACGCGATTACGCCCGTATCGTCGAGGATATCGCCGAGTTCGAATTGGAGCGGTCGGTGCAGGTGTTCCTGGCCAGCGGCAAGAGCCAGCGCTGCTTCATGGACTCGTGGGAGCGGGCAGGGCGGCCTTTCCCCGTCGAGCCGCTGCCGTTCATGCGGCAGGAGGCCTGGGATGCGTTA
>CAZNCK010000232.1:0-1747 GCA_964571545.1 uncultured Treponemataceae bacterium | reverse complement strand
GGCTTCCAGCCCGACACCATGGCCCAAGCCATGCGGCATGACATAGCCTTTTTCAGAGAAGATGCCATCAACAATGAGGGCTACATCACGGCTTCTGACGCCAGGCTTGCAGGCAGCTATCGCCTCGCGATGCGCCTTCTTGACGAGGCCTATCATCTCGGCGCGCTTAGCGTCAGGCTTGCCCTTAACGAAGGTCATCGTGACATCCGATGTGTAACCCTTGTATGACAGTCCGAAATCCAGGATGGACATGCCTTCCGTCGCGAAGGGGGCTGCGGTATATGCGGGAAAGCAGTGAATACCGAAGCTTCTCGAGGGGCCGGCCGCCAGCGTCTCGAATCCGGTGGCCTCGCAGCCGTGCTCCCTTAAAAAGCGCTCTATGAACAGAGCTACATCGGTTTCTGTAGCCAGGCGACCTGAACGTACGCCGGCTTCAATATCGTCCATAGCCGCGTCTGTGATAGCGGCAACCGCCCGATATATGGCAAGCTCGTCGGCGTCCTTGACCGCGCGCATTGCCGCGGCGTGCTTGCTGGCGCCGTCTTCCGAGCAGCGGAAATCGTGGTCAGGACAGGCCTCGACGTACTCAATGTACATGGGGTAGGGCGTCACGTCGGGCAGGTCGACGACAGCGCCGGTCTTGACAGCGAGGCGTTCTAGCGCGCCGGCCATCGCGGCGAACGGGCTGCGCTTGAAGTCTCCATAAGCTACGATGTCGTCGATATGGGCCATCGAAGTCGCCATGTTAATATCCCATGGTACGAGGAGAGAGCGGCCATCAGCCGCAATGAACAGCAATGCGTCGCCGGGGTGCCCTGAAAAGTATCTGATTGAAGGGTCGCGACGTCCTTCAGTGTCTTCAAACAGCGCGAGCGAGATGTTTTCCGACGCTAGCTTGGTTGCCAACGCGTGGCGACGGGTCTGGTAGGTATTCAAGAGGTCCTCCTCGGGGCGATGTTTCGTTACTGCAGGGCTTTCTGCGCGGTCGACGCCAGCGTCAGGATGCCGCTCGACCAACCTGCGTTGATGAGTACTGTCTGGATAGCAGGCGCGAGTTCCTTGCTTGTGTTAATGGCCGCGTTCTGCAGCGCGGACTTCATCAGGGCATTTCTGGTCTCGTCGACGAGGCCTGCGCGTTGGGCCGAGTCGATATCAAGGATGATATCTCGCAGGGCCACGGCGGAAAGCGCTGTTTTTTCAGTGCCGAGGGCCTTTAGGGCGACGAGTCGTTCGTCAAACGTGCCTATGCGGTAGGCTTCCGCAATATTCTGCGCCGTGGAACCGTTTCCGGGGCCGACGGTGGATAGGAAATTCATCGCCTTGATGCGGAGTTCAGCCAATTGGTTCTGCTCTATCTTGTTTCGCGGCGAGTAACTGATGCCGCGGGCCAACGCCAGCGCCGCGATTTGGGCTTTTCCGGCAGGAGAGGCCGTAGAGCGTATTTCAAGTTCGAATGCCCGTATTAAACGGGGGGGCGACTCTACGGCGAGCAAGGCGCTGATGGCATCGCTCGGGTCGTCGAGCAGTATTGTCAAACTGAGTTCGGCCTGGTCCCTGACGCGTTTTGAATACCAGCCCTCGCTAGCGAAGAACAGAGGCGAAAAACCGAGGGGCGAACGCATTTTCTCCAGCGCGAGTATGCAACCGTACGCCACCTTCTCTCCGGCGTCCCGGTCGGTAGTCGGCTGATTGTTGAGATCGCGGAGTATCAGTGAAATGCGTTCCGCGAATTCCACGGCGCGCATCG
>CAZNCK010000231.1:595-1767 GCA_964571545.1 uncultured Treponemataceae bacterium | reverse complement strand
TGCGCGGATCCATGAGGATGAGTTTTCTCGCATATTCTGGCTTAGTCAAAGCCTCCAACGATGCAGGGGGATTATCAAGCTTCTCCGAATCCCAGATGATGGCAAAACTGCTCCAATCATAGGGCGTGAGCCGCCAAACACTATCGAGAACAAAGTCGGCTGGAATCGCTTTGCTTTCCTTGGGCTTGTAGGCAGCAAGCACGCCGGCGGATAGCGCCTTGGGCAACAGGTTACCGTCGATGCCTATGAGTATGTCAGCCACGGGTGCTTTTTTCTCGTCTATGGCGCGAGCCAGGACTTGTCCGGCGTCTCCGGGGACGACGAGTTCCACCTTAATGCCCGTAGCCTTCTCGAAGGCTGGAATGACAAGGGGAGCAGGTCCCCATTCGCTCGCGAACGAGTCATAGGCGTAGATGACGAGCTGCGCGTCGCTTTTCTGGACGCACGATGATGTAAGGGCTACAAGCGCGGTGAACAAAACCGCGAGAGTCTCCCTCAATAAAACGGGACGAGTGCGCATGGTACTCCCTCCGCCGGCATTATCCGGATCAGGTTCTTCGGGTCTGTTCTCAGACGACTACGATCCCCAAGGAACCGTGTCGACACCCCGCAAGAGAAAGATACGTCCGCGTACGCCCGCGGGTCAAGCCGTGAGGCTCAACCAGGCGGTACCGATAGCGAGCGTCAGGAGCGTTATTGGAACACCGGCTTTGAGGTAATCCAGGAACCCCAGTCGAGCGCCCCGGCTGGCTGCGCCTTCTGCGACTATGAGGTTTGCAACAGAGCCAAGCAGTGTGAGGTTGCCGGCAAAGGTGCTGGCCATAGCCAGTATCAGCCATGCGCTGTTCGGGTCGGCGGCGCTGGCGGCCAACGGTGACAACACCATCACGGCAGGCACATTGGAGACGACGTTCGATACCGCGGTCGTCGCGGCTGAAAACACCCATGGCGAGGCGGCTGCCCCCGAGAGCACGGAGCGCTCCAGCCAGGCAAAGGCCGCTGTACGTGAAGTGGCGTCGGTTATTACGAAAAGACCTGCAAAGAAGACGAGCAAGTTAAAGTCGACGCCGACAAACAGTCTCTCTGATTCAATTTTCGTCGATATAAGCATGATGGCCGCCGGCACGAGCGCCGCAAGAACGACGGGGGCGCCGGCCAAGAATCCAGTAAGC
>CAZNCK010000231.1:0-585 GCA_964571545.1 uncultured Treponemataceae bacterium | reverse complement strand
CGGCGCTGGCTATGGCGGCTTTCAATGCAAGCGCTTTGTCCAGTTTCACCGCGCCCATGAGCCCCGCACTGGTAAGCCGGGCCTCCGATTGTCTCTCGGCCACAGTTCCCGCGGCCTGTCCGAGACCACGAGCCTGGCCAATATTTTTACTGCCGTCATGGTTTCTGAATTCCTTCGGAAAAACCAACACGACGACCAGCCAGCACACCCCAAGCCCGATGATCGCCGGCGGCCCAATCCGGGCCACGAACTCGGTAAACGGTATGCCGCTCCTAGCGCCTATCAGCATGTTCTGCGGATTGCCGATGATAGTCGCGGCCGATCCCACATTGGCGGCCGTCGCTGTGGCGACCAGGTACGGCACCGGATTGCGCCGCGCGCGGAGGCTGGTCTCGGCTACGACAGGCCCTAGCACCAGACACATCGTATCGTTGAGGAACAGCGCCGAGAGCACGCCAGCTGTCGCAACAATCGCCGCCAGAAAAATTTTCGGATCCCCGGCTAGCCCTGACAATCTCGCGGCCACCAGATCGAAGAGCCCGGAAAGGCGTATCGCCGCCACGATCAGCATCATTGAAAGCAGCA
>CAZNCK010000230.1:0-1814 GCA_964571545.1 uncultured Treponemataceae bacterium | reverse complement strand
AAAAGAGGAGAAACCATCAGAACAACCTCCGCCGATGCCAGAGACAGTGGAAGTCCCTGGGCTTGGCGGTGAGCTACGCCCGTTCCAGAAAACGGCTGTCGCCTATGCGGCGAAGTACAAACGCCTCTTCATTGCCGACGAGATGGGCCTCGGCAAAACGGTGGAGGCCCTGGCTACCATGCAGTACGTCAATGCGTTTCCCGTCCTGATCGTCTGTCCGGCATCGCTAAAGCTGAACTGGGCTAAGGAAGCGGCGAAATGGTTACCGGGACGGAAACTGCAGGTGCTGAGCGGCAAGGATCTATGTTGTGATGTGACCGTGGATATCGTGATTCTGAATTACGATCTTCTCACCAAATTCGTAGACAGTCTGAAAGCCGTCCACTTTAAGGCCGTGATTTTCGACGAGTCACACTACCTGAAAACGTATAACGCCAAACGTACTCTCGCTGCTAAGGATCTCGTCAAAGGAGCTGAATACCGGCTAGCGCTGACCGGAACTCCTATCCTCAACAGGCCGCAGGAGCTGATGAGCCAACTGCAGATCATCGATAAGCTGGACGCGATGGGCGGGTTCTGGCCTTTTGCCAAACGCTATGCCGACGCGAAGAAGACGCGGTACGGGTGGGACTTTTCAGGGGCGGCTAATCTGGGCGAGTTGAACGAAAAGCTGAGGGATACGGGCTCTTACATCCGCAGAGAAAAGGCCTCTGTCCTCACGGAGTTGCCGGCGAAATCCCGGGTGATAGTGCCTGTAGAGATCGACAATAAGGCGGAATATGGACGGGCGCAGACGGACCTGATCAATTATCTGAGAGAAAAGGCGATTGAGGCAGAGAGAGATCCCTCGGAAGCTGCGGGCGCGGCGCAACGTGCTGAGCAGCTGGTCAAAATCGAGACCACGAAGCGCATCGCAGCAAAAGGCAAGCTGGCGGCTGTCAAGGACTGGATTGAGAGCTTTCTTGAGACTGGCCAAAAGTTGGTTGTTTTTGCCTGGCATCAGGATATAGTCGAGGAAATCGGGAACAAGTTTGGAGCGCCGGTGATCACTGGCTCGGTGAGCATCGAAGCGCGGCAGAAGGCGGTGGACGCATTCCAGCAAGATTCGAACACCAGGCTGATTGTCCTGAATATCCAGGCGGGCGGCGTCGGGCTCACACTAACCGCAGCCTCAAATGTGGCCTTCATCGAGCAGGGCTGGTCGCCGGCAGTTCACGACCAGGCGGAGGATAGAGTACACCGGATCGGCCAGCGGGATGCAGTCACGGCCTATTATTTCGTTGGCAGGGGGACGATAGACGAAGCCGTTGCCGATCTAATTGCCCGGAAGCGCATCGTGGTCAGTACTACTACCGAGGGACACGAAAGCACAGTCAAGAGCATCACGCGGTCCCTTGTCGATAGCCTACTGGGTAAGTGTGACAGCCAGATAGCCAGCTCATCGGGGACATGCGAGGTCATGCCGTTGCCCGATGGCTCGGAGGCTCAGAGGCAATACGAGGCCGAGCAGGAAAATTTTCTGAACCTTGCCCCCATAGTCGAGAAGCCGCTTGAGTTCCGGCCGCA
Organism: uncultured Treponemataceae bacterium; assembly: GCA_964571545.1. Taxonomy (GTDB): domain Bacteria; phylum Spirochaetota; class Spirochaetia; order Treponematales; family UBA12059; genus SZUA-370. The sequence goes on along the minus strand of CAZNCK010000230.1, from coordinate 248 downwards.
GCGGGTCATGTACCAGGGGGCGTATGAAGCTCACAGCCAGCCGCCACTGGTCAGACCAGAGTTCGGGCAGAGTACAGGACGCAAGATCAGCCAGAAATACCAGCCCGTTGAACAGGCGGCGCTGTTTGAAGGAGCCGATATGGAATTCAGATGGAAGGACACGCTTTTCTATCTCCAGAACGAACTGAAGAACCACCGGCGTGAGCTGTTTACGCTGATTGGGCGGGCGCCGGCAGATTACAGACATC
>CAZNCK010000229.1:1603-1898 GCA_964571545.1 uncultured Treponemataceae bacterium | reverse complement strand
GACAGCCGCCACCGTGATGATGGCGCCATGATTTATGTACGGAACGACTAGTATGCGCTCGAGCTGTACGTGGCCGAAGGGAAATCCCTTCTTGGCGGGATGCGCCGCGCGGTAGTCGTTGAGTATGAGCGGTTCGCGGCGCCTGATGGCCTCGCCCCAGACGCCGACCTTGCTGATTTCAAAGTAGGCGGGTTTGTCGACCATGGCGCAGTCATGCATCGCCTCGCCGGACCACGAGTGTATGGTCATGGCGCTTTCGTCCGCGTCGATGAAACCGTAAAAGCCGTACCGGCTC
>CAZNCK010000229.1:0-1593 GCA_964571545.1 uncultured Treponemataceae bacterium | reverse complement strand
CGTCATTGAAACGATTGATGACAAGATGTGGTCGCAGGTGGCCTTAATGTCGTTACCTTCCAGGCTCGCGACGCTCCACAGCGCCTCGAGGCGGGCATTGGCGGATTCAAGCGCGGTGCTGACCCGCTTGCGCTCCGTGATATCCATGATGTTGCCGTAGACGGTTGTTATCTTCAACCCGGAGCGGATGGCCTGCGCCTTGGTGCGCACCCATTTTCTTGTTCCCTTGGCGCCGGTGAACTGTAGTTCCAGGTCATAGGGCTCGCCGGTCTCGACGCAGCGCTGGAAGGCCTCTTGTATCAGGGTCCTGCTTTTTGGTGGGTAAAAATCTATATCATTACCGAATTTGGAGGGAGAATAGGTATGGTCGACTTCGTGGATTTCATAGACTTCTTCGGTCCAGGTCATGGCGCCGGATTCGATTTCGTATCGCCAGCCGCCGATTTTTGATAGTTCCTCGGTTTGTTTCAGAAGCTCCTGCTGTGGATCAGCGTCGTTTCCGGGTATACGCTTCATTGAGCCTCCTGGCTGGGGCCCAGTCTACCAGGCCATCTACGCGACCGGGGCAGAATCCAGCACGGTAACAGTACAGGGTTCACCCCCAGCTGTCAAACTGGAATGAATCCTGTTCCGGTCAAGGCGGGTCGGGATAGTGGCGGCGCGCCCCGAACGGGGCCGTCATGAAGCGCCATGCCGTCTTCGCGCCCGTCAGCCAGACTATCCTGGCACCGTTGCGCCGGTTGCGCAGCATTCGTTTCACCAGCCAAGGCGCTATGGTCTCCACGGTGTCGGAGAGAATGTTACATATCCTGCTGACCTTGCTCCATTCGGCTGGCTTGCCGCGGTACTCATTGACGATGAGATCCGTCGCGGTCATGCCTGGCCTGAGCGCTCCGACGATGACGCCCGTGTCTCTGGCTTCGAGCGCCGCCGAGTCGACTATATACGCGAGCGCCCGCTTGGACGCGCCGTATGCGGTCATGCCGCGGATGAGTCCGCCGGAAGAGCCGAGGCCTTCCAGATTGTAGATGGCGCCGTGTCCTCGGTCCTTCATGCCCCGCAATGCTACTTTGCAGCCGTACAACGCGCCAGCGCAGTTAGTGCTGAAGATATCGGCGATGAGGGCCGGATTCAGATCCTGCGGGTCTGACTGGGCTTGCCCCAAGCCAGCGTTGTTTACCCATATATCCGCCGTGCCAAGCATTGCTTCGGCGAAATTCCATAGCGTTCGCATGTCTTCCCAGCGCCGCGCGTCGCAGGCTTGCCCTGGAACCCGGCCGCCGGGGGACCCGACACCAAACGCATCGCGAAGAGCGGCCCGCAGCGACGAGACAGCCGCCTCCACGCCCGCGGCGTCGCGGCCGCTTATGACGACGCGGGCTCCCGCGGCCGTAGCCTATGCCGCGCGTACCGCCCGTTATGACAACCCCGGGCGAGGCGCCGAACAATGACGTTGATGATCTTATGGTGCGGCCGCGACCTGGAGCCGGCACCAGGCGTACAGCGAGTCGTACACCTCGAACTGGCGGCTCAGGTTTTCCGCGTCGTCGGGAAACCTCAAGGAGTAACCCACGGCGATCGCCTCGAGGCCGG
>CAZNCK010000228.1:627-1928 GCA_964571545.1 uncultured Treponemataceae bacterium | reverse complement strand
ACTATATCCCCGGCACGAAAAAGCCGATACAGGGCGGCCTCAAGCTCTATATGATAAACGTCACGCATTTCAAGAACCAGCTCGCGACGAAGCTGGGCGTAAAGCCGGACGACCCCGGCGCGTGGCATTTACACAGCGACGCGAACGAGGACTACGCCCGCCAGATGTGTTCGGAGTATCAGGACGACCGGGGCCGCTGGCAGTGCCCCAAGGGCAAGGCAAACCACTACTGGGACCTCGGCGTCTACCGCCTGGCGGCCGCGGAGATCCTGCAGGTGAAGTTCTGGAGCAGACCCGATGAAACGCAAGAGCCGGAAGAAAAAAAAGCTGCAAACAATAATAGTGATAATCGTAGACGCGGGAGGTGGTAGGGTGAAAGAGAACGGAGACGTGCTCATAGGGATGAAAGCGGTCTGCCAGGCGCTGAACGGCGTGAGCGAGGAGACGGCGCTGAAGTGGCACAGACAGTCAGGCCTGCCAATCAAGAAAAAAGGCGGCGTGTGGGTCGGCTCCAAAGCTAATATTGAAAAATGGTGGCAGGAGGAGTTCGCAAAGTGAGAATCTTCACACCCTCTCCCGTCGAAGAGAGAGGAGTTTTGAAGCGGTAGTCAAGCCGAAAGTTCCCGATATTCCCCGTTATACACCCGAAATTCCCCGATATTCCCCGTTATACGCCGGAGGCCGATTTCCGGCCACTATCCCTTGTTCCCTCATTCGCCCGCTTGAAATCCGGAGGTCCCTGTGACCACCGCGATAACCCTCGCACAGGCCCAGGCACAGCTCAGCGCCTGGCTTGACGCCTCTCTCGCTGTCTCTAAGGGACAGACCGTACAGATGGATGGCCAGAGCCTCACCCGCGCAGACGCCTGGAAGATTCAGGAGGCCATCGCCTTTTGGGACCAGAAGGTCCAGGAGCTGACCGCGGCAGCGGCCAACAACGCGCCGGTCGGCCGCACCTACGCCAAGAACGGCGGCGGGGGCCGCTGGTGAGCCGCGCTATTGAAATAGGCAGGCAGGGCCTCAAGCTGGCCTCTCGCGGGCTCAACGCCTTTGAGAGCGCGATAGACCGGTCCATCGGCATCATATCCCCGCGCCGCGAGGTACAGCGCCGATACGACCGGGGGATGGCCGTGAAGGCCCGCCAGTACGCGGCGGCCAAGGTCTCGCGGAGCACCGGCGACTGGCTGCCCGCCAACCAGGACATCAACTCCATAATCCGCAGCTCGTCAGACATCCTCCGGGGCCGCACGCGCCAGCTCGTGCGTGACTTTCCGTATTTCAACCGCGCCATAAACAACCTG
>CAZNCK010000228.1:0-617 GCA_964571545.1 uncultured Treponemataceae bacterium | reverse complement strand
CCTGACCAACTACAGCGGGGGCACGGGCATCGTCTTCCAGAGCCGCGTCTACAACCTCGATGGCGACAAGCCCGTCTACGACAAGAAATCGATCCAGAAGATAGAGGACGCGATCGCCTGGGCCAGCGAGGAGATGGACGTCGCGGGCAAACTTCACTGGCATGAGATGGAGCGCCTCTCGAAGCGGCAGGACGTGGAGAACGGCGAGCTCCTTCTCGTAACGAGCTATCTCAAGGACCCGAAGCGGTATGTCCCGTTCTGTCTGCAGGCATACGAGGCCGACTGGCTCACCTCCGCGTATACGAATGTCGGCCAGGGCAATGAGATAGACCAGGGCATAGAGTACGACCCCAAGACCGGGCGCGTGATCGCCTATCATTTTGCCGTGCCCTCGGGCTACGGCCTCGGGCTCACGGCCAGCACAAAGACGACCCGCGTCCCGGCCGAGTATGTAATCCACAACTTCCAGCACCTCAGGCCCGGCCAGCTCCGGGGCGTTTCGCCCTTCACCACGGCGATCCTCATCGCGCACGACCTCGACGATTACCTCGGCGCAGAGATAGACGGCGCGAAGATGGCGGCGAAGTACCTGGCCATCGTAAAGACGCCGAATCCGG
>CAZNCK010000227.1:0-1934 GCA_964571545.1 uncultured Treponemataceae bacterium | reverse complement strand
CACTAGCACCTCAAGCTAGCGTGTCTGCCAATTCCACCATCGCCGCGGGCAGCTCATCGAGCAACTCGGGAGTTGCTCGACGGGAAGTTTATACCTGAAAGGTTGTTACATTGTCAAGCGCAGGCTCCAGGCGGAGGATCGGTAGCAAGAATAGCCGCTACAAAAGCGGCGGCGTCGGAGGCGGCGAAGGCGGCATCGTGGAAATCGGGGTCGCCCAGGACGCGGGCCAGCCGCGAAAGGTAGCGCAGATGCAGGGCCGCGGAATCTTTGGGGCCGACGATTATGAACACGAGGCGCGCGGAACTGCCGTCGGGAGCGCCGAAATCCAGCGGCTCGGCGAGGCGTATGGCCGCGATGGAGGTTTCGGTCACAGTGTCGGTCTGTGCGTGCGGAATGGCGCAATCTTCGCCCAAACCAGTCGGAGCGAGCGCTTCTCGGGCCATCACGGCGGCCAGGAGGCCGGCGCGGTCAGGGGCTTTGCCGGCGGCGGCCAGTAGATCGACGAGCGCAGTTATCGCATCGGCCTTGGTCGCGGCGCGGACTTCGACGGCGGCGCAGGAAGGGGTAAACACGGTTGAGAGACGGGGCACGTCAGGCATCCTCGCGAGCGCGCTGGGGGCCGGCAAACCAGTCCACCGGCACGGTGAACATGACGCCCGAACCGGGTACGGTCAGCTCGCCTACCACATCTTCTATAAGCGGCTTAAGACGCTGAAGCACGAGGTCGTCGTGAATGACCGAAAGTATGGTTTTGTTCTTTGGCTTGTTGCCCTTCATAAAGTCTTTGAAATCGGCGAAGAGGGGCACTTCGTAGGCCAGAAAATGGCCCATGCCCTCGGAATCTAGGATAGTGGCGCCGGGCACCCCCGCTTCGATATACGCTTCCAGCACTGCTTCCAGATTTGTCGCATCGTTGAGGACGAATACCAGTAGTTTCATGAACCCCTCCGGGGCCAGTATCCACGGCAAGCGCGTGTTTTGTCAAATGCGGACAGGTTCCTAGTACGGGTTCGCCTCGACTACGGAATCGGTGCCAGGGATGAAGAATACGTAATCCGCAAAAGCCCCGTCGGGGTTCTTCCAGCCGTACGGGTGCTTCTCGTTGGCGTTATCGTGGCAACGGACGCAGAAATCGCCCGTCATGATGGTTTCCTTGCCTATCTTGAGATCCTTGACGACCCAGAGCCATCCGCCCCGGGCGTTGGGATCGGAGCCCGACTTGATCATCGCGGTGACCATGACGGGCAAGTCGGCGGGGCCAGGGTTCTTCACGGCGTAGATGTCCTTGGCGATGATAGTGCCCTCTGAAAAGGTGATGCGTTCCGGCGAACCGCCAGAACGCGCAAAGCCGAGGCCCTTGTCGTTTATATGGATAACCCTGAACCTGTCTTCGTGGCCGGGTATGGGGTAATCGAGCGTGATGCCGGTGGTAGTCTTCCATCGGCCGTAGTCAGAAGGAATAAGGGACGGCGGCTGGGGTTTAGCGCATGAAAACGTCAAACCGAACAAGGTCAACACCGAACAGACCGCAATTATGGTTCTAGGCTTCATCGTGGAGCTCCCCGACCTTGATCACGTTTTTCTTTCCTTGTAGCAGGTACACGATCTGGGGTTCGGCCTTTCCTTTGAGGGTAACTCTGTACGGCCCGGCCATGGTGTGGCTTCCAGCGCCCAAACCATCTTTGGTGCAATCGCAGACGAGTATCTGGCCGGCCTTGGCCTTGGAGCATAACCTGGAGGCCACATTGACGACATCGCCGAGCACGGTAAAGTCGGCGCGGCGGTGCGAACCGACCATGCCCTGGATGACATGACCGGTCGCGATGCCAATGCCTACCGCCAGTGAATCATAGGCCGCGGCATTAGCCGCTACAGCCACGCGTATGTCCAGGGCGGCATCGCAGGCCCTCGCGGGGGCGTCATCCCCGGAGAAT
>CAZNCK010000226.1:0-2067 GCA_964571545.1 uncultured Treponemataceae bacterium | reverse complement strand
GCGAGCGCGCGGGTGCGGATGAGTTCGTAGAGCTTTACTTCGTCCGGCGTGGCGCCCGCACGCGCATGCGAGGGATCAGTCGGACGGATCGCTTCATGCGCCTCCTGTGCATTCTTGCTCGTCGTTGTATAGACACGCACTTTGAGATACTTCTTGCCGAATTGTTTTTCGACGACGCCCGCCATCTTCGCCACCGCTTCTTTCGCGAGATTTACCGAGTCGGTGCGCATATAGGTGATGTGACCGGCTTCATAGAGCTTCTGCGCGGCGCGCATCGTGCGCGAGGGGGCGAAGCCGAGCCGCGTCGAGGCGGTCTGCTGAAGCGTCGAGGTGGTGAAGGGCGGACGCGGATTGCGCTCCTCGGATTTTTCTCCCACATCGGCGACGCTCCAGTGTGCGCTCCTGCCGGCCTGTACGATGCGCTCCGCTTCTTCCTTCGTGTACCCATACTCGTGTACCTGGGCTGGATCTGCGTGGCGACCGTAGCCAATGTCACGGCTCTCCTCGTAACGCTGGGCTGGAACGGCTTCGGGCTCGATCCGGTCGTGTGGACCGTGGCGGTCATCGCGGTAGGCGCGGCGCTAGGCGCGTACCTGGCACTGAGGCGAGGGGCCGTTTCCGCAGCCCTCGTGGTCATCTGGGCCTATACTGGCGTTATAATCAAGCGTTCGGGGATCGATGCCGGTTCTACCCTACCTATAATCGTGGCGACGAGCGTCGGAATAGCCGCGGTTACCGTGGCAATCGCAATCAGACTCATCGCTAAGGCACGCGACGGACGGGTTACTACGACTCCGTAAAATCATCTTGTATGGGCTAGAGGCCCGACCATGCCGTGGGTTACTCCAGGCGTGATCGGGCTTTAGCCTTTGCGGATGTCATTCCAGCGTTATGACGACGCCTTCAGCGTAATGATCTACCCAGATGCCTACGCCGAGCGTAAACGGCGCCAGCACAGAGAGCGGCGAGGGTTTGGAGTAGAACGAAACGTTCGTGATACCGTCGACGCCGACCATAGAGTCGACCTTGGACAGCAGCTCCTTATAGAGCGCTTCGCGCACCTTGCTGGCGTCGTACAACACGAAAAACGGGGTCCAGGCCTGCTTGTGCACCTGGACTATGCCTTCAGTGCGGACGCCTGAGACGTAATCTCCCGACGACACGAACATGCCATCAGGAATCCTTACGGATAGGCTTGAACAGCCCGCCAGCAGCGAAAAAGCCAGCACGGTCATGACCGTGAAGGCTATTCTGTTTGTTTTCATCCGTGTCTCCTTATCAAAAATCTATACGAATCATGAGGCTCCATCAGCATATCACTCAGCCAGAAGCGCCAGGTTGGCTTCCATCGCGGTCCCGGACATGAGGTCGGCGAGGGCCGCGCGCGCGTGTTCCAGCCGCAGTCCCGGCACCAGGCCGCGCCCGCAAATTTCCGCCAGCATCGCGGTATTCTGCATGCGCGGATCGGGTGCAGCCTCCCGCCCGACGCGGATGGCGTAGCCGTGGCGCAGGGCGGCCACCTGGTCGGCATCGGAGGCCACCGCGGCGGGAGCCTCCCCGAGGCGCACCTGGAGGGGTTGCCAGCTCGCGTCAAACCAGAGAAGAGTGCCGCCCTCGCGCAGGTAAAACCTGCCGGCCGAGACCGCCTCGTGCAACTCCAAAGCCACGACCAGGTGGGCGCGGCCTTCCGACACCAGCGGCGAACAGGCTGAAGCGCCGACGCGCACGTGGCTGGCGACTGAGCCGCCGCGCTGGGCCAGGCCGTGAGTGTCGCAACCCTTTACGGGCAGACCGGCGTAGTCTATGGCGCGGATCAGAGCCTCGGACAAAAGGCCTATCCCCTGGCCGCCCACGCCCGCAAGATAGATATCGAAATTATCGCTCATAGCGAGCCTCCCAGATCTTCCACCAGTGCCGCCGAGGGGCAGGTCTGCCTGCACGAGCCGTCGCCTATGCACAGGTCACGGTTGATCTCCACGATGCCGCCTTCACGCAGCTGGAAACTGGGGCAGCCGAAGCGCTCCACGCATTCGTGGTTCCTGGTGCACACGCCTTGGTCAACCTTGA
>CAZNCK010000225.1:0-2194 GCA_964571545.1 uncultured Treponemataceae bacterium | reverse complement strand
CGGCAGGCCACTCAACCATGTTTCCCTCCCGGTTCGACGACAATCTGGAGCAGGGAGCGATGACCTCCCGAAACGAACCTTTCAAAAAAACAATCGAGCCGAACGGGCAGGCCGATCCCGGTCCTGAAGTCGATACGCACCTGGTGGCCTTGCCCCGTCATCATCGTCGCGTTCGCTGAATCGAGCAGGCCAGACGCCTTCCATGTCTGTAGCTTCGTGTAGTTTTGTGACAGCAACTTCTCGAGGGTGGTGCCCAGTATTCGAGCCGATGCCCTGTTCGCCGATATGCACTGTCCTGATCCATCAAAGGAAACAATCCCGACCGGAGTGGATTCGATGATATTGCGCGCGAATTCGAGAATCACAGATATTCGGCTCTCGTCTGCAACAGTGACCGCACCCGTACTTGTCATGGTTCCATCCTTTCGCTACGAAGGCGCATAGACAGGCAACCTTATAGGTTACTCCGCTTTTCGGGACTTCGATATCGGGAGAATGCTTCTATTGATGTAAGAGAAATGACTACTACGCGACCGTGGTCAGTCGACCAGGTGGTTCTCTACGGTGTATCGGGTTATCTCGGCAATCGTATACATGCCCATCTTCGCCATGAGTCGTAAACGATACGTCTCGACCGTCTTGGGTGACAGGAAAAGAGCCTGCGCAATCTGGAGGGTCGTTTTTCCGCTGGCAAGGAGACACATGACCCTGAATTCGCGCGCGGAGAGTTTTTCGTGTAAGGTACGGGTATCGTTTTCGAGGAACCTGATCGCCAGTGTTTCCGCCATCCTGGCGCTGATATATCTGTGACCCGCCGCTATCGTCCTGACCGCCTTCACGAGTTCCTCGGGGGCGGATCCCTTGGTAAGGTACCCCAGCGCCCCTGCTTCAAGCGCCCGTACAGCGAACTGTTCCTCGGGATGCATGCTCAGGAAAAGGACTCCCGTCTTCGGTTTATGCCGGCGCAGCATATCGATGACCTCGAAACCGCTCATTTCAGGCATCGATATGTCCATGACGAACACGTCCCAATCTAGGCGCAATGCTATATCCAGAGCCTCACGCCCGTTGGCGGCCTCGGCGACGACCTTGATGTCCCGTTCGTCCTCGAGCAGGTCCCTGAGCCCGCGGCGTACCACGTTGTGGTCGTCGGCTATGATGACGCTGATCATGTATCGCTCACGGTACTGCTCGCAGGAATAGTGACACGGATTGCCGTACCGCCCGTGATGCCGACTCTGGCGATGGAAAACCCTCCACCGAATCCCCGGACCCGTTCGCGTATGCCAATCAGGCCGAGCGAACGCGGACTTTCGGCTTCGGCGGCGGAGATACCTCTGCCGTTGTCGATGATGCAGAGGATATGATCGCTTTTTGACAGCACACACGAGATCTCGACGGCTGTAGCCTTGGCATGTCTCGCGATATTCGTAAGCGCTTCTTGAGTGATCCTAAAGATAGCCAACGATAGATCCTCATCGATCGACTCATGAAGAGTGGAACATGGATGAACGACACACTCGATCCCGGTCCGCGACATGAATCGCGCGGCCTCCGAAACCAATGCCGGCCAGAGGCCCATCTCGTCCAGTATCGAAGGCCGCAGGTCGGAGGAAATGGAGTAGATAGTTGTAATTGCCGACTCGAGGAGCGCCGTGAATTCGCGGGTCTTCTCAACGAGTTCCTTCCGAAGTCGCGCGTCGACGATATGCGAAGCGTGATGATCCATCCAGTGTAGATCGAGTTTCATGGCCGTGAGCGTCTGCCCCAGATTATCGTGCAGTTCGCGGGAAAGCGCTCGACGCTCTTCCTCGCGGACGGACTGGAGTCGAGCTGCCAGATTCCGCAGTTCTTCGCGGGATCTATGAACATCGCTTTCCTCTCGCTTACGGTCGGTCCGATCTTTTTTCGCGTTGCTTTGCCCGGAGCGCCGCATTTCCTCTTTCTTGATGCCATCTTTGCTGGCTAACGCTGGGATGAACCATTTTTTATTTTTCAACGCTTGACTCCTTGCAGTTAATTATTATTTATAGCGCAAATGGAATGTCTTTCTTCAGATCATTCCACATAACAATAATGCAGAGCTTTACGCGTTTACCTTTGGCTAAATTGAATTGTAAAAAAATCGACTGATCAGACGAATTGATTGGGTGAGCGAACTGGAGTATCCCAAATAGAGAAATAAAGAAGTGAA
>CAZNCK010000224.1:0-2237 GCA_964571545.1 uncultured Treponemataceae bacterium | reverse complement strand
GGATACGCAAGCAGCCGCTCGAGCAGACTGACCTAGGTCAACTCCTCGTAAGCGGGATCGATCCCCAAGCTCTACAGCAATCGAGAATAGACGACGGCTTATCGGTCGATATAGAAAAACGTTACGCCGCCTTCTTCGCTCCCGGGGCCTTCGAAAGCCGCCTCCGCGGCTTTTCGTACGCCAACGTCAACTCATGCGACGAATTTGCCCTTGAGCGCCTGTTTACCGAAGCTGCCGGCGACGCGTCGGCGGCATCGTCGTTCCACGCGTCAGTCCGAGCCGCCCTCGCGGATAAGCGCCAGTTTAAATCCGCCGACCTCGTCGCGTTATTCGGACGATACAGGCAGTCGGTCGGGGCGGTGATGACGATAGAGCCGCAGATCAACGTCAACTTCGTCGACCCCTTCGTGCTCAAGGCATTGCTATCCTATCCCGCGTACAAGATTGCGTCGCCGACGTCTGGCGCCGACGCCATTGTGAGCGCCAGGAGAAGCGGCGAACTGACCATAGAGCGCGTCGCGGCCATACTGGGGCTAGAGAAAGCGCATGCCTTATTCACGTACTTGGGTGACGACACTTGGTTCTGGAAGATAACGGTTAAGGCGGATACGCGTATCCTGGAAGCGATATACGCGAGGCCGCTGCCTATTCCAGGCGAACCTATGCCGAGCGAGACGGAGAAGAAACCGATGCTCGTATCATGGCGGCTTATCGATGAATAAAGCTATCTTATTAGGCTCCCTTACGGAACCGGTATCGACCAACCCGGGCTTCATATACCTTCCTTGCGATGCCTATACGATTAGCTACATCGAGGGCAACGGGGTCAAGGCCAGGGATCTACGCGAGTACGCCATGCATCGACTATCGAGAATACATCCTGGCGATGTAGAAGAGCTCATGGTCGATGTGAGGCCGGCGGGTAGTGATGCCTGCGTCCTAATAGCTAAAAAAACTAGGGTCGACGAGTATAGAACGCGGCTTCCCGGCTCGCGATTCGTCGGCATCGTACGCGGGTTCAGGCAACCTACGGTCGACGCGACCAGGGTAGTGGTCGAACCGGATTGGTATGAGACGGCGGTCATAGCCTCGGGGCGCTGGACTATACTAGGGCGGAAGCCGCGCGACGGGCAGGCCTTCATGTCAGATATAACTAAATTGACCGGCATTATCAAAATCATTTGCCGGTCCGAAGACCGCGCTATAATGAAGGCGTCAATACGTGACGCTATCGTTTCAACATTCGACGATGAGATAGCCCAGACGCGCCGCGCCGACGCGATGTTCCAGGATGGCCAGAAGGATATTTGGAACGTCTTGCCTGTCGCGGCATTTATATTCGCCGTCATCATGGTGAACGTCGGCGCCTTGGCTCTTTCAGCCTCAGCCTCGAGGGCCATAGCGGGATACGGCGAGCGTATGGCGGCTTTCGATACGCAGAGCGCCAGCGCAAGGAAGCTTGATGATGAGCTGAAGGCCATTCGCTTGGTTTCCGATGCCACAAGACCGTCAGAAAACGGGCCAGGTTCCGTACTGTTGGCTCTAGCCGGCGCCGGCGGAGGACTTGAGTTACGGTCGTTCTCCTATGACGCCGGCCGATTTTCATTACGGGCCAAGGCCCCGCACGCCATACGGTTCTTCGAGTCGCTACGGGACGATGCGCGTATTCATGACGCCAAGCTCGCCGACGTACGATCTACCGAAGACGGGAGCGAAGAATTCTCGCTATCGGGGTACGCCTATGACCGCTAGAGAGAAACGCCTGGCTACGTCTCTGGTCGTAATAACGATAGTGGCCATCACCTTCGTCAACGTCAACGGCGCCTTGTCGAAACGCTCAGAGGCCGACGAGCTACAACGACGCTGCTATCAAGCCGCCCCGTTGGCCTCGAGGCTGGCCGCGACCATAGCCGAGAAAGAGCGACTTCTCGCAGAGGCGAGGGCCGTCAAGGCCCCTGCCGACGCGGCCGTTCCCGACGCGTACGCCCTAGGCGAGGCCGTGGGCCGCGTGCTCCGCTCCTCTGGGGCCACGGTAAAGGGATTCACTATCGTGGCGGAGGGGAAGAAGAGCGCGGTGCGGTATTCCGCCCGTTCCGACGCCTCCTCCCTGGCGCGCTTCTTGGAATTGGTAGAGGACGAGACGCCGCGAATCGATGTAACGGCGCTCTCCCTTGGAAGCGGAAACGACGGATGGCTGGAACTGTCAGTAAAGGCTGAGTATGGAACGAATGATTAAA
>CAZNCK010000223.1:0-2250 GCA_964571545.1 uncultured Treponemataceae bacterium | reverse complement strand
TAGCGTAGATGGAAAACCGCTGGATATTTCATGGAGCCACGAAGGTGACGGCGCGCATCGCTTTACCGTCAAGCGCATTCCTCGCGCGGGGGCAGAATCGACCTTGGTGCTGTCCTGGAACGGCAAGCCCATAGGTTCGGGCGTCAAAGGGGCGGAGAAATACAGGATACCCGCGGCGGGCAGTTTTGAACTGCTGTCTGTTTCCGGGCCGGAGCCCGGAGCTCCTGCCTGCCTGACGGTAGCGTTCAGCGCGCCTGTGGACAAGGATCAGGACTTTCGCGGTCTCATTAGAGCGCAGGATACAGGCGATCTCCGTTTCGAGGCGGAGGGCGGCATCGTGCGCGTCTACTCGTCGTTGCGCTGGCGCGAGCGCGTCGATGTGAACATAGAAAAAGGCCTTAAAAGCGCCAATGCCGGCGTGCTCATGGTGCCCGCGTCGGCGACGGTTCGCTTCGACTGGGAAAAGCCCGAGGTCCGGTTCCAGGCCGGCGGCGTGATCGTTCCGTCCAGTCAGGGCACGCGCGTTATCCTAGAGACGCGTAACCTGACCAAGGTCGTCGTCGAGGCGTTGCGCGTGTATGGCGACAACCTCATGCAGTTTATGCAGGTGAACGAACTTGGCGGCACGAGGGAGCTGAAACGCGTGGGCGAGGTGGTCTGGAAGGAAGAAATTGATCTGGGCTGGACCGACGATAAGAAGAACCAGTGGATTCCGAATGCCTTGGACCTGTCGCCTCTGCTCGCGAAGCACCCCGATGGGCTTTTCCAGTTGCGCGTGGCCTTTGGCCACGACCATATACGCTACGTCAGCCCCAACGATTATCCGAATCTCGGCAAGTGGACCTTCCCGCCGGTGACTATCACCGATCAAGGCGATGAGTCATCGTACTGGGACTATTACGAGGAATGGTTCGACTGGGACGAGTACTACCGTTATCGTGAGGATCCGGCCCATCCGGCGTTCTATATACAGCGTTATGGCAGGGACCGTACCGCCCGTCGAAATATCCTGATGTCGGATGTGGCGCTGTCGGCTAAAAAGGACGTAGACGGGACCTGGCACTTCGTCGCGGGCGATCTGCGGAGCGCGAAGCCCTTGGCCGGCGCCAAGGTTGCGCTATACAGCTACGCTATGCGGGAACTGGCTCAGGCTATCGCTGACAAGAACGGCGTTGCGGTCATCAAGGTGGCCGACGCGGACGGCGGTGCGCAGACTGAACCGTTCTTCGCTATGGCCGAGGCCGCGGGAGCTAAGAGCGGCCGCGAGCGCGGCTACCTCAAGCTGGATTCGGGCCAGGCTCTGGCCATCAGCCACTTCGACGTGGGCGGCGAGGACGCGGAGACAGGCGTCAAGGGTTTCATCTACGGCGAGCGCGGCGTATGGCGGCCCGGCGACGACATCCACCTGAGTTTCGTGCTGTACGACCGGCTCAAGACCCTACCCGCTGACCATCCCGTCAAATTTGAATTTGAGAATCCGCTTGGCCAGGTAGTGAGCCAGGCCACCTACACCTCGTCGGTGGGCGGTTTCTACTATATAAAGACAGGTACCGAACAGAGTTCGCCTACCGGCACCTGGACCGCCCGCGTGCGCGTCGGAGGCAAGAGCTTTACCAAGGCCGTCAAGGTGGAGACCGTGATGCCCAACCGGCTCAAGTTGGCGCTGGACTACGGTACGGCTCCCTACGTGGCCGCCGACCTCCCCGAGATGGGCATCAAGGCCACCTGGCTTCACGGCGCGAGCGCGCCGGGGCTCAAGGCCGATGTTTCAATGATGCTGAGCGCTTCGGGCAAGGCGCCCGGCGACTATCTGGGATTCGTATTCCAGGATCCGCTGCGCGCCGCGGCAAGTCAGAGAAAGCTGTTGTATGAAGGCTACCTCGACGGCGCCGGCGCGGCGCGTTTCGGAGTCGACCTCTCACAGGAATCGGCGGCTCCGGGTCCTATGACCGCCAGTTTCCTGTCCCGCGTCTTCGAGCGTTCCGGTCTCTTCTCAAGCGAAATGTTCTCGGTGGACTTTCATCCCTACCAGCGCTATGTGGGCGTCAAGCTACCTGTTGGCGACGCGTCGCGGGGCATGCTGCTGACCGACAAGGACCACCCGGTGGAGATACTGCTCGTAGACCGCGACGGCAAGCCCGCAGGGGACGGTCGCGTCGAAGTGACGGTGTACAAACTGGAGTGGCGCTGGTGGTGGGAAAAGGGCGAGGAGAGCCTGGCCGAGCGCGCCGAGGATATCTACAACCGTCA
>CAZNCK010000222.1:0-2251 GCA_964571545.1 uncultured Treponemataceae bacterium | reverse complement strand
CGGGCGTCAAGCCGTGCAAGGCGTAATGGGGGCGGGCGTTGTAGTCGAGTACAGCGCTCGACACGGCGTCATGTAGGTGCTCGATGTCGGGAATGGGTTTTCTAAAAAGATACCGGTACTTGAGGATCTTGTTGACGGCTTCTATCATCGAGTTCGAGAATGAGACGTCGACGCGGGCTATGAGCTTCTTGACGGGAACGGAAGCGAGGTACGCCTCGACATGCCGGTTATTGTTCTCCGATCCTCCGTCGACGATAAGAGATACGCTTTCTTGCGGCGCCTGGGCCAGTTGTGAGAAGGCGGAGCGGAGTAGTTCCGTCGTACGAATACCGGAGATGTCCTCTGAGGCTTTCCAGGCGATGATCTTGCGGGAGAAGCTATCGATGAGAATCTGGACATAGGCCTTGAGGTTGTTAGTGGTGGTTACGACGGTGACGTCAAGATGCCAGGCCTGGTTCGGTCGTTGCGCGGCGACGCTCCCTCGCTTCCTGGACTTCTTCTTGACGCCATGCAGGCCCTCAAGGCCCAGACGTTTGACGTAGTGGAGGATGGTCGCGACATGCCAGGATCTGCCGGGTTTCGTCTTCAATGGCCTTCTCAATGTACTTGTTCAGGGATAGTCCAATCCGAGCCGCGGCAACCGCGGCCCTGCTGTGAAGCTCCGGCGATGTACGAACTAAAAGTTTTCCGGAGAAAGGTTTTTCTGGCTGTTTATCGCGCTCGGCGCACCAGGTCAGATAAAAGTCAACGGAATCAGCCATCGCTTTTTCAAGCTCGTCGACTGATTGTCCCTGAAACGTGATAACATCGCGTAATCCAATTACTTCGCCGTGAAAAATCTTGGCATCCTCGTCGAATTCTACAATCCTCGTGTATCCCTTGTATTTCATGGCTTTACCCCCGCGTTCGCTTTCCATCTTCTTCTCCGTTTTCTTAACTCCCTGTCTCCGTGGGCTGATTCTATTCTTCTCTATTTCTTGCTTTTCACTGGTGGATTTTGTGTAAGTCGGGTAGGATGCATCGACAGGAGCGTGGCGGAGCATGAAATTCGTATTCTTTGGTGCGCCCGGTGCGGGCAAGGGGACGATGGCGGCCAAGGCGGCAGTGGCTTTCGGGTTGCCTCATATTTCCACGGGCGAGATATTCAGGGGCGCCATGCGCGAAGGCACGCCGCTTGGGCTCCAGGTCAAGGCGCTCATCGAATCTGGCGGTCTCGTTTCTGACGATTTGACTATAAGCCTTGTCCGCGAGCGCCTCGCCAAGCCGGACGCCTCCAAGGGCTGGCTCCTGGACGGTTTTCCGCGGACGATTCCTCAGGCCAAGGCCCTCGTATCATTCAACCCCGAGGATTACGTCATAGATCTTACGGTGACCGATGCCAAGGTGCTGGAACGCCTCTCGGGGCGGCGCATGTGCCGGGGTTGCGGTCGCAGTTTTCACACGGTGTTCATGCCCCCGGTCAAGCCGGGACTCTGCGACGACTGCGGCGGAGAGCTGTACATCAGAAACGACGACAGCGTTGACTCGGTGCGTACGCGCCTCGAGAACTACCGCACCCAGACGGCTCCGCTCGAGGCCTATTACAAGGACCGGGGAACGCTGGTCTCCGTCGATGGGGAGGGCCTCGCCGATGAGGTGTGGGCCGTGCTCGTAGGGGTCATGGAAGGCCTTATAGAGGGTAAAAAGGCCTGACGTGTTGATTTTTCGTCATATACTTAAGCAGCCTCTTTAAATCGCGGCCCGGGTTTTATGCCCGGGTTGCTCAATCCGCGGATCTAGCTCCGTAGCGGGTCGCTCAGAAAGGAAACATTTTATGAACTCGACGCATTCAAGGTACCGTACGATGCTCGTTGCGCTGGCCCTTGTCATCAGCCTGGCGGCTTGTTCTCCGCGTTCAAGCGCGAAGAGCGAGCGGGCGCCCGATCCGGCTTTTGTCGTGGCGCATTCCGACGGCATAGTATCGCGCTTTTCGGAGCTGAGCGTCGTGCTGAGTTCCGGGCGAGATCCGGCCAGGCTTGCTGGCGCCAACCCGTTCCGCTTCGAACCGGTACTGGAAGGCACGCTCAGCTGGAGTTCAGATGGCAGCAGGGCTGACTTCAAGCCGGCGGTTCCGCTTGAGCCGGGGCGTACCTATAAGGCTGTCTTTGATTTTGCGGCCATAGGCGAGGCTAGTAACGGCTGGTTCAGCTTCAAGGTACGCGCGGCGGAGCCGGGTCTCTCGGTGACGCCCGGAGCGATGTATGCGGCCTTT
>CAZNCK010000221.1:0-2264 GCA_964571545.1 uncultured Treponemataceae bacterium | reverse complement strand
CTGAACAGGCTCTTGCTGCCTTCCAGAACAGCCGGGACCGCATCAAGGCCATGTCGCTGGCCCACGAGGAACTCTACAAGTCGCAGGATTATTCGCATGTCGATATGAGCGAATACCTAGGCGAGCTCTTCAACCAGCTTCTTGTGGCTTACGCCGCGAAAGACCGGATCAGCCTGTCCCTGGATGTCAAACGGATAGTCCTGAGCGTCAATGCGGCCATTCCCTGCGGGCTTATAATCAACGAGCTGATTACCAACGCTTTCAAGTACGCGTATCCCGGCGGAAGGCAGGGCGAAGTCCGCGTGTCGCTCTCCGAGCTGGGAGACGGACTACTGGAACTCAGGATCGCCGACGACGGCATAGGATTTTCACAAGACCAGCCAGCTACGGTCGGCTCCTCCCTCGGCCTGACTCTCGTAAACCTGCTCGTCGAGCAACTGGGCGGCGGAATCCAAGTCTCGAGCAGCATCGGTAGCGGCTCGGATTTCCGCATACGGTTTCGGGGCGGAGACCCGGCGTGACAGGAAGATCCTTAATAGAGTATGATGGGCAAAGCCTATGAAATTCCTTCCCAAACGCTACCTGGAAGAGTTCTTCCTCTATTCCAGCCAATTCGTACTCTTTTTCATAGTGATACTCTTCAGCACGCCGCCTATCATCAGGCCGGATTCTGCCGCGCTGGTATCATTGATAGTATTTCTGCTTGTCCAGACGGCTCTGCTGGCGCGCTACGGCCACCGGCCTCCGGCGCGTTTCCTGTTTTCATTGATGACGCCGCTAGGCTATACGCTGATGCAGACCATTTCGGGGCCGGTCAAGAGCATAGACATGGCTAGTTTTTTCCTCTGGGCTACCGCGCTCTACCTCGGCGGCATCCAGGCCCTGGCCATCATGTTCATGCGCAAGTGGCCCAAGCGCATCGCTGAAGTCTTTCTGTCCATGGGAACGATCTTCACGTTCATATTCTTCTATTTTTATCTCGACCTCCGCCTGAGCAGCTCAAAGGCCTACGAAGCGGGCGAACTGGGGTACGAGGGGCTTATCGCTAACCTGGCGCTCGCCAATTTTATTCCCGCCTTTCTTACCTTCGCCAAGACGCTCCAGCATGTGTTCTTCATGTTCGGCGCGGCCATGTTCGGAACGTTCATGGTGGCCGACAAGATAAAGCAGGTCTCTCTCAAGGCCAGGTTGGACCAGATCTACGCCGTCATCGAGCCTCCCGTCGCCGCGCTCTCGATGCGCGACCAGGTGGCCGGCGGAGAGAACCGCGATGTGGTCATACTGTATGCCGACTTGTGGAATTTTACGCCCATAGCCGAAAAAGAAGGCGCCAGGGCGACTATAGGCCTTCTGAACCGCTACTATGCGCTCTGGGACATCGTCGTCAGGCGGCACAAGGGCCTGGTTGAGCAGTACGTCGGCGATACTGCCATAGTCGTTTTCGGTTTAATGGGGGAGAAGGACGCGGCCGACGAGGCGGTGGCCTGCGCCTTCGATTTCCTGTACGAGTTCTCTCACCTGCAGGAAGACCTGGCCTCGCACCGTTTGCCGCTTGTAAAGCACATTGGCATAGGCGTGCACGCGGGCAAGGTAGCTGTCGGTGAGCTGTCGGCGGCCAGCGGCATCCAGCGCATAGGCATAGTCGGCGAGGCCGTGAACATAGCCGCCCGCCTGGATTCACTGTGCCGCGAGTTTAAGCAGGATCTCCTTATCAGCGCGCCTGTCTACAAGCAATTGGCCTTGGAACCGCAGTCCCGTTTCCAGCCCATGGGCGAAGTTCTCTTCCGCGGCAAGACCCAGCCCCAACTAGTCTACGGCAAAAAATAACCCTTCCCAAAAAAGACTAACGAAGAGGATAAGAGTAAAAGAGGCAGGAAAGAGAAAGGCATGGACGAGCGTTTGCTTGCTCTCCTCCATGCCTCTCTAGTCGGGCCTTTTCGTCCTTTATAATCTTTCGTTCTTCTTCTTCTTTTTCATCTCTTTCTAATCTCTTATACTCTTTGTTCGTTTTCCTCTCGTCAGGCCGTGGCGGCGAAGCGTTTTACTTTTTTGGTGGTGGTCATTTCCAGGGCTTCCTTGAGCACGGTTACCTTGTCGATGCGGGAGTAGGGCAGCATCGTCTTATTAACCTGCTCGACGACCTTCTGGATATGCTCCTCTATCGCCGCGGCATCCCAGGTCTTGCCTGTCTTTGCGGTATCTTGATCGAACCAGTCCTTAGCGGGGAATATGTAGGCCTCGATGCCTTCTATCTTCTGCTTCTT
>CAZNCK010000220.1:0-2279 GCA_964571545.1 uncultured Treponemataceae bacterium | reverse complement strand
CGCACGCCGCCAGCGTGGAAACATAGAACTCGCCGTCGGAGCGGCTGACGTGCCTCAGGATATGGATGCCCGCATCCACAGACGGGAGCTCATCGTACCGGCCACCTTCGCGGAAGGCGTCCGCCGCGGCGACATCTCGATTGGCGGCGGCAAGGGATCTGGCTCAGGTACTACCGAAGTCTACAATGTGACAATCAACGTGGAGGGTTCTGTATTGGCTGAAGGCAAGCTCGTCGACACCGTCATCACAGGTATCCAGACAAAACGCAAGCGCGGAGCGCTGCCTGCCGGAGTTACCGTATGACCATCCCGAACCTGTCACTTGTCATGACCTTCGATGGAGTCGACGCAGACGTCTCGGACCTCGTGCGCGACTACGTGCCGACCGACCGGGCGATGAGCGAAGACTTTGGCCACGCGGTCAGCTCCCGCTCCATCATCTTGCGTTACGACACATCGATAGCCTCGTTGCTCACCTCGGCGATCGATATCCGCATGACCGCTACGCTGGACGGAATCCGGGATTTCACAGGCAAGATCGCGCCTTCCGTTTCCATCGTTTCGCACGGGGCATCGCTGTCAGACGAGCCCGATGTCGATGACATGTCGATTGAAGCCGAAGACCTCTCCAGCCTGCTCGACCGTGAAGTAACCAGTGACGACAACATCGCGCTTGAGAACTTTACCGTATGCGATCCGGCCCACCCGGAAAGCAGTCTCGTGCACTACCTCTGCGCCTTGTCCGGGGCCGCTACCGCCATCGTCGATACCATCAACGTGACGCTGCGCGCCTTCGCCATCGAGTCAGGAACTGTTGGCGACCATCTATCCACACTGCTCGGCGAGTACGGTTATGAATGGCGCATGGACGAATACGCCCGGGTCGTCCTGGTCCGCTGGCTTTTCACCGCTCCTGCTTCAACCGCGACACTGGATGAAAACACCATCATCGGAGAACTCCAAGCTGAACGGCTCGCGATAGAATCAGACGCCGTAGAAGTGTCGTGGACCACACTCAAAGAACGATCGGGCGCCCTCGTCTATATGGCCGACCTGCCATTCGGAGAAGACAACCGCCGATCGGGCTGGCCCATCCAGCCAGGCTACCTCTATCCGGAAGAGGCGAACACAGCCGAGACCTGGTGGACCTACGACGATGTCGCGCTCTCAAGCCGCGTAGATGCTCGCGGCAGTGTTGTCAAGGAAACTGACTTCACCGGCCTGGTGCTCACGACAAACCACACCGTTGAACAAAAGATCGACGCGGGCATTGTCCGAGAGTTCACGGTATTCCAGAACAAGCGCGCCCGTATAGGCTACCGCTGCACGGCCGCCGAATCCGCACTGGTCTACTACTGCAATGTCCTCGCCGATGTCGTATACCGCGGAGCCCAGACTGTCGAGAAATGCGATGTCATAGCCAACCCGAAATCAGTGGAACGCTATGATTCGTTGTATATCCACGATCAGGCTCACGCTCAAGCGCTCTGCATGGCAAGAGCTGGCCGCCTCCGCGACGCCGCCTGGCGATACTCGTGCCAGTCTGAAAATCAATACCAGCCCGGAACCATAGTTGCCATCTCAGACCCTCACTCCGGAATCAGCTCTATAGCCATAATCATAGAACGCAACCGCGATCTCGTCACAGGAATCTATAACTACAAGTCAATAGGTCTGACCAATTCAGCAGTAGTTGTTTCATCTGGGCCAACCTTGGTGTTCCCGGCACCTCCAGAAGCGACCTCAGACCCGATACGAATGCTGGATCGTGTTCCAACCTCAGCAGAACTTGCCGCAGCCCCGCCGGACATTCCATCCATCACCGCTATCGCCCTGCAAGACTACATCCGCCTGCAATGGGTTGAACCAACCGGATCGACGCCGAGCGCAAACCCGGTCGGGTATATCGTACAACGCTCGCGCGATAATGGGGCAACCTGGCGAGATATCACCGATACAGTAGACGGACTAGCCCGCATCCAGGGATCGGTATATGCATGGAATTTCAATCGCGGCGTTGACGGGTACCCCGAAGCGACTGCGAACTATGGATATTCGCCACTCTCTGGTTACCGCTTCCGCGTCAAAGCGGTCAACGCTGCGGGGACTGCCTCGCTGGGCTGGACTGCGTGTACGGTCAATGCGTCACAGTACAGATCCTGGAGACCGACCGTTCCGGCAGGCGGCGGTTCACGTTCTTCGATGCGCACCGCAGCGATCTCCTGGAACCGCGAGGCTAACGCTTATGGGTTCCTGCGTTACGAGATTCAGGTGCGCCG
>CAZNCK010000219.1:0-2296 GCA_964571545.1 uncultured Treponemataceae bacterium | reverse complement strand
CTCCGGGCGGCTCCGTAACCTCCGGCCTGAAGATGCCGGCGCCGCCCAGTTCAAACCAGCCGAGCACCGGGTGCTTGATATGCACTTCCACGGACGGTTCGGTGAACGGGAAATAGCCGGGCACGTATTTTACTTCCTTGGCGCCGGCCACCTCGATGGCGAACATCTCCAGGAACCCGAGGAGGGTCTTCAGGTTGACGTCGTCGCCGAGCACTATACCCTCGGTCTGGTAGAAGTCGGACAAGTGGGTGGCGTCGACCTTGTCATAGCGGAAGCAGCGGGCCATGCCGAAGTACTTGCCTGGCACCTTGGCGGTGGGCAACTGGCGGGCCGAGAGCACGGTGCCCTGACTGCGCAACACGAGCCGCTTGGTGAATTCGCGGTCGAAGCCGTAACGCCAGCCGCGCGAACCGGTGGAACCGCCGTCTTCATGGGTAGTGGCGACCCTCGACAGGTAGGGCTCCTCTATCGACTTGGCCTTGGTGGGATCGGCAAGGTAGTACACGTCATGGATGTCGCGGGCGGAGTGGAACTGCGGCATGAACAGCGCGTCGCCGTTCCAGAATTCAGTCTCGACGAGGCCGCCGTCGAATTCCTCGAAGCCAAGCGAACAGAGCTTGTCCTTGACGCTTTCCAGGAACTGCACGTACGGATTGCGCCTGCCGGGTAAGAGCCGCGCGGGCCGGCTCTTAATGTTGTAGGAGCGGAAGGCGGCGCCTTTCCAGGAACCGCTCTCCAGCATTGCCTGGGTCACGGCTCCGAGTTCGTCACCGGAAACACCCTCGTCACGTAGCAAGGCGGAAACAGCGGCTGCGGCGGCGGTCAGTGTCCAGGTGACGGTCTCGCGTTCGGCCGCGCGAAAGGCGGCGTCGCCCGAGCCGCGTTTCTTGGCCACCTCGGCCATCAGCGTCATTTCAGCGCTGTTCAGGTCAGTTTCTTCGAGGATTCCGCCTTCAGCCGCGGTAGCCCTGGTCAGCAGGGCCTTGAGCGCGGCCGAGCGTAGCGATTTTGCGGCGTCGGCTACCGAAACAAGCTTTTCGGGGGTCATGGAGAGAACCCCCTCGCGAGAGAGGCGACCGAAGGCCGAGCCGGCGTCCTTCTGCTCCATCCCAATGGCCTGGCAGATCGCCGGCATGGCCGACGGGCCTTTTTCCAGCAGGAACGCGACCATGCGCTCCTCGGGCGTGCCCGACGCGAGCCAGGACCGGCCAAGCGGGGTCAATTCATAGACTGCCTTGGAGGAGCGGCCGCTCTCGGCGGCGAGCTCCTTGGCTATGAGCCAGGCCTGAGCCTGGTTGGCGTGCCCTTCGACATAGTCGAGCTCTGCGGCAAGACGGGAAGCGTCAAGTGGTTCACCGGGAGCGTAGCGGAGAAGGACTTTTATCTCGAGCGGGTGCAAACCCTTGAGGAACGATCGTGGATCCATGATTAAAACTCCAGCAACGATTAAGTAGATAGGATAGTGTCGGAATTCTCGTCCGTCGTCAATCGGATGGCCGGTACGCGTATAACGCCGTGCCCTAGGCGACCGTCCATGGAGACGTCTATTTCAGTATCGCAACGGACATGGACACAGTGGGCCGTGCGTTCTTGGATCGGCAGGGCAGCCAAGGCGGCCCAGTCAACGAACGATGAATCGGAACCGCTGGCCGCGGAGAAATAGCCTATGTTCATGGCCGTGACATTGTGGAAAAAATGGCTGCCGAGCGACGAATCGACGCTAAAATCGGGCAAGTCGGCCTCCACTATGGCTTTGGCGTTGGATATCTGGGCAAAGGTAATGGGTACGCCCAGCCAGCGGTCTCGCGTTCCCCAGCGGCCCGGTCCGATCAACGCATAGTGCCGACCCTCAGCCTTGAGAGCCGCGTTCAGGCTGGCGATTTCCTGGGCAATAGCCTCGGTTTCGGAACGGTCCCAGGTAGCGGGATCAACGAAAATGATATCGTGGAGTCCATGGACGCGGCCGTTGCCCATACAACGATCGCTTGCGACCAGGCACTCGCCCTTGACGAGGGCTCCGAGATCTACGGCGACCTTGTCCGAATGCTGGATGAGCGGTTTAATCTGAAGCAAGTAGAAGACCGGAGTTCCGTCGGCGCCGTTCTCGCTTACCGCAAACTCTATCTCCACCGGTATGCCCATGCTCTTAGCGCAGACTTCCAGCACCACGTCGACGACGGCGGCAAACGGGAACGCGTCATACTTGAGCACCGGCGCGAAATCCAGAATCCTGGGACCGCGGGCGGAAACGCCTGGCTCAAGTCTGTCGTCGTCTATGCTCCAGGTGCTGGCGACC
>CAZNCK010000218.1:0-2306 GCA_964571545.1 uncultured Treponemataceae bacterium | reverse complement strand
GGAACCATGATGTGCCTCCACCATGGTTACGCTAGAACGAGCACCAGCGCTTGCGGTGTGGACACAAGGTTCGATGAACTAATTTCATTTTAAGGTTATACTCCATGAGTCGATGTACATCGATATTCGGAGGTTCTTGACGTGTCAGAAGACTATAGAACTATCCTACGGCTTATAGACTCCCGTTTGCCCCTCCCTGTGGTGTACGCGGGTTGCAATCGGGTGCTCGCGGCACGCATGCCGGCGGGCAATATGTTCATATCCATACTAGAAGTCAACGGCCTACGCTTTCCATATTATATCGATAACGTTCAGCAGGAGAACACACTGGAAGTCTATCCCAAAGAGGGGTGGACGGGCTATGTCGTCGATACGAGGCGCAGGTACTGGATGACAAGGGATCCGCCTCCTCCGAAGGAATCCAGTCCCATCGGCCCCATACCCGAGGATTGGCTAGGCGTGCCTATACTCGGCCGTGATGGAAATTCTCTGGGCGCGCTTGCCGTACAGACCTATGAATCAGGCAGCTTCTATACAGAAGCCGATCTGGAATTGGTCGAATTCACCGCGGACGCGCTTTCTTTAGCCCTGCAACTCGCCTATCAGGATCGCGAGATAGCAATACATCGAATTGCGGCCCTTGTAGACGAGACTGTCGATATCGATGACTTGTATCCCAGAATCCACGAAATTATGCAGAGGATCATACCGGCGGCGCGTAAAAACATCATTATAGCCAGGGTCGACGAAGCGGCCGGCGTGTTTCGCCCGGTGTATTGGAAGGATGAGCATGACGACTACGGCGCCATGCATTGGCCGCTCAATGTAGGTTTCAGCGGACACATCTACAAGATTACCGGAACCTCGTACATCTACGAAGACGGCAAGACCGCCATCCCCCCTGAAGTCATCCCTATAGGCTTTTCGCCCAGGTACTGGCTAGGGGCCCCGCTCTACGGACGTGACCGCATCATCGGCGTTGTCGTCGTCCAGACCTACGATTCCTCCGAGGTCATAACAAAGGAAGACCAATACGCCCTCAACGGTATTTGCCCGTTCATAGCGACGGCTATAAGTCAGACCGAGGTGTTCAGCAAACTGAGACGGTCCTGAATGTTGCGCGCTGAAACTTGTCTCGCGGCCGGCGATGGGTTACACTGCTATCGTGCATTCGGGATGCGGACGTTCAGGAATCCCGACAACACAATATTACCAAGGGACGGTACCAAATGTCCGAAGAAGTCGATCCTGAAATAGCGGCCCTCCTAGGCGATGGAATCGAGGAGTATAGACCCGCGCCTGCCTCCGCAAAGGCCATGGGCGGTCCCAGTTTCGAGGCCTTATTCGGCGGCATGAGCGCTTCAGGCGAGCTTGAGGTCAAGGGCGAATTCGACGTAGATTTGTCGAAGAAAAGCTATGCTCCCGTGACAAGCTTCGAGTCGGACCCTCCTAATGCCTTTTTCGATGATCCGCAGTACTACCAGAAGGCCCTCGCCGGCGAAGGCGAGAGTTCACAACGCTTCCACGAACTACTGAAGAAGTACCTGCAGGCTACCGATCCAAAGGATAGGGGCATGTATCGCCAGCAGGTCATAACGGCCTACTGGAATATGGTAGCCCACATGGTCCCCAGGGTCATATCCACCAATCCCATGCCGCCCAAGCAACTCATGGTGCGCTTCGGTCTCTCCCTTCCCACGATGCTCACGGCGGATCAGCGTTCGTTGTTCGCCAGGGTCATATACAAGAAGGTCAACCCAGAACCGGTATATTATCTTGACGAATGGCTCAGGGCCATCGCCATGGGCCAGATCAATCCGAGCAGCACCGACGAGGTCAACGCGGCCAAGAGCGATGAACGGACACGCTTCAATACGCTGCTCCAGAAGGCCATGGGAAAACGCGACACCGCTGAGGCCTTGCTCAAGGCCAAGTCAGAGGAACGCAAGACCCTCGAAGGCATGTTGCGCGACAGGATAGACATCATATGCGAACACAACGGTCTTCCCGGCTTCTATCAGATTCCCGCGCCTTATACCGAGAGCCAGAAGAAAACCAGTACCGAACTCTCCGAGATACTGAGGCGCCTCTTGGCGGCCGACAAGGAGCTCGTGTCCAGCGTCGAGTCGTTCGAAGACGCGACCAAGGATGTACAGACGGTCAAGGAGAAGGTGGGTTCGTTCGGAGAGGACAGCAAGGCCAACCTGCAGGCGCTCTCACAAGAGTTCGAGACGACCAGGCAGATGCTCAAGATGTGCGCCGGTCGGCAGGGCAACCATTTTCCGCTACTCACAAAGGAATACTTC
>CAZNCK010000217.1:284-2494 GCA_964571545.1 uncultured Treponemataceae bacterium | reverse complement strand
GGCCTCGCGCGCAGTGACTGGGACATCTTCAGCGAACTGGCGGAGCGACTTGGCGCTGGCCAAGCCTTCACCGGCGGCCGCTCGGAGCAGGAATGGCTGGATCAGTTTCTCGTCGAATCAGAAATACAGAATGCGGAAGCATTCAAGGAAAGCGGCGTGTACTTCGGCACAAACCGCGAGCGCGTTGGGCTCGCCGACTTCACGGCCGATCCTGTAGCCTGCCCGCTCTCCACGCCCTCGGGCAAGGTGGAACTGCGTAGCGAGGCCTACGCCCACGACACCGGCCGCGCCGCCATACCGGTCTGGACCGATCCGCCCGCGGATGCGCGCTTCCCGTTGCTGCTTATAACGCCCAAGACCATACACCGCACCCACTCCCAGGGCGGCGGAGGCCTGCTCTGGACAGGCGACGCATATCTCGATGACGAAAAAGGACATGCGCCCGCATCCCGGCCGGACGCGGGCCAGCTCACGGTTTCACCTACCGAGGCCGCCAGACTGGCCCTTGCAAGCGGTGATGAATGCATAGTCGAAAATGACTCCGGAGCCGTTTTGGTCAGCGTCCTCGTGTCCGAAGACATCGCGGCCGGCGTCGTCTGTCTCCACGAAGGCGCCTGGCTCTCGGGCAGTGCCGAGGGCATCGACCGCGGCGGCTGCGCCAACATGCTTACATCCACTGAAGGCACGGGACCGGCCATGGCTCCCGTTATGCACGGCATTCCGGTTGCCATCAGGAAGGCGGTACAGGTTTGAGCAAACAGGTCGGCATAGTCCGTCTGTCGGCATTGATGTTCTTCCAGCTCTTCGTCTTTGGATCCTTCGGCCCCATACTCAGCATGTACCTACAGCACAGCCTTCATTTCTCAAGTCGCCAGGCCGGTTTCATAATGGCGCTGTCCGTCGTCTCGAGCATCGTGGCTCCGATACTGTCCGTCTACGTCGTCGACCGCCTCATACGCGCTAAATGGCTATTCATACTCTGCCACGCCGTGTTGGCGATCAGCGCCGCCGGGCTATTCGCGGCCCGTAATTTCCAAACTTTCCTCCTCCTGTTTCTTGTCAATTCGCTGTGCACGGGCCCATCCATGGGAATGCTCAACGCCATCGCCTTTCAGCGACTCCATGACCTGGAAGGCAACGCTAGGAATTTCGGGGCCGTAAGGGTGTGGGGCACCCTCGGCTGGATGGGGGCGGGATACCTTGTCAGCGGCCTGTGGACCATCCTCCCCGGTATCCTGCCTAGCCGGCCCGCAGCCGACTTCCAGGCAACGGCCTTCCTCATCGCCAGCGCCGGCTCAATCCTCTGCGTCGTCCTAGCCATAGACTTGCCGGAAGGCACGCGCGAGACACACGCGAAGCGTGAGTTGATACCGCGCGCAGCTATAGACCTGATCAAGCGGAAAGGTGTGGCTATTCTTGCCGTCGTGTACCTGCTCTCGTCGATTATTGACAAGCTGTACTCGTTCGGCGCGGCGCCTTACCTGTCGCGGCTGGGTTTCAACGAAGCCTGGATACCGTCCATCCTCACCCTAGGGCAGGCCACCGAAGTAATCATGCTCTTCGGCCTGGGCGCCCTCATGTCGCGCTTCTCATATAAATTCGTACTCATCCTCGGCGCGCTCTCTCAGGCGGCTCGGTTCTTCCTGCTCTGGACGGGCATTCCGTGGCTCGGCCTCGCGGGCATCTCCCTCAATGGCCTGGTGTTCGCTTGCCTCTACTCGGCAATACTCATGTATATCGATTATCGCTCAGATGCCCGCTCACGACAGGCGCTACACCAGCTCGTGCAGCTATTCCTCGGAGGCTCATCCGCGCTCTTAGGCAACCTGCTGGCCGGCAGCCTTGGGCAGGTAGTCCAGTCCGGCGGCGGCACGGAATACCGTGTATTCTGGCTTATCTCCCTGGGAGGCGCCCTGGCGTCGGCCCTGCTCGTCTGGCTGTTTTTCAGCGAAGAGAAGACGGCGAGTCGCGAACAGGCCTAGTGAGCTGCGGGGTCGGGCCTTCTGGCTCAAACCGCGGTCAACACCTCAACGCTTACACCCGCCCAGCGTTTCATGCCTGCATCCATTGTCACGAGCGTCGCGTCATTCCGTAGCGCTATGGCCGCGAGGTAGGCATTCGGTACATCATTGCCCGTCGCTCCCGCCACGAGGCACAAATGCTTCCATATGCCAAGGGTCATCTCGTCGGCCTCGGCGAACACGGCGGAC
>CAZNCK010000217.1:0-274 GCA_964571545.1 uncultured Treponemataceae bacterium | reverse complement strand
AAGCCAGTCTATGAACGACCAGGCTTCCGCCACCGATGAAGGGCACTTGAATATCCTCGGATTCGTGACCAGCCTGAGAAAAGAAGAGGCTACGGAAGGGCAGAAGATGAAGCCCTCCCGTCCCTCGAGCGCCGTGATCAGCGTGGATCTGCTGACACCATGGAACGGACTGTCCGCCCGGAAGGCGTAGACCCACAGGTTTACATCCCACAGCGTCACCGGTAGGTCTCCCCGCTGCCTTCAGCGGCCTCCAGAGCCTCCCAGGTGACGCCCT
>CAZNCK010000216.1:0-2509 GCA_964571545.1 uncultured Treponemataceae bacterium | reverse complement strand
GACTTGCCCGGTATTGGCATTACCTGCATTAGTCACGGCCAGCGTCAGCGCCGAGGCAGTGACCGATGTCAGCCCGTCCGAGTCGTCCAGATAGACGTTGGCGGCGTTGCTCAGATTTGCGCCGTCCCCAGCCAGCACGTCTACCGCGCCGCTATCGACGAGCGTCACGTCGTACAAATCGCTAGGTTGGTTTGCGCCGGTTCCCGGAATGAACGCGGCATAAATCACGTCGCCGGTGTAGAGCGCAGTCGTCGTTCCGTCCGCCGCGCCGCCCGCCGAGGAAGTCCAGTCAAACGTGATGCGTTTGATTGAGCCGGTGACAATTTCAGTGATCGTGACTGTGCCAGCCATAGTAGGATTTCCTAATCCGACCCGTATTACTCACCCCGTAAACGGATACGCCAGTCCATTGCCGCCGTTGTAGAGTGATGTGCGTTCGGCGACAGTCAAAACTCTCTTCCAAAAACCTACCTCGTCTATGCGGCCATCAAAAGCGTTAGCCGAATTCTCCGCCTGCGTTCCAATCCTAAATGGATTGGTTGAATTCGCGCGCGCCGCGCCGCCATACGTCCGAGTCGAAGGCGATCCATTATTGATACTCATTCCCACTTCGTTGTTATCGGCGTTGTACCAACATACGACATGGAACCACGTAGCGTCGGCTGAAATAGCGGAGGTAATCGTCAAAGCAGTATCAAAGGCAGACGAACCATCGCCTATTGTCCACTGAATGTTTCCGGCGGCGCTTGAGATCGCCAGAAGAAAATCGGTCGTGCCTTTGGAAAGAATCGATTCACTAGTCGCCCGACTATCTGGGTAAATCCAACACGAGAATGTAAAACTTGTGCCCGCTGGCGCGCTCAATGACGCATTGTCCGCAATCGTGAAATACTCAGGTACAGTGCGGGTGAAATGGCGCGAATCGCCAATCTTCCCCGCCGCACTCGTTACAGTATTAGTATCAGTGAGCGTATTCGTACCATGCGCGTCGAGGGCATTGCCGCTGGCCTCGTCGAGTTTCCAATAAGAAACGAGATTGGTCAAAGAAACCAAAGATGCGGATGGCTCCGGCTTGTAACGGGGCGGCTCCGGCGGCGTATACCGCACCGGATGCGCTACGGGCAATTTGGTTAATGCAGATGAGGCCATAAAAGGAAAGCCGCCCGGTGACGCCCGACCTGAGTCGTCCCGCCGGGCGGCTTGCTATTTGAGAGTTACGCGCCAATCAACTCTTCACGATCAACCTCGAACCAGGCC
Organism: uncultured Treponemataceae bacterium; assembly: GCA_964571545.1. Taxonomy (GTDB): domain Bacteria; phylum Spirochaetota; class Spirochaetia; order Treponematales; family UBA12059; genus SZUA-370. The sequence continues at coordinate 1,252 of CAZNCK010000216.1, read as the reverse complement.
AGGCCAAGCCGCCCGGTGACGCCCGTAGTCGTCGCGCAGATTTCTAGCGAGTACTGCGCCTTCGGCTTGATGACTACTATCCCGTCGAGTTCTTTGTAGAGCGAGAATTCTCCGTTTGAGGCCACGAGATTCGACACATGGGAGGTTGCAGGCATCCACAGATCGTCGACGACCGTCGCGCCCAGGTCGAGAATTGCCAGGCCAGAGTACGGCCCGGCCCCGGCCAGGAGCGGCTTGACTGAAGTCAGCGCCAAATCCTGAGTAGCCGCCGCGACCCTGTTCATACCGACGCAGTGCGCGATGTAGGCCGATTCCACCGCCGCCGCCGACGCCTCGAATGAGGCAAACACGGAATGCACGACGTACCATTTTCCATTGTCGGGTTCGCCGTTCTGAATAGTCAGCCCGGCAGTCACGGTTGGTAGGGCGGCGACGCCAGCGGTCGCGGTGGCCTCGATGACCCGATAGCCTTTGCCTTCTGCAACCCAGCGCGCGATGTTGCTACCGTATCCGGCGGTATACAGAGCGCCGCCGGGTGTGGTCGCCAGGTTTACGGCTTTGCTCGTGTTCTTGGCGAAGCCCTGAAGAATTGCGTTGATGTCCATTGTCTAATTTCCTTCTTTCCCGCTTTCGTTTTGGCGGGGCTAGGCTGAGACTGCCTCAGCGATGGTTACGAGTTTCTCCAATTGGAGATAGATCATTGTCAGAAGTTGCGCGCTGTCGTCAGTCAGAGTTCCATATGTCCACACCTGTCCATCGAAACGGAAAATCTTGCCCGTGTTCGTCTCCATGAATGACGACCCAACCGGGATCACGTCGTCCAGAGTCGAAGCCGGTTTTGCGTCCGTCGATAGCCCGATGAACCGCTTGATTGTTCCTTCGAGTTTTACCACGCGCTATCCTTTCTCCGGCAGATGATACGTCCCCGGCGCGAACTTGTCCGAGCGCTCGACGTTCGCGGCATGAAATAGGCCAGGCAGTTGGTCGGCGGCGTCGGAAAACACGCACAGATTAGCCGCCCCGTTTTCTACAACGGCCGTTACCAGCGCCGGCCGATGAGCGTCATGTGATGCGCCGTGCGGCAGAACGTAATGAACCATCTGGCCGATTTGCAAATTTGATTTAGCCATGCGCCTCCTTCGGCTATGCTCAGGATGTATCCTTATGTCGCCACTGGGTCAAGCACACCTTGTCGGTCGCCCTCGTCCACTGCGTAATTCTGAACGAGAACCATCGTCGTGCCGCCGGTAAT
>CAZNCK010000215.1:1897-2519 GCA_964571545.1 uncultured Treponemataceae bacterium | reverse complement strand
GTACAGTTCATATTCTTGCGGCACCGGCGCGTTGTACACATACTCAGCCTCCTGCTTCTTCATGCTTATCCAGCTGTCTATCAGTTCCATGGGAAAGGCCTTCTCGAGGTAGGCGCAGTCCTTCTTGAGGCCGGTCAGCACATGGTACAGGCCCGTCGGGAAGGTATTCTTCGGCGTCTCCTTGGTGGACGCGTAGCCGAGCGCCACCGGGTCCATGCCGCGCGCGATGCCGTCGAGGCCCGCGAGCAACATAGCCGCCAGGAAATAGTACACGTTGGCCGTGGCGTCTCCGGTGCGGAACTCGATGCGCGCCTCGCCCTTTTTAAGGTAGCCGGGTATGCGCACGGCGGCCGCGCGGCTGCCCTGGGCAAAGGTGGCGGACACCGGCGCCTCATAACCGGGAACCAGGCGGCGGTAGCTGTTGGTGCTCGGATTTGACCAGGCCAGCAGCGAACCGGACAGCGCGTGCGTCAGCACGCCGGCGGTATACGCCAGTCCTGGCTGCGACAGGCCGTACAGGCCCTCTCCGGGGAAGATGCTCTTGCCGCCCTTCTCCACGTACTGGTGCACGTGCATGCCTGAGCCGGCTATCTTGTACATCGGCTTGGGGATGAAGGTGACG
>CAZNCK010000215.1:809-1887 GCA_964571545.1 uncultured Treponemataceae bacterium | reverse complement strand
CTTGATTATCCATTTGGAGAGACTCACGGCGTCGCCCGCCGCTACCAGCGAAATGAAGTTCAGTTCTATCTCAAGCTGGGACGCGGCCACCTCATGGTGGTGGTACTTCACCGGAATGCCGGCGCCTTCCATCGCGCGCACAGCCTCGTTGCGCAACTGGCCGTACTTGTCCTCAGGCGACATGCGGTGGTAGCCCTTTGACAGCCCGAAGCGCGGCGCGTCCGCGTAGTCCTCGCCTATGCCCTCGGCGCTCTCCACGTAGTAGTAGGAGTGGCCCGTCGTCGTGGAATACCGCGCGTCGTCGAACACGTAGAATTCCAGCTCCACGAGCATCTTCGCGTCATCGCCCACGCCTGAGGCCTTGAGCGCCTCCATAGCCTTGCGGGCCACCGTGCGCGGGTACTGGTCGAAGGGTATGCCATCCGTGGTCCAGACATCGCAGAACGCGTGCAGTATCCTGAAGTCGCCCTTCTCCTCCACGAAGCCGGTGCTCAGGTCGGGTATGGCGACCATGTCGCTCTTGTGCACCTGCGCGTAGCCAAAATTGCTGGCGTCGAAGCCGATACCGCCTTTGAGTACCTTTTCACTCACATAAGAACGCGGCAGCGACACCGAATGGACCGCGCCGTGGATATCCACGACCAGCAGCGACAGGTAATCTATGCCAGAAAGGTCACCGGAATACTTCGAGAGCTTCATGCACGTCTCCTTGTGGTAAAAAAGGCGTCCGCGGCGCGCGCGATGAGGGAACCGCCATGGGGCCCAGGCCGGACCCTCGCGGAGATAGTAAACGCGCCCGCGATCTTGCGCAAGTGAAAACCGCCCAGAGTTCAATATTCAATACAGCATTTTATATATCAAAATCGACGATATGCCGCGCATCCAGCGCCCCTCCGGGCGCCGGCCCCTGGCCGCCATCTTGACGGCCGTGTCGTCAGTCCGCGCCGGACCGGGCGCGGGCCATTTTTTCCAGCTCTGCCTTGGTAAAACCGTACACCGATCCGCAGTTGTGGCAGCTCACGTCTACCGGAAACGGCCCCACGGCGGCCATCTCGTCCAGATCGCCGGCGGGCAACGA
>CAZNCK010000215.1:0-799 GCA_964571545.1 uncultured Treponemataceae bacterium | reverse complement strand
CCCAGCCGTTCCTTGGAGCAGGAACAGTGAAACCGCGTGGGCTTGTCGTCCAGGTGGTTGTAGTCGAAGAACGGGAACGAGCGCAGGCAGATGTCCATGCGCGTGGCCCCGGACGCGAAGGTCTCGCCGAGCGGCGCTATGCCGTACACCAGACGCTCCACGCGGTCCAGCGCCTCCTCGCTTGCGCCGGGCAGAGCCTGCAGGAAGAGCCCGCCGGCGCCGGCTACGCGCCCCTCCGCGTCGAAATGGAGGCCCACCGTAAACGAGCTCCTGGTCTGCTCCGAGAGGTGATAGTACCAGGCAAGATCTTCCGCTATCCGCCCGCTTTTCAGGGCCGTGCTCCCCGTGACAGGCTCGGTCTTGCCAGCCATGAAACGCGTCAGCGATATCGTGCCTGCCCCCACGAGCGGCGCCGTGTCCAGGCTGTCGGGCGCCTCGTCTAACTCGAAGGGCGAGGCAAAGAGCCGCCCCCGCACGTCGCCTGAGGCATTGCACTCCACCCAGAAACCCTGAGCCGGGCCATCGCCCTCCACCTTCAGCGCGATGCGGTCCTCGCCCTTGATCGTCGCGGACAGCAGCGACGACGCGATGCAGGCCTTGCCCAACACCATAGTCTCCAACGGTCCCAACCCGTGGGCGGCGCGCATCGTGGCCACCAGCGAGCTGGCATTGACCAGCGCCCCCCTGATAGTGTCGTTCTCCAGCGTAAATATGGTAATACCGTCCGGCTGGAAGGCCGCCAGGCGCTTTTCAAGAATTTCGTCATTCAGTCTCGGCTGTATCATCGTAACCCTCCGCA
>CAZNCK010000214.1:0-2543 GCA_964571545.1 uncultured Treponemataceae bacterium | reverse complement strand
CCCTGTGAAAGGCTGGTATGTCCTTCCTTAGCTCCCGGTCGTAATAGTTCACCGGGAAAAGCGGATTGACTCTTGTCCTACGCGCCTTGTCCCGGGAGTTCAGCTGCTCCTGCGACAGCATCACCAACAGTAATGATCGCCTCTCCAGACAATGAATTGCGCTTCACACCACGCTGCGGCGAACGGCGACGACGACCGAGTACGTGCGGGCATTCCGTAAGCACCGGCTGTACCGGAATCAGGGCGAAGACCATCGCAACGTCCATACCCGGATGCCGTCGACGTGGAAGCGGACCTATGCCAACCCCCTGTTCGCGTCGAACTACCTGGGCCGGGAAATCCGCAAGGACCAGGCCAACCACCGGCGCGAGCCGACCTGCTACTCGCGGAATCCGGCCAATTCCATGAGCCGGCTCTAGGGATACCTAGTCTGGCACAACTACCACAAGCGTTATCTCATTAAGTGGCCAGTATATAAGAAGGCAACTGCGGCCGAGATGGCGGGCATCTCCTGCGACGAGCAGAATAGGCTGCGAGAGGACATGTTCATGAAGCGGTCCTTCCTGAGCCACCTCAAGCTTGCCACCATCGACTACAAGGTATGGACCAAGACAGCGTACTCGCCCCTGACCAGGTGACCTGGTCAGGGGAGCCCTGCCGGCCTTCGCCTTCGGCTGACCCAAACGCTCTGGGGGGCTTGGGGATTTTTCCTAAGGATCGGGGCACCAGACAAGTTATGCATGTTCGTTTTATTCCCGTTTTCTCTGTCTGGTTCCCGCAAACGTGATATCCTATAGTGGCTATATAAAATATATTTACCAGGAGGGGCCTGCCATGGGTGAACCCGATTCAGTACAGCTGTCGAGGCTCGTGGATGGAGACGACCCGGTAGCGGCCATAGCCGAGGCCGAGCGGATCTTCAAATTCTGGTTCGACGATGCGGCCTGGGATCCTGTGGGCAAGGCGGCGGCGGAGATCGTCGGTCTGTTTTCAGGGCATTTCCCTGGCTATCATGCCTGCGATACCGGCTACCACGATATCCGCCATACCACGGATGTACTCCTGGCTACCGCCCGCATCGCCGACGGCGTATTCCTCGAGCGCGGCCCGTTTGCCGTTGAGCTGGCGCAGGGCCTGTTCATCGCGGCGGTCTGCCACGATACGGGCTATATACGCAAAAGCGACGAGTTGAGCGGTACAGGCGCGCGCTTTACGTCGGTGCATGTGCAGCGCTCGGCTGAGTTCATCAGGGCGTACGGCTACAGATGGGGGCTCGACGCCGCCAGCGCCGGTAGCGCCGCGCGCATGATCTTTGCCACCGGCCTCAAGGGCGAATTCGGGGAGCAGGATTGGGCCGCGGTCAGGGAGCGCGAAGCCGGGGCCGTGCTTGCGAGCGCTGATCTGGTCGGGCAGATGGCCGACCGCGCCTATCTAGAAAAACTGCTGTTCCTTTACTACGAATTTAAGGAAGCCGGCTTTCCCGGTTACGATACTGAGTTCGACATCTTGCGCAAGACTATGGGTTTCTATGAACTGACAATCAAGCGGCTCGACGAGGGCCTGGGCGGCATTCGCTCGTTCGCCCGCGGGCACTTCGCCGAGCGATGGGGCGTCGACCGCGACCTGTATGCGGAGTCGATGGGGCGCCAGATGGACTACCTGCAGGCCATCCTCGACGACGCCTCCACCAACTTCCGCAAGAAACTCAAGCGCCTGGATCTGGAGCTGTCCCAGCCCAAGACAGCGTAGGGCCGCCGCGGCCAGCGTCAGAGGCGGTACTTGATCCTACTTCCCTGAAATGCTTACACCGCTGGCGAGCATATAGGGCAGGACGGCCGAGCCGTAATCGACGCTTTCCTTTGATACGGCCCGTATCGATTTGAACAGGGCCGCGACGTTGCCGGCCACCATGGTCTCGCCGACGGGGCGGATTATCTTGCCGTCCTCTATCAGGTACGAGTTCTTGGCCACGCCGGAGAAGTCGCCGTTGTCCGAGGGCGAGCCGCCGGAGAAGCGCGCCAAAAGGACGCCGCGTTTGACGTCGCGTACCATCTCGGCCAGCGGGGTCTGGCCGTTCTGCACCACGATGGCTCCACCTCCGGAAGGGCAACGGGGCTTTCCGGTCTTGTTCGAACCGTAGAACCCCAGCGTGAAATTCCTGAGCACGCCATCTTCTACGATGGGGCAGTTTTCAGCGCGGAAGCCGTCTCCGGTGTACGCGTAGCCTGCCTCGATACTCGGGCCGTCCGGCTCGGAGCGCACGGTGACCAGGGGCGAGACGACGCTCTTGCCGAGCTGGTCCTTCCAGGGCGAGTTGCCGGTTATCAGCGGATAGTCACCCAGATAGACACCATCGATGTAGCCTATGAAGTCTCCGAGGCAATCCGGCGTCAGGATGATGTCGCCGGTAAAGGAGCCGCTCACTGGCGTCACGCGCGTCTGTTCGGCCGACTGGCGCATCAGGTTGTCTATGGTTCCCCAGTCCTTGAGCGCCTTGCCAAGCGTGCGGTGCGTTGCGCCCGAGTAATTGAAGCTGGAGGAAT
>CAZNCK010000213.1:703-2904 GCA_964571545.1 uncultured Treponemataceae bacterium | reverse complement strand
TTGTAGTCACGGGGCTGTCGCCCTGCGACGAACTGTACAAGCAGGCGCTGGCGTTCGGCTTCGTAGCGGTAAAGGCCGGCGACGCGGAAGAAATAGCCGAGGCCTCCAGCGCCATGTTCGGCGGCCGTATCGCGGCGCTGTCCCTCGCTAAGATGCTCGGCCGCAAGGTGGAAATAGACCGGGAGTGGCTGGACAAGCGCGAGGTGCTCAAGAGCCGCCCCGGCGACGTCATAGACCGCGCTCCGGTGGAACCCAGTCTCACCTGGAAACCAGTATTCTTCTGCACCGAGGAAATACCCTGCAACCCCTGCACCACCGTGTGCCCTACCGAATCGATAAAGCTGCGCCCCCGGAAGGGTTCGCTCCTGGACCTGCCCTACTTCGAGGGCGACAACTGCAAGGGCTGTTCCATGTGCGTTGCCGCCTGCCCCGGCCTGGCCGTGTCGCTCGTCAGGCGCCTCGACGCCGCATGGGCCGAGACACGGATTCCCTTCGAGTTCGACGCCACGGGCTACGCCATAGGCTCCCGCCTGGCCGCGCTGGACCAGGACGGTAAATTCGTCGAGGACGCAGAACTCGTGGACAAGAAATACTACAAGAAACATCGTACCTGGGTGCTAACGCTCAAGGCGACCGCCGCCAAGGTCACGCGTATCATAGGCGTCAGCGTGCAGGACGAGTCGGCTACAAGGTCGTTGCCCCAGCCGCGCTACACCTATCTGCCCGATGACGCCATTGTCTGCCGTTGCGAGCGCATCAGCGTGGGCCAGATAGTCGATTTCATAAAAGCCAACAAGGTGCGGGACATCAACCAGCTCAAGACAATACGCGTGGGCATGGGCGCCTGCGGGTCAAAGACCTGCTCGGTGCTGATGCCGCAGATATTCAAGAAAGCGGGCGTCGATCCGGCCGCCGTCACGGTGGGCACGATACGGCCGCTGACCCTGGAGGCTCCGCTCGGAGAACTGGCCGGAAACACGGATGGCTTCGCCGTCGCATCGAACAACGGCGCCGCTAGTAGCGACGCGACCAGCGGCGATAACGGAGGGCTCGTATGAAAACCTGCGACGTACTGATCATAGGAGCCGGTTCAGTCGGCGTCCCGCTGGCGCTCTCCTGCGCCGAACGCGGCCTCTCCACCGTCGTGCTGGAAAAGAACGCCTCCTGGGGCCGCGGCCAGAACCGGGCCGCCATAGGCGGGCTCCGCGCCACCCACTCCGATCCCGCCAAGATCAGGATAAGCCAGGAATCGATACGCATAGTCTCCAACCTGGAGCACGACCGCGGCATAGACGTGGAGTGGCGCTCCGGCGGATACCTCTTCGTAGCCTATGACGACGCGCGGGAGAAGGCGTTCCGTGACCTCCTCGTCACCCAGAAGAAAGCCGGTCTCGGCATAGACTGGATAAGCCCCGCCCGCGTCGCCGGGCTCTGTCCCGGCATCAGCATGAAAGACCTGCGCGGCGGCACCTTCAGTCCCGGCGACGGGTACGCCTCGCCGCTGATGACCAGCACCGCCTTTCACCGCCTCGCGCTGGAGGCCGGAGCCGAGTTCCGTTTCGGCGAGACCGTAGCGTCGATGAAGGCGGCAGGCGGACGCATCGTGTCGGTGCGCACCGACAAGGACGAATACCAGGCCGGCACCGTGGTCAACGCCGCCGGAGCCGACGCCGCCGACATAGGCGGGCTCGTGGACCTGGAACTGCCCGTGCATCCTGATTGCCACGAGGGCGGCGTCACCGAACCCTGCGAGCGCTTCTTCGAACCCATGCTCGTGGACATACGCCCCGACGGCGAATCGGGCAACTACTACTTCTACCAGACCGCCACCGGCCAGATCGTCTTCTGCATAACGCCCAAGCCGCAGATCTGGGGCAAGGACACCGACTCCACCTCCAGTTTCCTGCCCCTTGTGGCGCGCCGCATGATCGAACTGTATCCCAGGCTCAAGAACCTCAGGGTCAGGCGCACCTGGCGCGGCATGTACCCCATGACGCCGGACGGCCTGCCCATCGTCGGATACCCCAGGGAATACTCCAACCTGCTGCTGGCCGTGGGCATGTGCGGACAGGGTTTCATGCTCGGCCCCGGCCTGGGCGAGATACTCGCGTCGGCCATTCTCGGCGGAACCCAGACCGCGCCTGAAGTATTCGAGGAGCTGTCGCTGTACAGGAAGTTCGAGGGTATGGAGATGCTCAAGT
>CAZNCK010000213.1:0-693 GCA_964571545.1 uncultured Treponemataceae bacterium | reverse complement strand
CTGGGACGCCCACGAGAACGGGGCGTGCCGCGTGGAGCGCGACCGGGCTCTGTCCCTCTACGTCCGCTGTACGCCTGAAGACAAGAAACGAATACCCCAGGTGCTGCTCGTGTGGCTCAGGTACCGCAGCGAGAAATACTTCGGCGAGCACCGGACCAAGCCGGGCAAGAAATAACGACGCAACGGCTAATAGCGACTAAAACGCCCCGAGGACTCGCGTCTTCGGGGCGTTTTTTTTCAAAAATGAAAAATTAGGACTCGCGGATGTCCAGTATCTCGACGACCACGGGCTTGATTGCCGCCTCGAGATCGACCTTCTTCACGTCCTGGACCTTCAGTGTGAGCTGCCAACGCAGTGCTCCGCTTGACTTGAGTTCGCTTGCGCCCAGGCCAACGATGTCGCCGCCGGCGGCCGCGACCGCGTTGACGACCTTGGCGAACACGCCCTTGCCCGCGGGAACGGTAGCCGTGACGCGAACGCCTTTTCGCCGGCCGCCAAGCAAGTCCAGCAGGGCTCGGAAAATATCAGTCTCGGTGATTATGCCGATCAGCGCGTCGCCGCGCATGACGGGCAGACCGCCTATCTTCTTGTCGGCCATGATGCGGGCCGCTTCCTCTATAGGCATGTCCTCGGTGACGGTGATGACCTTCCTGGCCATGAACTTGTCCACGATGAGGCGCGATAACAGCGAA
>CAZNCK010000212.1:1132-3047 GCA_964571545.1 uncultured Treponemataceae bacterium | reverse complement strand
GCTTTGAAAGCTTCGACCGGTCCCAGTACTTTCCGAACAACATCAACCTGCTCGTTGGGCAGGATTCTCAGTTCCTGTATGGAGTTACCCACACGACCATCAGGCGCAAAGGCTGTATGACCAAGCACCAGAAGCGCATGCGGGAGAAGTTCGAACTGACCTACCGCGCACCGAAGCAGGGTATACAGTCGTCGTTCGCTCGCCTCCTCGAACTCATCCCGGCGAAGTGGGACGCTTCGACGCGGCCGGAACTCTGGCTCTGGACTGACGAGCATTACGTCTACCCGCGCTCGATCCGGCAGGTACCGCGGCTGGTGCAGGGCCTGACCGACGGTAGCCTCAGGCACCTGACCTGGCCTTCGAAGGCCCCGAGGTCGATAGTCAATCCGCTCTTCCCGGTGAATTACTGGGAGCGGGAACTGCGCAAGGACCTCGCTGCCTTCCGCAGGGAGAGTACCTGCTACAACAGGAACACGGCAAACGGTCTGGCGCGGCTCATGCTTCACCTCGTGTACCACAATTACCAGAAGCCATTCCGTGTCGGTCCGGGCAGGGAAACAGAGGAAGTGCATGCAGAAATGGCGGGAATACCGACTGGACAGATAGCCGCGTGCCTTGCGACGTTCTACACGGAGCGGGCCTTCCTGTCGAAGCAGACGCTAAGTCATGAAAACAGAAGGATTTGGCTCAAGGAGGCCGTGACGCCGCTCAAGGCGGGAGTCACATATCTGCCCAAGTATGCTAGCTGAAGGAGATACAAGGTTCGATGTACTAATAAATACTCAGCTCAAGATTGATTCGGGAGACAGGTAGTCGTTTTGATATCTTTCGGGCCAGGGATCGGAAGCAGTAGCCCGGAGGCGACGGCGCAGCCGGAGCCGAGGACTACTGCGGAGAGCCCGGTCGCGCGCGTAGTTATACAAAGGTACTGTCAGGGTGGAAATTTGATGCGCCGGGGGAAGTTGCGCGCGAGGCCCCCATGAACAGGGCGGGGCGACGAAGAGTTATGAAAAACTCTTTGTCGTCCCGCCTCCGCCCACTCCTTTTTTTCAATCAGCGAGCAACAAACCCCGGCGTGAACCAGGGACTTTGTGATTACAGGATCTCGCGCTTGGTGGCGCGTTCGAGCATGGCGCGGAGCGTGGCTGACGGGTCCTTGCGCTTGCCCAGGAGTATCATCGCGGCGATGATGTACGGCTTGTAGCTGGCCTCGCGGTAGGTGTCGTCGCGGTAGCGGTCGAACACGGTGTCGGCTACTTCGCCGGCCTTGCAGGAAACGCCGGTGATGTCGGCGGGCAGGCAGTGCATGTACAGCGCCTTGCCGCCTTTTGTCAGCTTCATCTTCTCTTCTGTGCACTCCCAGTCCTTGAACCGGGCGTTGTTGGCTAGACAGGCCTTCTCCAGTTCCTTGAGACCGCCCTGGTCGCCTGAGTGAAGCAGGGGGACGCGCTGCTGCATCACGTCGTACGGTGCCCAGCTCTTGGGGTAGACGATGTCCGCGCCCTTGAAGGCCTCGTCCATGGAATTGGTGTGCTTGAAAGAGCCGCCGGATTCCTTGGCCTGCTTCTTTGACAGCTCGACGACTTCGGGGATGAGGTCGTAGCCTTCAGGATGCGCAAGGGAGATTTCCATGCCGAAGCGGCTGGCCAGGCCTATTATGCCCTGGGGCACCGACAGCGGCTTGCCGTACGACGGGGAATAGGCCCAGGTCATGGCGATCTTCTTGCCCTTGAGGTTCTCGACGCCGCCGAAGTGGTGGGCGAGGTGGAGGAGGTCGGCCATGGACTGGGTGGGGTGGTCGATGTCGCTCTGGAGGTTGACCACGGTGGGCCTGTCCGGGAGCACGCCGGCCTTGACGCCGTCGTCGAGAGCCTGGGCCACTTCGCGCTGGTACTTGTCGCCTTCCCCGAGGTAC
>CAZNCK010000212.1:0-1122 GCA_964571545.1 uncultured Treponemataceae bacterium | reverse complement strand
TTGGCGGTCTCGCGGACGGTCTCGCCGTGGGCGATCTGGCTCTTGCCCTCGTCCAGGTCCTGGACGTAGAGGCCGAGGAGGTCGGCGGCGCTGGCGTACGAGAAGCGGGTGCGGGTGGAGTTGTCCCTGAAATTGGACACGGCTATGCCTGTGTCCCAGATCTTGGGGCTGATGTTGGCCTCGCGCATGTTGCGGAGGATGTCGGCGACGAGGAAGGTCGCATCCAGTTCGTCGCGGCTCTTCTCCCAGGTCAGCAGGAAGTCCTTGTGGAACATGCCGATCTTCTTCTTGGACAACTGGTCGATCAGTGTCTTGATTTCATTAACGCCCATACGTGTAGCCTCCCTAAAAAATCATACTGGCCCAAACCAGGCCTGCATTTGAACTTGAACACAAAACAAACAAAAAGAATAAGAGCACGAGAAAACATACAAAGAGAATAAGAGTATAAGAGACAGGAAGGAGATAATAAAAGGGCAAGCTAATATAATATCTCACCTTTTTTTCTCTCTCTTCTCTCTTTCTTACCTCTTATCCTCTTATCCTCTTATCCTCTTCGCCATCTTTTATTTACATCTTCTCTTTCTTACCTCTTATTCTCTTATACTCTTTGTTATCTTTTATATCTTGTTTTATCGCTAGAGCTTGCCCATGGCGCGCAGGATGCGTTCGGGGGTGAAGGGCCAGACGCGGCACCAGGCGCCGACGGCGTCGTGTATCGCAATGGATATGGCCGGCGCGGCGCTGTTGAGCGATATCTCCGATACGCTCTTGCCGCCGAAGGGCCCCACTTCATCCTCCACCGGTACGAGCTCCACATGGAAGTCGTCCGGCACTTCATAGATGGATGGAATCTTGTAATCGGTGAACCCCAGGTTCAGCGGCTTTCCTTTGCCGTCGTACAGCAGCTCCTCGTAGAGCGAGTGCCCGATGGCCTTCATGACGCCGCCGTAGATCTGGCCTATGGCGAGCGCCGGATTAATGGGCGTGCCGCAGTCCTGGTACGCGTGGAAGCGTCTGAGCCTGACGTCTCCTGTGCGGATGTTGACGGCCGCTTCAACGAAGTGAGCGCCGTACGGGAACGCCGCGTGGTCGGTCTTGAAGTTGCCGAAGCCTACGAGG
>CAZNCK010000211.1:2324-3103 GCA_964571545.1 uncultured Treponemataceae bacterium | reverse complement strand
CGGCGGCATAGAGTCCGCGAGCTCCGGCGTGAACCGTGGCTACGAGAGGATACTGCGCGCTGGCTTGGCCCATCGACTGACCGTCGTAATCATCGTCGTCGGCTGCTTCCTCGTCTCCATCACCTTCATACCGCGCATGAACATAAGCCTCATGCCGTTTACCGAAGACGCCTCGGTCACACTCGAGGTAGAGCTGCCAATCGGCACGAAGCTCTCGGAGACCGCGGCCGTGATGCTCAGGTTCGAGGAATACGCGATGGCGGAGATCGAAGGCGCGGAGACCATCATTACGACGGTCGGCAGCGGCGGCATGTTCGGCGGCTCATCTACGTACTCAGGGGAGCTGTCCATCACCCTCCCCGATTACGTCGAACGGATCGACGACGTCGATACCATGAAAGCCAAGCTGCGCGCCCACTTCAGCGAATTCCCCAACGCGACCTGCAGCTTCTCCATGGGCATGATGCGGCAGATGGCAGGAGGTGCCGACGTCGACATTACCATAAACACGCAGAACCTGGACGCCGGCATCGCGATGGCCCATAGCCTCATGGACCTGATACCGGAGAAGGTACCTGATCTGGAAGATTTTGCCATGGACCTGACTGAAGGGCTCCCCGAGGTCGAGGTGATCATCGACCGGGACAGGGCATACGCTTTTGGCGTCAGCGTCAGGGCGATAGCCGCGGAAATAGATGCGAGCGTCGACGGTATCATTGCCACTACCTACCGCGATTCGGGCGACGAGTACTCGGTCAAGCTGTTCCTCGAAGCAGCGG
>CAZNCK010000211.1:0-2314 GCA_964571545.1 uncultured Treponemataceae bacterium | reverse complement strand
ACAGGCAGAAGGTGCCGGACCTCGAGCGCATTTTCGTGCAGGGTACGGACGGCCTCTTCGCGGTTGCCAATTTCGCGACGCTCCAGAAAGGCGTCGGTCCTGTCAGCATATCCCGCGAGAATCAGAGTCGCATCATACACGTGACAGCCAACATCTCGTCGGACAGGCGTGCGGGTGATGTGGAGAAGGCTATCGATGTCGCGATAGCCGAGAATATCGTCGTGCCTGACGGTATATCGTTGTCCCAGTCGGGTTCGTGGGGAGAGGTGCTGGAGACGGGCGGCGTATTCCTGCTCATCATCACCATGTCCCTGCTGCTGGTATTCGGCGTAATGGCCGGACAGTACGAATCGTTCAAGGACCCCATCATCAATATGTTCACGATCCCGTTGCTCGTCATCGGCGTCGTGGCCGTATACATCATCTCCGGCGAGACCCTTACGATGTTCACTGCGATGGGCGTCGTGATGCTCATCGGCATAGTCGTCAATAACGGCATCATCCTTGTCGATTACACGAACCTGCTCGTCCGCCGCGGCGTGCCGGTCCGGGAAGCCTGCGTGACGGCCGCAGCATCCCGCCTGAGGCCAATCCTCATGACGACGCTTACGACCATACTGGGACTCGTGCCCATGGCTTTCTCGTCGGGCGAGAACTCGCAGATGCTCAAACCGATAGGCTTGACCGTGCTCGGGGGACTCACTTCAGCCACCCTGATAACATTGTTCTTCATACCGGTCATGTACTCGTTCTTCAACGAGAAGCGCGGCCATAAGGCCGGGGAGGCTTCGAAATGACCAGGATAGAGATCATTGCCAACAGGTCCGTGCAGGACGACGTCACGGAGCGACTCGAGGCTGCCATTGAAAGCTTCTACTACACGGTGATCCCCGTCGTCCAGGGCCGCGGCAGGCAGGCTCGAAGGCTCGGCTCTTCTACCTGGCCAGAGGAGAACTTCCTCCTCCTCGCATACGTCGATGACGAAGCGGCCGAGGTTGCCAGGAAGGTCGTATCGGGCGTCAGGGAACGCTTCCCGACCGAGGGGATCAAGTACTTCGAACTTAAAGGCGCCTGAGCAAAGGATGGTATGGCGGGCGGATTGTCCGGAGCTGGTCCTCCTTGCAACCCGGACAGTCCGCCCTTTTATAGAAGAAACGGCCCGTCCGAGCCTAAGCTCAAACGGGCCGTTTTGAATCCGGAGCGCCTCGTGCGGGCACTCCGGAATTATTACACCAGTCCCTGGGCTATCATCGCGTCGGCAACCTTCTTGAAGCCGGCGATGTTGGCGCCGACGACGTAGTTGCCGTCTGCTCCGAAGGCCTTGGCGGTATCGACGCAGTTCTTGTGGATGTAGATCATGATGTCATGGAGGCGCTTGTCGACTTCTTCTGCCGTCCAGGCGAGGCGCATGGAGTTCTGGCTCATCTCGAGGCCTGAGGTGGCGACGCCGCCCGCATTGGCAGCCTTGCCGGGAGCGAAGGGAATCTTCTTCTCGATGAAGAGCTTCCAGGCTTCCGGGGTGCAACCCATGTTGGAGACTTCTACGACGCACTGCACGCCGTTGCGGACGAGCGCGTGGGCGTCTTCGCCCGACAGCTCGTTCTGGATGGCGCAGGGCATGGCGATGTCGACCTTCTGCTCCCACGGGCGCTTGCCGGCGAAGAACCTGGCGTTCGGGTATTTCTTGACATAGGTCTCGACGCTGTTGCGGTTGATTACGAGCATCTCTTCGAGATACTTGTGCTTCTCCGCGGTGGAGATGCCGTCGGGATCATAGACGTAGCCATCCGGGCCGGAGATCGTCACGACCTTGGCTCCGAGTTCGCTGGCCTTGATGCAGGCGCCCCAGGCGACGTTGCCGAAGCCGGAAACGGAGATGGTCTTGCCCGCCAGGGTCTCGTTCTTGAGCTTGAACATTTCCTCGGCGAAGTAGATGGCGCCGAAGCCGGTGGCTTCCGGGCGTACGAGCGAGCCGCCGAAGGTCAGGCCCTTGCCGGTCAGCACGCCGGTGAACTCGTCACGGAGGCGCTTGTACTGGCCGAACATGAAGCCGATTTCGCGTCCGCCCACGCCGATATCGCCGGCGGGAACGTCGGTGTCGGCGCCGATGTACTTCTGAAGTTCGATCATGAAACTCTGACAAAAGCGCATAATCTCGTTGTCGCTCTTGCCGTTGGAATCAAAATCTGCTCCGCCCTTGCCGCCGCCCATGGGGAGGCCGGTGAGGCTGTTCTTGAAGGTCTGCTCGAAACCGAGGAACTTCAGAGTGGAAAGCGTCACCTTGGGATGGAACCGGATGCCGCCCTTGTACGGG
>CAZNCK010000210.1:0-3161 GCA_964571545.1 uncultured Treponemataceae bacterium | reverse complement strand
CACGGAGCCTATGCCTATGACCGCGGCCAGCTCGGGCAGTACGTAGTCCCGTATCCAGCTAAAACCCTGCTTAAAGGCGCATATCACCCGCACCCTGGGTTCGGCGGCGCCGCGTGCGCGCGCTTTTCTCAATATCTCCTCGGCGAGCGCCAGGCGGACTTCACCGTCCTCGCTGATGACAACGTCGATGATGGCGGGTTTTCCGGGCAGAATCCGCCGGTAGACATCGCGTTGTAGGATTTTTCTGCACCTGTCCAGTTCCCATGGCAGTTCGTACTCCTCGTCGCGGAGTGCGACGAGGTCGCGCCGGTTCCGGAAAACTACCGCCGGGAAGGCTTTTTCAAGCGCTATCCTGCGCGCCTCTATACCCGGTTCTCCGTAGAGCGTGGCTTTCTCCGGGGGGCCTTTCGCGGCGGCCAGGGCATCCAGCCACGCCAGTTGTCCGTCTAGACTGCGCAGGGCTGCCGCGCGGGAAACGTCCGCGCAGATTTCAGGCCAGGTGGATTCGCGGCCGGCCTGGGGGAACCGGCCGCAAAGCAGCGCCGCCATATGCGCCAGAGCCTCGCCCCCGCCTGAGACCCTGATGATACGTCGATCGCCTTCGGCGTCGATTCGGAGGCCGCAGGCGCGGGCGCTCTCGACGCGGATAAGCGTGCCAGCCTGCCTGCCCTTGCCGTCCAGGATAGGCAGCGTTAACCCCAGGCTCTCCATGCCGAGCCTTGCGGCAAGATCGCAGGCGGCTGATAGCTCGTATTCATCGCAATCGCCCGGAATCGCGATCGTCGCGTCTATAGTATCGGGCAGGAAGTCAAAATCGGTGTCCTTGACTATGAACTCGCGCTCGAACAACGATTCGAGTCCGCGTCGGGGCGGCACGGGTTGGTAGCCGCCGTCCATGACGCCCGGCGCCTTACGCCCGGACGCATCATCCGGCGGTAAGGCCGCGCCGTCGCCAACGGGGTTCTCAGCCAGTCTGGCGCAGAGGACAGCCAGTGCCTCGGAGGCGCCGACTTCGTCGCGGAGTAGTATCTCCAGGTCATCGTCGATGTCAGTCATGGAATATCCGCGGGGCAGCGACGCTTCGGCTCGTAGCCTGACGACGCCAGCGCCCGCCGGCCCGGCCAGGAACGAGAGGATGGGGAACTCGAGGGAGAGCGCGTTGAAGCCTATGGCGGCCGCGGCTTCAACGGCGAATTCCTTGATGAAACGCGGACTGTCGGGTAGTACGTTAATGGTGCGCATGCGCCATTGTACCATGGGATTTTTACGGGTCTACCATAACTTGATTCCGGCGGCCATTCCGGAACCGCAACAGGGTTCCGGATGACCGCCTCGCCTTCCGGCTGGGGCATTCCATCGAGGCGCGCTAGTCCAGGTCGAATATCTTGCCGGGGTTCATGATGTTGTTGGGATCCCAGGCCATCTTGATGGCCCGCATCAGCTTGAGTTCCACCGGGTCGATTATGTCCTTGAGGAACGATTTGCGCTTGAGACCGATGCCGTGCTCGCCGGAGATCTTGCCGCCCAGTTCGCCGGTGATCCTGTACAGTTCACGGAGGCACGCGACCTCGTTCCTCTTCCAGTCTTCCATGCTCATGTCCGGGTCCTTCACGAGGGTGGCGTGGAGGTTGCCGTCGCCGGCGTGTCCGTAGCAGGGGATCTGCATGTGGTACTTGGCGCTCAGCTTGTCCAGTTCGGGGATTATCTCTGGTATCCGGGATATGGGTACGACTATGTCTTCGAGGCTCTGCACGGGGCTGTAGACCTTGAACGCCTCCGCGATGTTGCGGCGCACGTTCCATATCCGTTCTATGTTGTTGCGGTCCTCGGCGACGTACACCTCTATGGCGCCGTGTTCCTCGCAGAGCCGGCCGGCGGCTATCAGATCCATCTCTATCTGCTCGGCGTTGGTGCCGTCCAGCTCGATGAGCAGCATGGCGCCTGCCTTCTCGTAGGGTAGGCTCTCGTTAAGGTACTTGCAGCTGGTGATGATGGACAGCCGGTCCATGAATTCGATACTGGTCGGCGTTAGTCCCTTGGACAGGATGACAGGCACTACGTCTATGGCCTCGCGCGGCGTCTTGAAGAGCACCAACAGGTCGGCCTTGGCCGTGGGGTAGCCTATGAGCTTTATGATGGCCTTTGTCGCTATGCCCAGGGTTCCCTCGGAACCGACGACGAGCGACTTGAGGTCGTAGCCGGAGACGTCCTTGGACAGCTTGCCGCCCAGCTGGACTATGTCGCCTGAGGGCGTGACCAGTTCAATGCCCTGGATGTAGCGGCCGGTGACGCCGTACTTGACGGCCTTACCGCCGCCGGCGTTCTCGGCGATGTTGCCTCCTATGACGCAGGTCTGGAGGCTCATGGGGTAGCCGGCGAAGAACAAACCGCGCTCCTGCACGGCCATGGCCAGCTCGTTGGTCACCATGCCGGCCTCCACGACGGCTACCATGTTGTCGACGTCCAGTTCCAGCAACTTGTTCATCTTCTCTAGGGAGATCAGTATGCCGCCGAACAGCGGAATGGCTCCGCCGGAGAGTCCCGATCCGGCGCCTCGGGGCGTCACCGGAATGTGCTCGCGGTTGGCCAGCTTCACGACGCCGGCGACCTGTTCAGTGGTGGACGGCAGTACGACCACCTCGGGCATGTGGCCGTATTCGCCGGCGTCGGTCTCGTCGTGCGAGTACGCTTCTATCTTCTCGAGGTCGACGAGAACGCTCCTGGCGCCGACTATGGCGCGCAGCTCGTCCACTATGGCCGCGGTGACGGCTTTGTACGTGGTGGCGGATGCGTTGGCAGCGGTCATTTTGAACCTCCCTTGCGCTTGTCCATGCGGCGGCCCGCACGGGCGCGGACGGGGTGAAGTTCCAAGCCTTCACCTTGGAGGAGATCGTGGGCCTCCGGGGCGATGGTCCGGCCCCGGCCCCGTGGGATAGCATGACCCTGCCGGAACTCTACACGATGCTTCACACCCCGCTCGAATGGCTCCCGAGTCTGTTCGCGGAAGCCCTCGGGTTGGGGTTGATGCCGTTCGCCTCGGTCTTCGGGAAGCGGAGCCTTGACGCTCTCGAAGCCTGCCGGTGCCCGCTCTACAAGATCGCCAAACCCGAACGGCACAACAGTGCACTGATCCTGATGGCGCGGGCCACGTTGAAGCCGGT
>CAZNCK010000209.1:445-3177 GCA_964571545.1 uncultured Treponemataceae bacterium | reverse complement strand
AGTCCGGAAGCAAGCAGGAGTACACCTCCAAGTTCCGGTTTACCGGCAACGACCCTGTCTACTACGAGCGCGAGCTGGTGTAGCCAAACCGCCAGGCGTCGTATGGCGCTTGCGTGAACTCTTGATAAGGAAGAATAGCCATGATCATCCAGATAGCGACCGAACTGACCTACGTTCCCAAGTGGAACTCGAACCGCGACCTTCCCGCCGACGAGCAGATCGTCGCGCACTACAAGGTGATTTCGATCAAGGACAAGGGGCGCGTCCTCAAGAAGCCCGATGTCGAGTTCCAGTACGATCCGGCCGGACAGGTCAAGGGCGGATCGGTGGCCATATCCTTCGATCGTAAGCCCGTGATCGCGGCGATGCTCACGCGCCTTGATAACTGCGGCTGGAAGGATAAGACCGGCGAGCACGCGATCATCAGGGCGATAGACTTCGACGAGGCGCCGACTGCTTTCGATTCTCTCGCCGACGAACTCGGCGAGTTCTTCCGTTCTGAGCTGGAGAAGAAGCTCGACGAAAAAAACTAAGAATAGCTTATCGGCTACTCCGGGCCGGTAAGCTCAAGCAACGCGTCCGTCCTGGCAAGGAAACGCTGATACCTACCGGGATCGTAGACGAGAACGGTGAAGGCGTGTTCGTCAACGCACGCGATGTTTTCAAGTACTTCACGGAAGAGTTCTGGGCATATCACGAGATCTACGTGATGACGGAACTGATCGGGACGCCGCCGTATGGCGGAGGTTGGGCCGAGTGGCCCGCGCACGTGGCGCAGTCGCTCGCGTTATTCAAGGGCGAATGCAGGCTACTAGACAACGAGGAGACGCGGCGCGATGGACGACATGAAGCTGAAAATGGAAGTCCAGCTTCTGGCAAAAGAAGCACTCGCGGCGGCCGGAGCGCTCAGCGAAGCGGTTAAGCGCCTCGCTACCGATGCCCAAGCGGTGGCTCCTAAAGCAAGTGAATTATCGTCCGTTTTCAAGAGCCTTGAAGTCAATTTAAAAAGCGGTGCCAAGGCGGCCATGGAGCTGAGCGCGGAGACGGCGAAGATGAGCAAGAGCTTGTCGCTCTTCGTCACCGCGCCTATCCTGGCCGCCGGCGCGGCCGCGATCAAGGCGGCCGGCGACTACGAGATGCTCGGTGCTAACTTCACGACGCTCCTGGGGTCGGCGGAGGCTGGCGCGGCCGCGTTCAATCGAATCAAGGCCATGGCCGCTACCACGCCGTTCGATACGGTCCAGCTATCGAAAGCCTCGCAGAGTCTCATGGCCGCGGGCGTGTCGGCCGCCTCGGTCACGGACAGTCTGCGGACGCTGGGCGACGCCTCCCTCGGTAATGCCGAGAAGTTCGGTTCGCTCGTGAACGCCTACGCCAAGATCAAAACCATCGGCAAGGCGAGCTTCGAAGAGCTGCGTGTCATTATGGAGAACGGCGTCCCGGTTATCCGTCAGATGGCCGACAACTATGGAGTCACCGAGCAGGCGATGATGAAGATGGTGTCCGAAGGCAAGATCGGATTCCAGGACGTCAATGCCGCGCTCGTCGCGCTCACCACGGGAACAGGACAGTTCGCTGGCGGTATGGCGCTCGGCTCTCAAACCTTGACCGGGCTTATGTCTACCCTAAAAGATGACGTGACGAACGCCTCTATCGAACTACTCAAGTCCCTATTGCCAGCGATTAAAGATATCGTGCGTGGCGTAAGTGAAGCGGCCCAATGGTTCGGAGCCCTCGACCAAACGACCAAGGATACCATCGTCCGCTTCGCGATTCTTGGAGCGGCGGTTGGCCCTATGCTCGGCGTTGTATCTGGACTGGCGAAAGCTTATGCCCTTTATCAGGTGGCGACGATCGGAGTCACGGCCGCCATGACAGGAGAGATGCTTGCCGAGAACGCAAGTAAAGCTGCAAAGATTGCTCATATGGTCGTTACTGGATTAAAAATTGCCGGAGATAAAATCTACATCACGATGACGGGCGCAGCTACTATGGCAAACTTATCCTTTGCCGCCTCTGTAGCGCTCGCGACAGGGGGCATTTCTCTTCTCATCGTAGGCGTCATAGCCATCATCAAGGCAATAAGCACGTTTATCGGAAAACGCAAAGAAGAGGCCGCCGCTTCTGACGCCGCCAATCAGAAGATAACCGAGTCGAGCAAGGCGTTCAGCGCTTCGTATATCTCTATGGCCACGACGGCGAAGGCAGCAAAGGAATACGCCGCGTCACTCGACAATGTCAGCGAAGCCGAGCTACGTTCCGCCAAGGCCTCGATGATTGCCTCACTAAGCCGAAGCTCCCATGGCGATGCGCTCGCCACGGTACAGGCGAAGCTTACTGAAATCGACAAGGAGATGAAGGCAAGGACGGACGCCGCTCGTAAGGTATCGGATGAAGACATGGCCAAGAAGGCTCAGGCTTTTAAAGAGGCATGGGCCGATGTCATGGTCCGAGGTGCCGCGGAAGGCTCCGTCGATCCGTTCGCTCAGGTCGACTACGAGCGAGCTAAAAAACTAGCAGAAGCGACGGCGAACTACATAGGTACCCTGAACCAGAAGACCGTAGACGATATCAACGCATACTACGACACCAAGCGCCGCGCCGTATCTGATGCTCTCGCGGCTGATGAGGTCGCGAGCATGGTCAAACTCTCTGCGTCCAAGGTGGACGATCTGGAAGCGGAGAAGGCCGCGGCCCTGTCCTCGCTCGCGCAACTGGAGTCAAAGCGTCTC
>CAZNCK010000209.1:0-435 GCA_964571545.1 uncultured Treponemataceae bacterium | reverse complement strand
GGACCGAGATCGCCGAACGCTATGCCGCCATGCGGGCCAGCGTACAAGCCGGATACGACAAGGAGATTTCAGCCACGATCATTGCCGAGGCCAACGCTGCCGCGGTCGCCGCCGCCAAGCTCACCGCGACGCGTGCGGATGACCTTGCCCTGGAGCGCGACCTGGCCTTGACCCTCTTTGAAGGTACCGAGCAGCAGAAACTCGTACTTGCCCAGGACTATGCCCGCCAGATCGCCGATGCCCGCATAGCCGAAGACAAGCGAGCCTTCGAGGAATCGCTCCGCCTTGCGGCCGAGAATGGTGATTACGGCACCCATGCCAAGCTGTCCGTTGAAAAGGAAATATCAGGCACAGAAGTTGGCATGGCTATCGGCGCAGGTGGCATGCCCTCGGTCGACCCCATGACCATGCTTATCAAGGCAGCCGTCGAGTTTG
>CAZNCK010000208.1:2072-3216 GCA_964571545.1 uncultured Treponemataceae bacterium | reverse complement strand
GCGTTTGCGCCGCATGGATGCGGCGCCCGGGCATTGCCCGAGCTAACGCTCGGGTACGTCATGGATGACGACAACGCTCCCGTTCCGCAGGAATACGAGCTGTACTTCTGATGAAGATGGACGACAGGCAACTTGAGGCGGCCCTGGCCACTGCCAAAGCCGAGGGGCGCGACGCGCTGACGGAACCGGAAGGTGTCGAGATACTCAGACTGATGGGGTTGCGTGTGCCCGTTAGCCTTTCAGTGCGGGGCTCCGCCTTTGTGGCGGGCCTGGCTCCGGTGCCGGGTGACCGGGTGGTGATCAAGGTGGTCAGCCCGGAGATACTGCACAAGACCGAGGCCGGCGGCGTGGCCATCGTGGCCAACGAAAAAGGCGCGATCCGGGCAGCCATAGCCGACATGGAGCAGCGCTTCGAGCGCTTTCGCGTAGACGGTTATACGGTCAACGAGTTCGTGCGGTTCGAGCCGCGGCTGGGGCACGAGATAATCGTTGGCTACCGCTTCGCGCGGGATTTCGGGCCTGTGGTGTCGTTCGGGCCCGGCGGCATTTATACTGAATTTCTTGCCAAGAGCTTTAAGGCGGGCGCGGCGACGCTGTTCCTGAGCCCCCAGGGCGCAGACCGCGCGATGGTGCGCACGCTGCTGCGCGGCAACGCGGTGCGCGAGCTGCTCTGCGGCGGCCTGCGCGGCACCAAGGCCATCGTGGACGAGGAGCGCCTTGTCGACCTGGTGATGGCCTTCGTGGAGGCCGCTCCGGCCTTCGCGCGCGCCGGCATCACCGAGTTCGAGGTGAACCCCTTCGTCGTCATGCAGGGTGAACTGATCGCGCTGGACGCGCTGGCCAAGCTGGGGGTCGTTGCCGCCGAGGCAGGCGAACTGGCCGTGGCGGCCGACGGTTCCATAGTCAACCGCGCCCAGGCCCTGCGCCCGGTGGACAAGATAGACCGCATACTCAAACCCGCGAGCGCGGCCGTCATAGGCGTATCGGAGAAGGGCGTGAACAACGGCCGCATCATACTGCGCAACCTGTTGCAGAACGGCTTCGACTCGAAACGCCTGTATGTTATAAAGGCGGGCCTGGACGAGCTGGACGGCTGCCGCTGCGTGCCCGACGTGGCATCGCTGCCGGAGAAGGTAGATCTGTT
>CAZNCK010000208.1:0-2062 GCA_964571545.1 uncultured Treponemataceae bacterium | reverse complement strand
CGCGCAGGCGCCCGCCTGCATCGCCGAGCTGGCGGAGCTGGAGAAGGCCGAGTCGGTGATAGTCATTCCAGGCGGCCTGGAAGAAAAGTCCGGCACCGAGGCCATCGTCGCCCGCATGCGTGCCGCTCTAGACGCCTCGCGTACCGGCCCTGGGCGGGGGCCGTTGCTCAACGGGGGCAACTGTCTGGGCGTGCGGTCGGTGCCAGGCAAGTACAACACGCTGTTCATTCCCGAATACAAGCTGCCTATGCCTACGGGCCGCGTGGCGCCGGTGGCCTTGATATCGCAGTCCGGGGCGTTCGCTATCTGCCGGGTGTCAAAGCACCCGGATCTGAATCCCAAGTACGTTATAACCTGCGGCAACCAGATGGACGTGACGATAGGCGACTATCTGGAGCGGCTGGTTCAAGCCGCTGGACGGGCTTAAGGTGCTGGCGGCCGTGAGGCGCATCACGGCGAGCGGGCGCCGCGTCATGTTCTACCGCGCGGGCAGGACGGCGGCGGGGGCGGCCGCGAGCGCCAGCCACACCGCGAGCATAGCCGGCGACTGGCCTGTGACCCGCGCCCTGGTAGCGCAGGCCGGCGCCACCGTGCTGGAGAGCCTGGACGACTTCGACGACGCGCTGACTTTGTATTCGACGTTCATCGGCAAGACCGTCGGTGGCAAGGTCGCCGGCAAGGCAAGGCTCGGAGCGCTGTCCAACGCCGGTTTCGAGTGCGTGGCCTTTGCGGACAACCTGGGTTGCCTGTCCATAGCAGAGTTCGAGGCCGCAACGACGGTCCGGCTGGAAGGCGTGCTGGCGGCGGCAAAAATCGGCGAAATCGTTGATGCACACAACCCGCTGGACATAACGCCCATGGGCGACGACGACGCGTACTACGACTCGTTCGACGCTATCTTGGCCGACGGCAACGTTGACCTGGGCATCGTGGGCATAGTGCCGCTGACCGATTCCCTGGCCGCGCGCTACGGCGCTCTGTTCGCGAAAAGCAGCAAGCCCTGGGTGGCCGTCGTAGATTCCGGCGAGCTCTACGACCCCCTGTCACGCGAACTCACCCGTCGCGGCGTCCCCACCTTCAGGACAAGCGATAGGGCGCTGAAGATACTGAATATGTGGCTGGAGGTTGCAGGTGTGTAGCCTTGGGCGCCCATCAGTGGATTCCTATGTAATTCCTCCTTGTTGAACCGTCGTCGCTGTCGAGCGGCGACGGTTTTTTCATATGGCCTATCAGACGGCGCGCGCTTGAAACGGACGGCGTCTTCCGCATACAATACCGCTCCGCGGCGCGCGATGATGACGCCCGCGAAGGAGTGCGCATGAGCCAGGAAGAGACCGGAGCCGAGGACAGGATAGACGAGGAAAGCGCCAGGAAGGCGTTGAGCGAACAGCAACTGGTTCGCCGCGAGAAACTCGCCAGGCTCCAGGCGGAGGGTCGCGACCCCTTCGCCATCGTTACCTGGAAACAGACCCACCACTCTATCGAGATAAAGCAGGGCTTTGAAGGCCTGGAGAACAAGGACGTCTCCATAGCCGGTCGCCTCATGAGCTTCCGCGACATAGGCAAGGCCGCCTTCATAGACGTGCAGGACCGCGACGGTCGCGTGCAGGTCTACCTCAACGCCGAAGGCATAGGCGAAGAGGCCTATGCCCACGTGAAGACCTGGGACCTCGGCGATATCATCGGCGTGGAGGGCTACGTCTTTAAGACGAAGCGGGGCGAGATATCCGTGCACGCCAAGCGCATGGTGCTCCTGACCAAGGCCATAGAGCCCTTGCCCGAGAAATACCACGGCCTCAAGGACCCCGAGCAGCGCTATCGCCGCCGCTACCTGGACCTAGTGATGAATCCCCAGGTAATGGATACGTTCAAGAAGCGAACCCAGATAATCCGGGCGGTTCGCGAGTACCTGGACACCCGTAGCTACATCGAGGTGGAGACGCCGATACTCGGCACGATAGCGTCCGGCGCGGCCGCTCGTCCCTTCGTCACCAAATCGAACGCGCTCAACCTCCAGCTATACCTGCGCATCGCGACCGAACTGTACCTCAAGCGCTGCATC
>CAZNCK010000207.1:0-3310 GCA_964571545.1 uncultured Treponemataceae bacterium | reverse complement strand
TTGCCGGCTACGATACCGGAGAGATAACGGGCCTGGTAGATTCTGCCGAAGTAGGTGGACATGTTGTCGGCTGTCTTGTAGCCGGAGCAATGCACGAACTTGACCTTGGGGAACTCGGCGGCTACCTCGACCATCGGGTCCATATAGCCAAACGACGTGGCTATGATCATGTCATAGCCGTCCTGGGCGTACTGGCGGATGATGCGCGTGGCGTCGGGGCCTTCGGGTACGTTCTCCATGTAGGCGGTCTTGACCTTGTCGCCGAATTCGGCTTCGAGGGCTAGGCGGCCGACGTCGTGCTCATGGGTCCAGCCGAGGTCTCCGGGGACGCCGATATAGATGAAGGCGACCTTGTACGGCACGACTTCCGCCGGCGCCGCGACCGGTTCGGCTTTCTTGGCGCAACCCGTCACGGCGAGCGCTATCAACAAGGCGCTCGCAATAGCTACACTCTTCTTCATTAAAAAGCTCCTTATACGTGCAAAACGTTTGAATCATCCGCACTCGTCGCCGGGACAGGACAGAGCGCGGCATCAACCAGTAAACAACGTGCGGGACCATATGTCAAATCGTTTCTTCACGCGAGGCGCCGCGCAGACCGTCAAAAACAGCTTGCTCCGAAACCAACGAAGGATTACCATCCCCCTATGCGAACCTTGTATCCCTGGATAGAACTGTCAACGAAAAAGATTCTGGACTGCAGGATATTCAACGTATCCTCGAGCGAGCGGCAGTCCGCCAGCGGCAAGAAGGGCACGTTTTTCTCCGTGGACGCGCCTGACTGGGCCGGCGTCATTCCGGTCGTCGAAACGCCTGAAGGCAGGTGTTTCGTCATGATACGACAGTTTCGCCACGGCACCAGGCACCTGTCTATGGAATTCCCGGGGGGCATAGTCGACCATGACGAAGACCCGGCCTCCGCGGTGGCCCGCGAACTGCTGGAAGAGACGGGATACAAGGCGGAAATGATAGTGCCGCTCGGCATCCTGTCGCCAAACCCAGCCTTCATGACCAACACCTTCCACGCCTTTGTGGCTGAAGGTTGTGTGCTCGAACGTCCGCAATGCCTGGACACTCACGAAGAGATAGAGGTACTGCTCGTGCCCGAGCGCGAAGCCATAGACATGATAGGCGCCGAAGACATGGGCCACGCGCTGATGACGGCCACGTTGTTTTTCTACGCCCGCTACCGCGGCCGCCTGGACTAGCCCGCTACCACCGGATTCCTGAGCGTTCCGATACCGTCTATCTCCACCTCGCAGACATCGCCGGCCTTCATGTAGAGCGGCGGCTTGCGCGACATGCCCACGCCGGATGGCGTGCCGGTAACGATGATGTCGCCGGGTTCTAGCGTCATCGCTTCGCTGAGTATGGACACGAGTGAGGCGACGCCGAACACCATGTCGGCCGTAGTGCCGTCCTGCATCAATTGCCCGTTGAGCCTGGTCCGGATGCCGAGGCCGGAGGCGCCGGGCGGCAGTTCGTCGGGCGTCACCATCCACGGCCCGAAGGCCCCCGTGCCGTCAAAATTCTTGCCTATAGTCCATTGCGAGGTACGAAGCTGGTAGTCGCGTATCGACGCCTCGTTGAATATCGAGTATCCCGCCACGAAATCCAGCGCGGCCTTCAACGAAACGCCCTTGCAGCGCCGCCCGATGACGGCGACTAGTTCCGCCTCGTAGTCGAGCTGGTCAGAGACCGGCGGCTTGACCAGCGGACTACCGTGCC
Source organism: uncultured Treponemataceae bacterium (assembly GCA_964571545.1). Lineage (GTDB taxonomy): Bacteria > Spirochaetota > Spirochaetia > Treponematales > UBA12059 > SZUA-370. Next base: position 1,582 of record CAZNCK010000207.1, on the reverse strand, counting down.
CGATCAGGCAGGACGGAAAGCGCGCGAATACCGCCGGATAGTCAGGCGCGCCCAAGCCGGTCTCGACGCTGTGAGCGCGGTAGTTTAGGCCGACACATAGTATCTTAGACGGGCGCCTGAGAGGCGGCAGGAAACGTATAGAGGCCTGGTCTACGACAGGCGCCGCCGACAGCGCTTTTCCCGCGGCCGAAAGATCCGCCCCGGAGGACAGCAACTCGTCGAGAGTGCCCGGGTACTTTGGAGCGCCGGTTTCGAGGCCGCGAAGCTCGTTTCCGTTCCAGATGCCAATGCCCGCCGTGCCGTTCCGTTCATAGCATGAAAAACGCATCGCAGTCTCCTCCACAAGGACGGCAGTATATCGCGGCACGACAGGGCGGGCTATATGCGCAACGCCTGAAGTGCCCGCGTAAACCTAGCCCTGCGTTGTCCCCTTGATGGTGAACGTCTTTCGCAGGAGCGTCACCAGCTTCTTGAGCTTGGGATCGGCCAGGCCGGCTAGCGACAGGTCGTTTATGACATCGGAACGCTCGGCGAGGAGCCAGCGGTACAGGCGGCCGGTCAGCTGGGACACAGGATCCTTTGACGAGACGATGCGCACCATGGCCAGCATCTCGTCACCTGTGAACATCTTCCATTTGCCATTGTGGACCAGATCGTAGGCCGAGCCGTCGCTGGCTGCCTGTATGGTAAAATCGTCGCCGGCTCCCGCGGCGACGCCTACGGCCGCCTCAGCCCCGCGCTTTGAGCTTGGTTTCGCTCCGGCGACGTGCCGGGCGCGCGCCGAGGCGCTATCAAGTTCGGCGGCGGCAAACTCAAGCTCGGCCGCACGCATATTGTACAGGTGAACCCTCGCCTGTTCGATGAGGAACGCCAGACCTTCCGCATCCAGCTCGGGTATCAGCGAGGCCAACTCAGCCGCGAGGGCCGCGATCCCTGGTTCCGTCGTCGCCGCGGCCTTTATCCGCGACTTTCCGCTCGTCTTCGCCATGAGGGCTCCTTTCGCGCGCCGGTTTTGATGCAAAAACCCAGGTACTCGGTCTATACTCCGGTCCATGGAATGTAATGAAACACCGAAACCCAAGGCACAGGCAAGCCCGCCCGCGCACGGACTCGTGAACCTCGCCATTGCCTGTCCCGGAGTCATTATAGACCTGCGCTATGCGACGAGCCGCAATTTCTTCAAGGCGCGCCTGTATGACGGTGATAGCGCGTGGCTACGTGCGGAGACGGCGCGAAAACTCTGCGCGGCAGAGCAAGGGGCGGAGAAACTAGGCCTCATGTTAGTCGTGCTGGACGCATACCGTCCGCTGTCGGTGCAGTCGCTGATGTGGGACCTCCTGCCCGACCCGGATTTCGTCGCCCCGGCGAGCCGCGGGTCGATCCACAACCGCGGCGCCGCCGTCGACGTCACGCGGGCCTATCCCGATGGCAACGAACTACCCATGCCCAGCGGTTTCGACGAATTCTCGGAACGCGCGTCTCACCTGTACACGGGCGGCGATTCAGTCTCGCTAGCGAACCGCGACGCACTCAGGTCGTGCATGGAACAGGCCGGTTTCAAGGCCTACGCCGCCGAATGGTG
>CAZNCK010000206.1:0-3508 GCA_964571545.1 uncultured Treponemataceae bacterium | reverse complement strand
CCAGAACGATATCCCGCCTCGCAAGTACATCGCCTGAGTCCATTTTCGGCGCGACGCGCTGTATGCTGACGCCCGTGAGCGTATCACGGTGCAGTATGGCGTACGGTATGGGAGCGCAACCCCGCCAGCGAGGCAAGAGCGACGGATGCGCGTTGATGCCGCCCGCCGAGAACAACGCCATGAATTTGGGGCCGAAAATTTTGCCGTAGGCGAACACGACGAGCAGTTCCGGCTCCAGCGCCGCTACGGCGTCGCGCTCGGCGGGCCCCAGGCGCTCCGGAGCCAGAATAGGCGCGCCGAGGCCGGCGGCCGCGGTTGCTACGGGTGTACAGGACAGGCTGAGTCCCCTGCCCTTTGCCGACGGTGGGTTCGTTAGCACGCCTACGAGGCGATGCCGCGCGCTTATAGCGGCCAGCGCCGGCACGGCTATCTCGGGACTGCCGGCGAACAGCACGCGCACGGAGCTAGGCCCTCATCCGCTTCTCATATTGTTTGAGCAGGCGGTCGCGGTTTTTCTCCGTCAGGCGGTCGGTAAAGAGGATACCGTTAAGGTGGTCCAGTTCGTGCTGGATGACGCGTGCCAGAAAGCCTTCAGCCTCAAGCACGAAGCGACGGCCGCGCTCGTTCCAGGCCTGTACGCGTATCCCAGACGGTCTTTCCAGGTCCGCGTACACGCCGGGAATAGACAGACAGCCTTCCTCGAACGACTCGAGTTCCACGCTCGTCTCCACGATTTCCGGATTTATAAAGACGCGCGGCGTGTCGCCTTCGATCTGTATGACGAACAGCCGTTGAGCGAGACCCACCTGAGGAGCGGCTAGGCCGACGCCCTTGCCGAGCTTCATCGTCTCGAACATTTTAGCGACGAGGACGGCAAGTTCTTCGTCGAATTTCTCTATCGGCGCGGCGTTTTTCCTGAGTACGTCGGCGCCTATGGTATAAATATCAAGCATGTTTCGGGATCTCCTGCCCTACAATATACTATGAAGCCGCAAGCGCGCGGCAAGAGCCCGAGCGAGCGGAATCATAGTCAGAGTACCGCCGTAGTCACTGTGCTACCGTCTTCAGAGCGCTGCCTATGGCTCGTGCTGGCGCTATTGAGCCATAGGTACGCCCGACAGATCGAAGCGATCGCCGGGTTTCAACCCGACGCGGGCAAACCAGCCGAGAGGAGCCTCGAGCGCGTAGCGGACGTAGCGTTCGCTGTGCACGCCCGCAAGCGACAGCGGCTCCATGTCATGAAGCTCCTTGATGGCGCCGTCAGCGCCCAGATAGGCTATGGACAGCGGTATCAGGGTATTCTTCATCCAGAACGATAGACGCCTGTCCTCCGTATAGACGAACAGCATGCCGTTGCCGTCCTTGAGTTCCGTGCGGTGCATCAGGCCGATTTCCTGTTCAGCGGGGCTCACCGCTAGTTCGACGACTATCTCGACCTTGTTTGCCCGTAAGGTAGAGGTTTTAAGCCCCTTTTGCGGCTTGCCGGAGGGCTTGAGTTGTATCGCGGGGAAAGAGTTCTCCGACGGCACGCAGGAAACCAGCGTCGCGGCGAGCGCCGATGCCGCGGAAATAGCCAACACGACCGCGACGATCACCAGCAAGACCGCCGCTACCCTGTGCTCATTCGATAAACGTGAAAAACGGGATTTCATATTCAAGGTGCCTCCGGGAATACCGGAGCTGAGCATAAACCGGATGCTCGACACCGGGCAAGTCGCGGCGAAAAAATTCCCGCCGCCGCTTACTTCTTGTGCGCGGAACGATATTCCATCTCGCGGCGGCTGAGCACGACGACGACGCCGAGCCCCTCTTCGTTCTGGATATCTTCAAGCTCGGCCATAGTGCCGACGAGCTCCATTTCGAGTTCATCGCGGCGCCGGCCCGCGAGGGTGCCGTAATAATTGGCTATTTCAGGCTGCACCGGCCCGTCGAAGACGCGGCGGAGATAGTCTTCTTCTTCGGCCGAGAGCAGTATGTCCTTCGTGGATACAGCGCAAAAGGATCGCTCCAGGCCAAAATCGTAGGCGACTTTGACTGATCGCGCGCCTTTAGTATAGAAGAATTTGAGCACTTCCTCCGCTACCCGCATGAGCTGGGCGGCGTCAAACTTCATGTCTCCTCCATTCACGTATCCATTCCAGGACCGGCAGGAACAGCCCCGCGGCCAAGCCTCCGGCAAATCCGTTGTTGTACAGGTTAAGCCCGCCGTGGAGGCCTCCCACTACCTGGACAAGCACGAGGTGCAGCATACCCACGATAAAACCAGCCACAGGGCCATATTCGCCGGCTACCGGAGCCAGGGTGCTGGCGAACAACACCGCGAGCTGGCTGCCCGGAGAGCCTAGTCCGTAGGTCGACATCAAGGCCATTGCCGCGGCGCCCAACATAGGCGGCAGAGTATTCCGCGGATGCTTGCCGAACGCCGAGAAGCCGACGATGGTTAGGAGACCGCCTATCATCGGACCGTTCCATGAAGCGCCTATAATCAGCATGACGGCGCTGGCCACGAAACCCATGATGCCCATGTTGACGAAGCTTGCGCCAAGCCCGTAGTAACGCACAAAATCGCTTACGAGCCGGCCCGGAGAGGCGAGCAAGCGCCGGTAGGATCTGAACCAGAGAGGATCCAGCACTATGCCGACGATAATCAGGGCGGCGAACAAGACAGCGAGCCAGGGCAGGGTCCCTATAGGCCCGAGTTCCGCCCAGTGAAAGCCGCCGGAGAGGTTGACGCCGAGAGCCTTGAGCGTCGACATGGTCATAGTGCCGATGAATCCCGCGGCAAAACCGGTATTGTACAAATTGTAGCCACGATGGAAGTCGAGCACGTGCCTGGCTATAGGCGACAGGATGAATCCCGCCGCGACACCGGCTCCGAGCGCCGCGAACAGGCTCCAGGGCATGCTCAGGCCAAGGCCGAAGGCCACCTCGCTGGAAAGCGGCGCCAGGGCGGTGCCGAACAGCGCCACGATGATGTTCTCGCTGAAGGGTCGTCGGCTGACTGCCGAATACAGATAGGCTCCCAGTATTCCCGGCCATATATTGGCGATGTTCTTGCCGAACAGCGAAAAGCCGGCAATCGTAAAAATCGCGGCTATGGCCGGTCCTGAAATAGAGACGCGGGAAATTTTGAGAAGGCCCAGCGCTACGAGTACGCAGAGCGCGGCGTTGACAAACGCTGGCCCCAGGCCGGCTATGCTGGCGTAATCGTTTATCAGGATGTCTGGGCTGATGATTATCGCGCTCATCCCGCGGATCACCGCGCCTAGATCGAGGCCCGATGCAACGAGGCCGTACACGGCCAGAACGCCAAGAAAGGCGGACAACGCTATGCGAGCATACCGGGTGTCTCTATCGAAGCCGCTCGGCGGCGGTTCGTACGGTAATATGGCCATCTCGTCGTATTCTTGACGAAACGGCAGCCCGTGTCAATCGAGTAGGAGAGGGGCTTACGCCCCCGTCCTCTCACACCACCGTACGTACGGTTCCGTATACGGCGGTTCATGAA
>CAZNCK010000205.1:0-3542 GCA_964571545.1 uncultured Treponemataceae bacterium | reverse complement strand
GTCGGATTTGAATGCCTTGGCCTCGTCGCCTATCCTCAGGATCGTTACCCTTGTCATAACGTCGCCGACCGCCAGCTTTTCTACAAGATCCATGCCCTCTATCACCCGGCCAAAGATTGTGTAGGAGTCGTCCAAGACGGGAGCCGCGGCGAGGGTAATGTAGAACTGGCTACCGTTCGTGTCCGCGCCGTAGTTGGCAAAGGCCACAACGCCCGGCGCGTCATGTCTGAGGGTAGGATCGAACTCATCGGGGAAGTTGTAGCCCGAATCTCCCGAGCCGTCGCCCGCGGGATCGCCGCCCTGCACGATGAAGTTTTCCTCGACGCGGTGGAAGGTCAGCCCATCGTAGAACTTCTTGCCGATATAGGCGTCAAGCGTGCCTTCAGCCAAGCCGACGAAATTTGCCACCGCCAGGGGAGTCTTGTCGTACGCGAGCAGAATCGTGATGGGGCCTTGTGTGGTATCGATTCTGGCGTAGAGGCCCGCCGGCAGGGTGGAACCAGTGCCGCAGGACGTCGCCGTGATCAGTGCCGCTAAGGCAACCGCGATGGAAGCCTTGATTGAACGCATGGGTGAACCTCCGTATGAACGCCTAGAAACTAACACGAAAGCAGTGGCCGGACAAGCGCGTCGCCTCTGGCGTTGCGGTGAGCCGGCACGTATAATCTTTCACGGAGGCACCGATGGGCGAAATCGAGTATCGCAGGCCAAGCTGGGACGAGTATTTCATGGAGGTTTGCAGGTCCATCGCCAAACGGGCTACCTGCGACCGAGGCCGCTCGGGCTGTGTGATAGCCAGGGACAACCAGATTCTGGCTACCGGTTACGTTGGTTCGCCTTCAGGGCTGGCGCATTGCGACGAGGTAGGTCATCAGTTCAAACGGACTATCCACGAGGACGGCACGGAAACTACGCACTGTGTCCGTAGCGTGCACGCCGAACAGAACGCGATCTGCCAGGCCGCGCGCCGCGGTATATCCATAGAAGGCGCGACGCTCTACTGCAAGATGACGCCGTGCCGTGCCTGCGCCATGATGATAATAAACTGCGGCATCGCGCGGGTCGTATGCGACAGAAAATACCATGCGGGCGCCGAGAGTGAAGAAATGTTCAGACTCGTCGGAATATCCGTTGATTATGTCGAAGCCGAAATAGAGCGTTACGACCGGCAATAGCGAGCGGCGCCGCGAGTTTGAGGGTCAACGAATGCTGATTTGACGCTTGGCTTGTAGCGCGGGCCTGTTTCCAGTACCTTGTGCCCGTGGGTATACGAATTCTCTATATAGGTGAAATAGTCGGGCGCGTAGGGATCTTCGCGGTCAAGAAACTCCTACCGACGCTCAAGCGCGAAACCGGCGCCGATCTGGTCGTGGCCTGCGCCAACGGAGCGACCGGCGGATCCGGTATAGGCAAGGCTCATTCGGTCTACCTGCGGAAGCTGGGCGTCGACGTGTTGACGACAGGAGAAGCGGCCTTCTACAAGAAGGATATCGTGGAAGCGTTTCCCAAGACTCCATGGCTCTTGCGTCCGCTCAACTATCCTCCGGGCGTTCCGGGACGTGGTTTTAGGTCATACCAGACGCCCAAGGGGCCGGTCGTCGTCGCTCAACTGCTGGGTCAGGCCGGGTTTGCGAGGGTGCATCTGGAGAATCCCTTCCATGTGCTCGACGCGGCGCTTCCGGCGTTCAAGGAATGCTCGGCCGCCGTCATTCTAGACTTCAGGGCGGCCACTACCGCGGAACGGCGTGCGATGATCCAGTACGCTGACGGCCGCGTCAGCGCCGTCGTGGGGTCGTACGGCCGGGCGTTGACGGCTGACGCCGCGGTTTCCGCCGCCGGTACGGCGTCTCTTACGGATACGGGCCGGACGGGTAGCCTCATGTCGGTAGGCGGCATGGACGCCGCGACAAGGATACGTGAATATCGGAGCGGCGTGCCTGTATGGGCCAAGGATGCCGTAGAAGCGCCTGAGCTGCAGGGCTGCGTCATTGAAATCGACGCTACCGGCCGTGCCGTCTCGATCGAGTCATTGCGTGTACCATGCAAGGAGGTATTCCATGAAGGAACGAGGAATAGCGACGAAGGTTGACGGGAGCGCCGTCACCGTGCTCATCAAGCTGAGTGAAGGGTGCGCATCTTGCAATTCCAAGGAGACCTGCGGTGTCGTCGGCAGGGAGCTGGACGCCGAAGCAGCCCCCGGTACCTCGATCGCCGTTGGCGACGCGGTGGAGCTGGAGGTCGCGAACTCGGCCAGCGCCGCGGGAGCCTTGTGGCTACTCGTGGTGCCGCTCGGCCTGTTTTTTGTGGGCTATCTCGGCGCTGGAGCGCTGTGGCCTAGTCGCGGCGAGGGGCTGTCGGCTCTCGTTGGGCTCGGCGGCGTGGCCCTTGGGTTATTACTGGCCGCGACCGTGGCTCGCCGAGGCCACATGGCGCGTCGACCCAAGGCTACGCCGCTTCCATCAATTTTCGGCGACCTGGAGTAATAACACCGAGGATGCGAGTTCATTGGCCTTGTTGCCGCCCTCTAGGGCGCGGACTATGGCTACCGCGAATTCGCCCGCGCAACCGGCGGCCTTTGAGGTTATAAGATCTCCGTCGTCGACGACGCGGGAATCTTCGAATCGCCCTTCGGGCACGAGGGTTTCCAGTCCCGGATAACAGGTGAATCTGCGACCCGCGAGCAACCCGCAGGCCTGCCCGAGCACAAGCGCGGGAGCGGCGCATATAGCCGCTATAAGCCTGCCCTTTGACGCCTGTTTCTTGAGCAGCGCTATGGCGGTGGAATCCGCCGCTATGGCCTTGGATCCGCCGCCGCCGCCAGGCACGACCACGCAATCGAAGTCTTCACCGTCGATATCGTCCAGGACGACATCGACGGCTATGGCGATACCGTGACCGCCTATGATTTCGCGGCTTCCGAGCCCCGCCACGATCACCTCGATTCCAGCCCTACGCAGGTAGTCTATCGGGGTTATGGCTTCGATCTCTTCGCATCCGTTGGCCAGGATGACACATACTGTTTTCATGCTCTACTCCTCGGTCAGACAGGCTTCATTCAAGATGGACAATCCTTATATGGAGGAGTATACTACCTCGCGATATGTCCCGATACTGAAAAGGAGCCAAATACCATGGATACAAAGAACGGTTTGATCAATTTTTCCCTCTTCATCTTTATTTTTGCGTTTTCGTTTGTGTTCTGCCTCGATGCGCTGTCCCTGCCGAATCCTTTCTACGGGACCCTTGCGCTGATCGGCTTCGTCGTCAGTCTGTCCGGTTCGTTGTTCAACGGCATCCTGTCCAGGCGTGACGGTGAAGCCCTGTCGCTATGGTATTTCATCTATGCGATCATCGTCGGCATCGTCACCGTATGGTACCTGACCCGTTGCGGAACCGCCTTCGGCTGGTGGTAAGCCTCAACGCTCCTTCGAAAGCGTATATCTGAATAGTAGAAAGCCGTCAGCTGGAATTCAGCGGACGGCTTTTTGTTTGTGCGCCCGGCAGGGCGCACCTGCTAGCGGGTGAAAGTCCCGTCTGGGCCC
>CAZNCK010000204.1:0-3552 GCA_964571545.1 uncultured Treponemataceae bacterium | reverse complement strand
TCCTCTTGCTGGACTTCTCCTGGGATGGATGATCCGCTGGCTTTATGCCAGATTTCAACTTACGGCCGCCGAGCAGAAGGCTGCGCGTATAACGCAAGAAGCGGTAAAACAGGCCGAAGCGCAGAAGCGCGAAATTTTGCTCGAGGCCAAAGATCAGCTCATCAGGGAGAGAAACCAGCAAGAGCGGGATACCAGAGAGAGACGTGCGGAGATCCAGCGTTATGAACGCCGGCTCGTCCAGAAAGAAGAGAATCTAGACAAGAAAGTCGAGACCCTCGAGAAGCAGGAAGAGGCCCTTACCGAACGCAACAAGGTCATTGGTACAAAGGAAGAATTTCTTTCAGGCCAGGAAGAACGCTACCGCAAGGAACTCGAACGCATCTCCGGGCTGAGTCCTGAAGACGCGAAACGCCTCATCATTCAGGGCCTCGAAAACGAGGCTCGTCATGACGCCCAGGCACTGCTCAATAAGATAGAGCAGGAAGCGCAGACCGGCGCGGAGAAGCGCACGCGCGACATTCTCGTAACCACCATGCAGAGGCTCGCCGCAGACGTTACCGCGGAGGTTACGGTCACGAGCGTGTCCCTACCGGGCGATGAGATGAAGGGCCGCATCATTGGCCGCGAAGGCCGCAACATCCGCACCCTGGAGACGCTGACCGGCGTCGACGTGATCATAGACGACACGCCCGAAGCCGTCGTCATTTCGTGCTTCGACCCGGTGCGGAGGGAAATTGCCCGTGTATCGCTAGAACGGCTCATAGCCGACGGGCGCATCCATCCGGCCCGCATCGAAGAAGTGGTCCAAAAGGTCAGCCGCGAGATTTCGCAGAAGATCTACGAAGAGGGCGAGAAGGTCGTCTTCGACCTGGGCCTCCACAACATGAACCCCGAGCTCATCAGGGCCCTTGGCCGCCTCCACTACCGCACCAGCTACGGCCAGAACGTGCTGTCGCATTCAAAGGAAGTGGCCGTGATTGCCGGCATGCTCGCGGCCGAGATCGGCGCCAACAGGGATCTGGCCAAGCGCGGAGCCCTCTTGCACGACATAGGCAAGGGCGTAGAGTCCGATTCCGATCAGAACCATGCCGAGATCGGCATGGAATTGGCGCGCAAACTCGGAGAGGATCCGCGCGTGGTAAACGCGATAGGTTCCCATCATGCCGACGTCGAACCCATCTGCCTGGAGAGCGTGCTGTGCCAGATAGCCGACGCCATCTCCGCGGCCAGGCCGGGCGCAAGGCGTGAAACGCTGGACAACTACGTCAAGCGCCTCGAGAACCTCGAGAACATAGCCGAGAGTTTCTCCGGCGTCGATAAGGCTTACGCCATCCAGGCAGGCCGCGAGCTCCGCATCATAGTCAACAACGAGAAGGTCTCCGATGACGATGCCAAGGACCTCTGCAAGTCTATAGCCAAGAAGATAGAGACCGACATGCGCTATCCTGGCCGCATTAAGGTGACAATCATCCGCGAGACGCGCATCGTGGAATATGCGCGATAGTAATCGCGGCGCGATAGTAACGCGTTGCGATAGGCGATAAGTGCCGACGGATCTACGCGTTGGCCGCTTGTTGAATAATGCGGGCTGCCTTCAAAGGCAGCCCGTTTTTTTGGAGTAATCATGGGCAGTACGTTTAGGGTCCTCATGCTGGGCGATGTCGTGGGCGATTCAGGCTTGCTCGCCGTAACCGAGCGCTTGCCTGCGCTCGTACGGGACACGATGGCCGACCTTGTGGTGGCCAATGGCGAAAATGCCGCCGGCGGCTTCGGCATGGTCTCGGAGAACGCCGATACGCTCTTTACGGCCGGCGTGCACGTGCTGACCAGCGGGAACCACATCTGGGAAAAAAAAGGCGCCACCGAACTGCTTGAAGGCGATCCTCGCATTCTCAGGCCAGCCAATTACCCGGCCCTTGCTCCCGGCAAGGGATTTTTTGAGCTGAACAAAGGCGGCGCGCGCTGGGCCGTTATCAATCTGCAGGGGCGCGAAGGCATGAGCCCGATCGACAATCCCTTTGCGCGAGCCGATGAACTACTGGCGGGCGTCACGCCGGGCGCCTTCGTCGTCGTCGATTTTCATGCCGAATCATTTTCAGAAAAGGAAGCGCTGGGGCTGTATCTGGACGGCCGCGCCTCCGCCTTCGCGGGTACGCATACCCATGTGCAGACTGCCGATGAGCGCATCCTGCCCAAAGGGACAGGCTACATAGGCGACCTGGGCATGACGGGACCAGTTGATTCTATCATAGGCGTCAGCGTTGACAGCTGCCTGCAACGCAACCTGAGCCAGATGCCCATCAAGATGGAGGTCGCCGACGGTCCGTCACGGCTCTCCGGCGCCTTGTTCGAGATAGGCGAAGACGGCCGCTGCGTGAACATCACGAGAATCCTGATATAGCCGCGCGGCCTACGAAAGCACTTGCAATCGGCCGGAACGACCGTACAATTCTGACATGACAAGAACAGCAACTCGGCGTCCCTTGGGGCTCGCAGGACGCATCAATCTAGTCGTCGTATCCACCCTTTTCATCGGCCTTGGCCTCGTAGGCTATCTCTATGCCACGAGCCTCTCCTCCGCCCGCGAGGGCCTCGTAGACAGCAATTTGCAACGGGAATCGGACATTTTGTATCTCTCCATAGAGAATTTTATGCTACCCGGTGATGCTCCCGTTGCCGCGCGGTTCTTCGACGAGGTGGCTGGGCTGAGCGCCGGATACTCGCTCAGACTGTACAGACGCAATGGCGCCATGGCGTTTTCTGACAACATGACCATAGATGCCGTCAACGCGGCCATTCGCAAGACACGTTTCGAGCGGCGGAACGAGCTTGCCAAGACCGTTCTTTCCGTCGATATTTCTGACCGGCTCCAGTTCGACAAGGCCACCGCCATACCGCCCGAGAGCGTTTTCTTCTCGTGGAAGGATTCAGGCCGCAGCTACAAGCGCGTCTACCGTCCGCTTCTTAACCTGCCCAAATGCGCCGGTTGTCATGGTTCCGACCATACCATACGCGGGGTCATAGACATACGCGCCGACGTCACCAACGAGGTACGCTCCGAAGCCCTTACGGTGGCCGTCTCGGCCTCGGGTTTCGCGTTGATGGCGCTGGCCCTCGCGGCAATCATAGGCCGCATACTTCGCGCGGTCGTTGTGGGCCCGGTGATAGCCATAGGCCGACTATGCCTGGATGTCAGCGGCGGTGATTTTACCGGCCGCGTCGACGTCAAGCGCGACGACGAGATAGGAGGGCTGGCCGCCACCGTCAACGACATGGTGCACGGCCTCCGCGAGCGCTACGAGCTGACCAAGTACGTGTCCGCGGGCACTATCACCTCGTTGGCCTCGAGCCAGGAACCCCGCCGCGTTGAACGTACCCTGCTGTTCACCGATGTACGAGGCTTTACCGCCTACACCGAGCGCAACGGCGTCGAAGCCATCCTGGCCGTGCTCAACGGGTTGCTTGAGAAGCAGGCCGAGATCATTGCCGCACACGGCGGCGACATCGACAAGTTTGTTGGAGACGAGGTGGTCGCAGTATTCTCCGGGGATG
>CAZNCK010000203.1:3261-3603 GCA_964571545.1 uncultured Treponemataceae bacterium | reverse complement strand
CGCAGGAGCGGGCACCGGCGCTTGCGGTGTGGGCACAAGGTTCGATGAACTAATTATTCTTAAGCAGGAATCGCAGGAATTATCGAAGACGTATACTTTTTCCTGGCTCCGGCGTTCAGGCAGTGCTCTATGACGCGCTTGACGACGATGGGGTTGGTGTTGGCGCCCAATTCGGGGGCGACGGCCCAGCCGATGTTCGGTTTGACGGTAACGGTCTGGCCGCGTTTTACGAAGCGGTTCATGCCGCCCATTGCCGCGATGGCGGCGTCGACGAGGGCGGCGGGTTCGCCGTTGCGTACGGCGACCAGATCGGGCGCCTGCGCCGCGGCGGCGGTCGCGGGG
>CAZNCK010000203.1:0-3251 GCA_964571545.1 uncultured Treponemataceae bacterium | reverse complement strand
AGGCTACCGAAACCGAGGGTAGCCGCCGCCGCCGTGCCGATGGTTTTAAGGAATTCCCGCCTATCCATGCATGGCCTTCGCTCTATGCTATAGTATACGCTTGGCATCGAAAAATCACGAACCTCATATGTTCGTTACAATTTTTAATGATGCGGAACGGGACGTCAGCGTCGCAATGTTCAAGGAAGTTACAGAGGTGTTCGATGTTTGATACTAACAAGATAGTGCATGATGAGCGCAGAGCGTACAGGATATTCCTTGGCTCTCTGACGCTTATAATACTCATACTATTCTCAGGAATTTTTCTCGGAGTGGCCTTGCGTAACACGACCCTCGTCAAGGAAGTCATAGTCGAGAAAGGCCAGGGACTGTTCCAGCAGATCGTTCTGACCCGTCGCTGGGCAGCTGAATATGGCGGCATCTATGTGAAGAAAGGGCCAGGAGTCGAATCCAATCCTTGGCTGATCCATCCAGACCTAGAGGCAGCCGACGGATCGATGCTTACCCTTCGCAATCCAGCGCTCATAACGCGTGAAATTTCTGAGATCGCCGACAGGCAGGAAGGCTACCGTTTCAGTATCACGAGCCTCAAGCCCCTCAACCCCGCAAATGCGGCTGACGATTTCGAGCGGCGTTCGCTGCAATTATTTGAAACTGGTCCGACCGAGGCCTGGGAGACTATTGACGGACCTGAAGGCAAGGAATTCAGGTACATGGGAGCGCTCAGGACCGAAGCCTCCTGCCTTGCCTGCCATGCCCTCCAGGGTTACAAAGAAGGAGAAGTCCGCGGGGGCATTTCGGTCAGTTTCGAGGTGGGATCTGTGGAACGCGAGCTTGCGCGCAATGTCGCCTTCATCATCATCGCGGCCCTCGCGGTTACGACGCTAACGTTGACGATGGTCTTCATGTTCGTGATGAGGTTGCGACATGAACTGGACCGTCTGAGGGACGAACTGGCGCGCGCGGCGAGCACCGATGCGCTGACGGGGCTCTTCAATCGCGGCTATATCATGGGCAGGCTCATGCGGGAGACGGAGAAAGCCGTCAGAATAGGTACGGATCTTACCTGCGCCATCCTGGACGCCGACGACTTCAAGTCTGTCAACGATACAGACGGCCATCCTGCGGGCGACCTGGCGCTCAGAACCATTGCCGAGTCACTACAAGCAAACGCTCGAGCTTACGACATCGTGGCCCGTTACGGCGGCGAGGAATTTCTCGTGGTGTTACCTAGCGTTGATGCTTCTACCGCGCTGGTCGCCTGCGAACGCATCCGTGAAGCGATAGTCCAGGCGACGGCGGCGGTCATGCCGCGAGGGCGCGCGGTTACGGTCAGCATCGGGCTCGCCGATCTATCTTCTATACTGGCGTCCCAGGCGGCGAATCAGCAAATGCAGGACCGGAAATCCATCAGGAGCGCGGAACTCATCGAGACGCTCCTCAAACACTCCGACGCGGCGCTGTACAGGGCCAAGGCAGCGGGTAAAAACCGTTGCCTGATCTACACGCGCGCCCAGAAAGGCGATTCCAGCCTGCATAATTATAACAGCTAGGTCATAGACGCATCGAAAAACCGGGAACGGCGGCTACACGAGCAACAATTCCACCTTTACCGAGTGGGTCGCGTCTTCTACGAATATATGCTCTCCCCGCTGAAGCCTTGTCTCGAGGATTAAATATATCCGTATAGCTTTCCGTATTACGGCGGTCTTTGTCATGTCATTTCGTTGGGCCAGCTGTTCCAGAGAAGCCATTTCTTCTTCAGAAAGATTCAGTGTCATCGTTTTTTTCTCTGGCATTCCGTTGTCTCCCTCTAACGAGAATAGCACTATAAAATAAAATCTTCAATATTAATAGAGGTAATATGGGCCAATTATACATCTATTTTTATGTGTTTAGTACTTGATTATTAGCTATTTGTTGGCTATATTATATGCAAGAGGTAAACGAATGAAAACATCTACTAAGAAACTGGCGGGCGGAATCGGGATCCTGACGATGGTAGCGCTATTCGCCGCATGCAATACTCCGCTTTTGAGCACGGGCACTGGTGATGACAATCTTCTCTCAGCTTCCCGCAACATCGGGTCAGAAAGGCCAGCGCTTGGTCTGGCGGATACGCTGGCTGTATTCGGCGGCGGAGCCGGTATAACCAATCAGGGAACCTTGACCGTCATTGACGGCAACATGGGCACCACCGGCGCTTCGACGATGATAACCGGTTTTCACAGTGAGACATTCAGCTATGCGGAAACACCGCTGAACGTTGGAACGGTGATCGGGAATGTGTACACCAATGCTCCGCAGGGAACGGCTGAAGATTTCGAGTACGCCAAAGCGGTAGCGGCCGACGCGCTGGCCGCCTTCAATGATCTGGCATCAAGGCCTGATGGTATCGACCCCGGCGCCGGCCAGCTCGGCGGCCTGACGCTGTTACCCGGCGTCTACAAATCCGCTGCTGGATCCTTCCTGATTACCGGCTCGGATCTGACGCTAGACGCCCAGGGCAATCCTGACGCGGTATGGATCTTCCAGATGGCCAGCTCGCTGACCGTGGGAACCCCGCTGGCTTCACGTAGCGTCATCCTGGTCAACGGCGCCAAGGCCGGCAATGTGTTCTGGCAGGTAGGTAGCGCGGCGACAATCAACGGAGCGGGCGGCGGCACCATGGCCGGTACCATCATTGCCAGCGCCGGAATGACCTTCTCGACCGCCGGCAATGTAGTGGTGACGACGCTCAACGGAAGGGCCCTGAGCCTGTTTGCGGCGGTGACCATGGTGAACACCGCTATCAACGCCGATGGCGTACCTTCAGACCTGCCGGCCGAAGATCCGATTGAAGTGCCCGTCATCGTACCTACCATACCTGGTATAACGATCACCGGCAGCAACGCGGCCAACGTAGTGGCCATAGCCGGAGACGGAACAATCATAGTAGAGAATGACGGCGGGCTCGTGACCGTGACTGAAGTCGGTACCGGTACTATCGCCATCAACAACGACGGCGGCATCATGACCGTAACCAACACCGGAAACGGCCTCGTATCGGTAAGCAGCAACGCGACCGGCGTAGTTACAGTCACTAACACCGGCAACGGCAAGGTGACGGTGAACGCAACCGGAGCGGCGACAATTACCATCACGCACACCGGGGACGAAGACTACTTCTACCCGTAATCTTCAAACACATCAGGTAATATCGAGTAGGAGGGGGCGCCTTACGGCCCCCGTCCTCTCACACCACCGTACGT
>CAZNCK010000202.1:1674-3779 GCA_964571545.1 uncultured Treponemataceae bacterium | reverse complement strand
ACGAGGCGCTCAAACTTGCCCGCGTCATAGCGGTCGGCGAGATTGGCCTGGATTATTTTCACCGCTACGGCGACAAGGATAGCCAGATCGAACTATTTATCGACCAGCTGGACATCGCCGCGCGGCACGACCTGCCCGTCATCATCCACAACCGCGAGGCTGGCAAGGACGTCCTGGACGTGCTCCGCGACCGTCTGCCGCCGGCCGGCGGCGTGCTCCACTGCTACTCGGAAAATGCCGAATACGCGCAGCGGGCGCTCGATCTGAACCTGTATTTCTCGTTTGCGGGCAACCTCACCTACCGCAACGCCAAGAACCTGCACGAAACCGTGCGCGTGCTGCCCCTGGACCGCATTCTCGTGGAATCCGAGGCGCCGTTCATGGTGCCGTCAAAGTACCGCGGAAAGCGTAACAAGCCCGAGTACCTTCCGGCTACGGTGGACGATCTGGCCATGCTTCTCGACCTGCCGGTCGAGGAAGTGGCGGAGGCGACTTACCAGAATGCCTGCAAGCTGTTCCGCGTCCCGGCCTGATACGGTTCCGGTCTGATCTGTTTCAGGTCCTTTACACAGTAAAGAGCGAGGGCGTCCGGCAATTCGGGCGCCCTTTTTTTCAACTGAGGGTTTTTCAAAAGTCGCCCGACTTTTGAAAAAGCTTCATTAGCTCAGATGAAATCAATGGAGTATCGATGAACCTTCATGTTCCGGTGCGTATCGGCAACTATACGACGCGCGGCAACCTGTTCCTGGCGCCGGTCGCCGGTTATTCAGACGCGGCTTACCGTTCCGTGTGCACCGACGCGGGCTGCGATCTGGCCTATACCGAGATGGTCAGCTCCGAAGCCTTGACCCGGGGCCACCTCAAGACAGAGGTGCTCCTCGCGCGCGAAGACAACGAGCCGGACTACGCGGTCCAGCTGTTCGGTTCCCACCCCGACGTAATGGCCCGCGCGGCCCGGATTGTCGTGGAACGCTGGAATCCGGCCATTATCGACGTCAACTGCGGTTGTCCCGTGCCCAAGATAGTAAAATCAGGCTGCGGTTCCGCGTTAATGCACAATCCGGGTCTGATGCGGGATATCGTAGAGGCCATGGTCGCGGCGGTGAGCGTACCAATAACGGTGAAGTTTCGGTTGGGTTGGGACGATTCGTCTATAAACTATCTTGAGTTTGCCGCGGCGGCGGTTGAAGGCGGAGCCTCCGCCTTGACGCTACACGCGCGCACCAGAGAACAGGGCTACGCGGGCAAGGCGTTTATGCCCGCGTTCTATGCGCTTGCCGCCGCGGTGAAGGTGCCGGTTATAGCCTCCGGCGACCTGGACTCGGCCGCCGCCGCTGTTAATATTCTGTCGGGGGGCTCTGCCGGCGCGCGCGTCGCCGGCGTCATGTTCGCCAGGGGAGCAATGGGCGACCCGTTCATATTTACACGCGCCAGGGCCGCGCTGGAAGGATTGCCCGAGCCTGAAATTACCGCGACTGACCGTATGGAAGCGGCGCGGCGCCACCTGGAAGTATCGATGAAGAGCTATGGGGAGCGTACGGCCTGCGTGGAGTTCAGAAAGCAGGCTTGCGCCTATCTCAAGGGCACGCCCGGCGGCGCAGAATTACGGAAACAAGCGGTTTCCTGCGTTACGGTTGAAGATTACAAAACATTCTTTGCAGCATGGACCCATGCCATCGAGCGCGCGAGGACTGAACTCAGTTTGTAGAGCGGCGCTTTATCCAGGCTTGCAACCTGGATTCCAGCACCGTATTCGGTTCGGTTATTGGGTTGGGACCGGTCGCCTCAAGCAAAAACGGCAACACGATAGAATTTTTTATCTCCGGCCACATCGCCGGCAACACGTTCGGCGTTTTCAGATAGTGCGCCGGCGGCATCTTGCCGAGCAGCGACGGGTAATACAGCGGAAATAGTTTGTCATTGACCGCTCGTACCGATGAAAACCCTCCCGCAATGCCGAACGAGGATTCCATAGAGCGATACCGTTTGGCCTCTTCGAGAATGGATCGCTGCGTTTCTTCGGCATAGAACCAGGTCAGGAAGGCTTCCGCGGCCTGCTTGCCGGAACCCTTGCGGCAGATTCCGGCGTAGATAAGGTCTTCGTC
>CAZNCK010000202.1:0-1664 GCA_964571545.1 uncultured Treponemataceae bacterium | reverse complement strand
TCTCTCGCCAGCAGGCGGAACGACAAGGATGAACGCCGCTCCTCGGAGACAACGAAGAAATCCGACGAGTTCATAGCCGCATAGCCTATCCTGCCTTCCTCCACGGAGGCGTATTCGGGCAGGTACAGGTATTTGAACTGAAACTCATCTTCTTTGGCCGCGGACTCGTTGGCGCGCTCTGACCAGGCTCGAATGTACGCAAGCCCGTCTTCAAGGGCTGTCTTGTTCCACTTGAGCGGCGTGCCTTCTTTGAAGGCAACGCCAAACAGCTCCATCGTCGAATAGAGAAACTCTGTAGACCAGCGAGGGCCGAAACCCATATTCGTAAAGGAAGTCTTGCCGGATTTGTTGAGCTCGGCGCTCTTTGCTTCAAGTTCCGTGAGGTCAAGCACAAACCCATCAAGCATCGTGGGCTCATACTTCTTGTCAAAAACAATCAACGGCAGGTTGAAAGAGACTGGCAACAGAATCTGTCTGCCTTCGGCCGTACCGAGTTCCAGGAGTGACGGATAAAACGAACTCTGGTTGATAACCAGCTCAGAAAACAGATGATCGAGGGACTGGAAATTGGCTCTGGACAGTGAATTTTTCAGGTATCGACCTATGACCAGCGCCGGTTTTGTCTCCCCGGAGTCGAGACTTTCTGCGACTTTTTCCTCATATGATACATTGATACGGTAACGGTTCTGCGAGGTGTTGAAGGCCGCGGCATAGAGGGCCATCTGGGGAACATCGGTCCTGAGCTCAGCAACATGCGTTTCAAAAAGGCCACAGGAGGTAATTGCGGCGCAGAGGGTTACATAGATCGCTCTGAACAGGACAGGGTGCAGTGTCTCTCTCGTCATGCTCAAAGAGTAGCCTAAAGGAACGGCTTGCTCAAGTCGAACTGGGCTGACGATTTCATATAGCTACGAGTAGTCATTTTCCTGTATACTCTCTCCATGCAGATCAAGACGCCTGAAGTCTACTCGATGATCGAGGGGATAGGGCATCACTTCAAGAACAACATCTCGAACCGCTTCACGAGAGGCGCGCTTTCAATGCTTGTCATCGACAACGCCACGTGGAACCAGATCGAGGAACTGACCGAGAAATCAGACAACTACCGATACCAAGGCTATCATATCGATGAGCTGTACGGTCTGATACTCGCCATGGCGCGGTTTGTCTCCGCAGCGCGGAAACAAGGCAACCAGATTCTCCGGTACGGCAACGTCGACAAACTTACAGCTCAGGATCGAGTGCTTCGCGACATGGTCGTCAACAATTTTGGTTCAAACTTGAATATCCTCGCGGATTCGGTCAACAGGCTTTACGTAAAAATTGTTGAAATTGACAAGGTCAATGCCGCCGGACGACAACCGATCTACACGCGGTTTCCTGAACTCGGAGAACTTGGCCGCTATCTCGTAGGCTGACAACGATTCACGCAGTTTTAAGTTCCGGCATATATTGACATTCATGCCTTGTTTAATTAGTATTCGGGCCTTGAGTTGGAGCGGTGTCCGAGCGGTTTAAGGAGGCGGTCTTGAAAACCGTTGTACCGAAAGGTACCGGGGGTTCGAATCCCCCCTGCTCCGTTGGGCACTGATCGTTGCTTTGTTTTGCTGGAGAGGTGCGAGAGCGGCCGAATCGGGCTCCCTGCTAAGGAGTTGTACCCCAAA
>CAZNCK010000201.1:0-3962 GCA_964571545.1 uncultured Treponemataceae bacterium | reverse complement strand
TGGACAGGTCGCGCACCAGCCGCGGGAAGCGGCTGAATATCTGGCTGATGGGCACCATGCGTATGCGCATGACGCCTTCCTGGAGTTCGCTGGTAATGCGGCCCAGGTTCTGCGCCGTAGAGCGGAATTTTGCGACATTGGTCTTGAAGTCCGACTCGAAGCCGTCGAAGCTGGCGTACAGTCCGCCGTACTTCTCTATGACTTCCTTCTTTATCTCTTTTACCGACCGGCCGGCCTGGATAGACGCGAGGTAGTCGGGAAGGTCGTCGAACAGCTCCTTGAGACCGTCCCGGAACTGGCCCTGAGAGGTCTGGAAGCCGCCCTGCAACTCGCTGAAACGAGTGCTGATCTGATTGAAGGTGGCCTTGTTGATGACCGTCTCGGATACGAGGTTGAGGAGGTTGTCTATGCGCTTGGAATCGACGCGCAGTATGCTGCCGGCCTGGGCTGAGGCCTTCCTGGATTCGGCCACCTTCTCGTCGTGCTCATTGTCCGTGAGAGCCTCGGGAAGAGCCTCGGCCGGCGCCGCCGTGGCCGCAACTGCGGTTGCAACGGCAACAGCGGTCGGCGCGACGACACTGGGCGTGGTGACTGGAGCGGCTAGCGCCCTGGCGGCAGCCGACTGGGCCGCGGGCGCGTCCGGCGCGGCCTGTTTCGGAGCGTTGGCCGCTCCGGCGCCGTCCGTGGACACTTCTTCAACAGTGGACGAAGTGACGACATCGGGAATATTGACGGCCGCGGACAGAGCGTCCGCGGACAGCTTTGTGGCAACGTAATACTTTACCTGGGGCTGGAATACATCTTCGTAGAGGCTCTCGAAATCAGGCTCGGTCTTGAGCACAGTGCCCGATTCGCGGAGCGAGGCAAACGCATGTATGGCGCTCACCGTGTTCATGACATTGGATTCGTCAAAATTGACCGTTACCAGATATACCTTGCGGTCGGTACCGGCGGCCTCGCGCATCTCGAGAAGCTCGTACTCCGAGAGCGCCGCGATCTGCGCCCGCGGGGCGACGGGCGCCGCGGGACGAGACGCCGCTACCGGAGCGGGGGCCTGGACAGGCGCGGCGGCCTTCTTTGCAGTCTGCTTAGGCGCCTTGGCGGGAATGAACGCTTCAAGCCGGGCACGCAAGTCTGTAGTATCGGCCGTATACGGAGCCCCATCCGACCTAGAATCGAGCATAGCCTTTATGATGTCGATACCGGCCAGAAGCGCATCGATGACGTCTTCGTCTACCTTGACCGTTTTAGATCTGATGGCATCGAGAAGATCCTCCATCACATGCGTAAAACCGGCAAGCTCCGTCATCTCCACGGTTCCAGCCCCACCCTTGAGGGTGTGAGCCGCCCTGAATATCTCGTCCACGGCATCGTAATTGGTAGGATCGTTCTCGAGCACAAGGATATTCTGCTCCAGAGCGTCTACCTGGGCACGTGCCTCGGCGAAAAAATCTTTGAGGAGTTCCTGATTGTTCGGGTCGAGATAATCGCTCATTATGGCATGTAGTCTCATACGGAACGAAGGTTTAGTCAAGAGAATGACTTCAACGCGCAAAGATAGCGCTATAATGAGAAAGCAATAAAAAGCCGATGCTTTATAAGCGTTTCTACGCTAAATTCAAGCAAGTCAGATACCGAGGAAACGGGAGCCCTACCATGCTGAAGAACAAAGCCTTGATAATGCTGCTTGCGGGTGCCGCGACCCTGGCACACGGCGCGGACCTATCGGTTCCCTACCTCGGCCTTCTAACCAACGGCCGCCTCAACGCAGCCGGGGCCTTTGAACTGTCCACGAGGGTCAGCATCGACATGCTGTTCGAGGGCGGCACAAAATTCGACGCCTGGTTCAAACTAGGTTTCAGAAGCGCCGCGGTTGAAGACTACCTGCAGGCCATAGAGTCGATATCGAGCATAGCGGACCCAGCGGCGGCCGTTTCTAACCTGGAAGCGGCGTCGGGGCTGTCACTGCGCACGGTAGCCATCCAGATCAAGGAACTGTTCGGAAGCCCGCTCCAACTGGCAACCTTCGTGGGCCATCTGGACACCCTGGGCTCCGGCACTGATTTTACCCGGTATTTTGGCGTCAGCGACTTTGCTACCAAGTTCCGAGGGTATATGTACTACCCCGACGGCATAGGCAAAGACGGCCCGACATTCCATGGCATAGACACCAGCAGGCGCTATGACGGCTTGCATGAAATCTACGGCACGGGCATGAGGCTTTCCATGCCTGGCGAGAAGATGATGCCTTTCCTGTACGTCTACCAGGATTCCTGGCTTGGGGCCGGCCACTGGTCAGTGGACGCCCGCGTCCTCCTTGCCAGCGAGCGCGTCAAGCTCGAGGCATTCGTGGGCGGCTCTTTTCCGGTTTCCACCTTGGGCGTCTACCGTGGAGGACTGCTCTTCTTCTTCGAGACGGGCGAGATTGGCAATTTCTACGCGCAGATAGGCATTCCTCGCTGGGATCCGCTCGAAGCCTTCAGCATGGAGATGCTTTCCTTCCTTTTCGAACCGCGCATCAAGCTAGGAACGGGAGAACTGGTCCTGAGTCTGTTCTTCCACCCTAAATGGTACCTACAGAAAGAAACCGACGAATCCGGAGCGGTCGAGTTCCGGTTTGACCTCGGATTCGGCACAATAGAGGAAGGCTCGGCCCGAGCAGGCGCTGAAATCGAACTGTCCTACGATTCCAACCTGGCGACCGCGTCCCTGTCCCTGGACGCTTCACCCTACCTGCAGACGATACGCAACGGCGTCCGCTGGGACCTGCGCCTGGCCATACGCGCATTCCCGTTCCCGTCGCCGTGGTACGGCATGTTCCAGCCCACACTGGGCGTCTCGACGGCTTTCTAGCAAAACAAGGAGTCCTGTTGTGATGACGAAAAACCTGAGCCGCGCCTTGATCCTGAGCCTAGCGGCGGCGGCCATGACTACCGTTCCCGCCTCGGCCATGGATATAGAAGCCAGCGGATTTTTCGGAAACCTCGGCCTACCT
This sequence comes from uncultured Treponemataceae bacterium, assembly GCA_964571545.1. Taxonomy (GTDB): domain Bacteria; phylum Spirochaetota; class Spirochaetia; order Treponematales; family UBA12059; genus SZUA-370. Next base: position 967 of record CAZNCK010000201.1, on the reverse strand, counting down.
TGGGATGGCGAGACTCCAAGGACTGACGCCGTATACCCAGCCGACCTGTGGCTGTACGGCGGCCGCGTAGCCTTCGCGGAACAGCTCAACACAGGCCTGTCGTTCATGGCGGAATACGAGACCGACGTAGTGTTGCGCAACATCGTCAGAGGCATTATAACGTACGAAACGGGCATTGCCAGCATCAGCGCTGGCCCTATGGTCGGCGTTTTCAATTCTCTGAAAAAACCCCTCAAGACTGGCATCGATATCGGCTTCAGACTCGAACTAGCGGGACTCGCCTTCTTCTCGGCCACGGTAGAATCGTCCATGGGCGCGGGCTTTGCTACCGCCGGCGATTACGCGCAGGACCTGACCAGGTTGTCAGCCGGCTGGTACGTGAACAATGCCATCTGTTCCCTGTCAATGATATCGAAGCAGTACACGAGCATACTCGATTCTGGCGATGACATGGGTAGCGCCTCCACGGAGTACCTGTTCGCGGTAGACGTGCACAAGAAAGGCGCGCCGTACCGCGTGCTGGCCGAGCTCGGCTACCGCGTCATGACAAAGACCTATGCCGACGCGACGGTTGACGGTCTCGGCGCCGTGGTGCTTGGCGCGCAGATCAGCGCGCAACTGAATTCGACATTCTCTCTGGTAGCGGGGCTGGACTCGGGCGTGTATGTCTTCGGGCTTGAACACCTGGCGGGCCATGGCCCCGCGCCTGAATCATTCATATTCCAGGGCAACCTGGGCGTCATTGTCCATCTGGGTGGCGAAAAAGATGCCGACGCGGGCCAGTAAACGCTACCCGACACATCAAGAATGAGCCTTGCGCGCGCCATGGATGGCGCGCCCAGTAAGATGCCAGTCCTACTTGGACTGGCACGTCATGGATTCTACATTCCGCGCGCCAAGGATGGCGCGCACTATCGAGTAGGAGGGGGCGCCTTACGGCCCCCGTCCTCTCACACCACCGTACGTA
>CAZNCK010000200.1:3275-4029 GCA_964571545.1 uncultured Treponemataceae bacterium | reverse complement strand
GTTATCAGCCACCTATTGGTGGTTATCAGCCACCTATTGGTGGTTATCAGCCACCTATTGGTGGTTATCAGCCACCGGCCTTGCTCTCCGCTCCCAGGTACGAGTCGCGGACGGCCGGGTCGGCGGCGATATCGCTGGCCTTGCCTTCCTTGACGATACGGCCCTGTTCCAGCACATAGGCGCGGTCGGCTACAGCGAGCGCGCGGTAGGCGTTCTGTTCGACGAGCAGGATGGTCTTGCCCAGCTTGTGGATCTCGCCGATGATCTCGAACACGGTCTGTACGAGGAGAGGGGCGAGGCCGAGCGAGGGTTCGTCCATGAGCACCAGTTCGCCGTCGGTCATGAGCGCGCGACCCATGGCGAGCATCTGCTGTTCTCCGCCGGACAGCGTGCCGGCGCTCTGCTTGCAACGCTCCTTGAGCCTGGGAAACAGCGCGAACACTTTTTCAAGATCGTCCGCGATGGCCTTCTTGTCGTTGCGCAGGTAGGCGCCCATGGCGAGATTGTTCTCCACCGACAGATTGGCGAACACGAGCCGGCCTTCGGGCACGTGGCACATGCCGTCGCGCACGATCAGATCCGGGCGCTTGGAAAGCGGCTTGTCCCTGAACGTTATGGCGCCGGCGGCTGGCTTGAGAAACCCGGTAACGGCGTTGAGGAGCGTCGATTTTCCCGCTCCGTTGGCGCCGATTATCGTGACGATCTCGCCCTGGTTCACCGTCAGCGAGACGCCCTTGAGCGCCCTGATGCCGCC
>CAZNCK010000200.1:1481-3265 GCA_964571545.1 uncultured Treponemataceae bacterium | reverse complement strand
CCGTACGACACGTGGAGGTTATCTACATTCAGCATGCTCATTCGTCGCCTCCGCCCAGATATGCCTCGATGACGCGTTTGTCGCCTCGTATGGCGTCGGGTAAGCCGTCTGCCAGCTTCTGTCCGAAGTTGAGGACGACGATGTGCTCGCATAGCCGCATGACGAGGTCCATGTGATGCTCTATGACGAGCACAGACAGTTTGAATCTGTTCCGTATATCTCCAATGAGGCGCATTAGCTGCTCGGTCTCATCGGGATTCATGCCGGCGGCGGGTTCATCCAAAAGCAGGAGCCTGGGGTCCAGCGCAAGCGCGCGGGTTATTTCCAGGCGACGCTGGAGTCCGTAGGGCAGGCCGTTGGCTATGGCGTCCTTGCGGTCTTCTAGGCCGAGTATGGTCAGGAGTTCCAGCGTTTTCTCTCGCAACGCCTTTTCTTCGCGCCTGAAGCGGGGAAGCCTGAAGAACGAGTCCGCCAGATTATAGCCGGCGCTGGCGTGGCAGGCGGTGAGCACATTGTCGAACACGGTCAGGTTCTTGAAGAGCCTGATGTTCTGGAATGTACGCGTGATGCCGATGTCGGCGACCAGATACGGCTCCGTATCGGTGATGTCCTTGCCCTCGAACGTGACCGTGCCCGAGGTGACCTTGTAGACTCCGGTGATCAGGTTGAAGATAGTGGTCTTTCCGGCTCCATTGGGGCCGATAAGCCCGGTGATCCCGCCCTGTCGTACGGAGAAATCTACTTCCGATACCGCGGCAAGGCCGCCGAAGCGCTTGGTCAGGCCCCGGACCTCGAGTATATCGCTCATAGTCCGTCCTTTCCGAGAGTAGCGTCCTCTGCCTTCTGGGCAGCCTTGGCGGAGCGCGCCGACTTTATGTCTGCCACGTACTTGCGCATCGACGAGGGCGTCAGTTCGAAACCGCCCATAAGGCCGCGCGGTCTGCCTATCATTATGCCGATGACGGCGAGGCCGTAGACGACGAGGCGCCACTTGTCCACGGCGCGCAACAGTTCAGGCAGAAAGGTGAGCACGAAGGCGCCGAGCACTGAGCCGGAAATACTGCCGAGGCCGCCGAAGATGACGATGATGGTCAACTCGGTGGACTTTGTCATACTGAACATCTTGGGCTGGATAAACGTCATGTAGTGCGCCAGGAGTCCGCCCGCGACGCCGGCGTAGGCCGCGCTGATGATCAAGGCCATCATCTTGTACTTGAACGTATTGATGCCGGCAACCTGGGCGGCGAGTTCTTCCTCGCGGACGGCTATCATGTTGCGACCGTGGCGGGAACGCACGATGTTGGCTAACAGGATGACGCCGATGACGTCCAGGATAAGAATGTTCCAGATGGTCGTGGCGGGAGGGATGCCCGGCCAACCACGAGCGCCGCCGAGCGCCTGAAAATTGTCCAGAATGAGCCTGATGGCTTCGCCGAAACCGAGGGTGGCTATGCAAAAATAGTCGCCCTTGAGCTTGAGGGTGGCCCTACCGATGAGCCAGCTTGAACCGGCGGCCATTGCCGCGCCCACCGCGATGCCAACGAGGAACGGCAGATGCAGCGTCGTGGTACAGAAGGCGGCGGCGTACGCGCCTATGGCCATGAAACCCGCGTGCCCGAACGAGAACAGCCCCGCGAAGCCGGTGAGGAGGCTGAGGCCAAGAACCGCTATCAGGTTGATGCCTGACAGCATGATGATGCCTTCGAGATATGAACTCATGCAGACCTCCTACGCCTTGTCCTCGGTCGTCTTGCCCATGATTCCGGTAGGCCGGAATATGAGGA
>CAZNCK010000200.1:0-1471 GCA_964571545.1 uncultured Treponemataceae bacterium | reverse complement strand
AATGAGGACGCCGATCAGGATGACGAACGCTATGAGGTCGCGGAACTGGCTGGACAGGTACCCTGCTACGAGCGTCTCAATGATGCCCAGAAGCACCGAGCCAAGCACCGCGCCGGGCAGCGAGCCAAGCCCGCCGAATACCGCCGCGACGAATGATTTCGTTGTTATGTTGCCTATCTGAGGATAAACGGTGTACTTCATGCCGAAGAAAACGCCTGCGATGCCGGCGAGCATGCCGCCGAGGGCGAACACGATCATCACGACGCGATCGGTGTTGACGCCCATGAGCGCCGCGGCCTTCATGTTGTACGCGGAGGCCTGTATGGCACGGCCCATCTTCGTCTTCTCGACGAATAGCACGAGGCCTGTCAGACAGACGGCCGAAACGGCGAACATGATGAGGTCAAGCCGCCCGATGGCTACAGGGCCAAGGGCTATGGAGGTTCGTCCGAACACATCGGGATAGGTGCGAAAGGTCGGGCCTATCGTCGCTATGATGATGTTTTCAAGGAAGATGGACGCGCCCATTGCCGAAATGATGAAATATAGGAACGGAGCCTTGCGCTCCCGGAGCGGTTTATAGGCAATTCGTTCTATGATCACGGCTAGCACCGCAGTACCGATGAATGCAAGCGCGAAGGCAGCGGGAAACGGAAGCTTGAGCATGGTAATGGCGTAGAATCCGAAGTACGCCCCGAACATGATGACACCACCATGGGCGAAATTGGAGAAGTTCATTACAGAATAGACAAGGGAGTAGCCTACAGCCATCAGCGCGTATACGCTTCCGATAGACAGGCCATTGACCATCTGCTGGAGGAATTGAGCCATATCCACTCCGCGTACCAGGCGACGAAGCCGCCCATGGGATAGGGACGACGAATGCCGTCCCGGAAGGTCGGGGAAAAACCCGATCGGGGCTATGACCCCAAAATGGAGGGGAGCGCCCGCACGCGAACGCTCCTTGGAGAGGATTAGTTACTTGGCCGCGTACTTCTGCTGGAAGACGTACTTGCCGCCGACGATCTTGATGATCGCGGCATCTTTGCCTTCGGGGTTGTGGGTCTGGGCGCTGATCTTGATGGTGCCGGTGATACCCTTGACGTTGGTGGTCTCGAGGGCCTTGGCGATGGCTTCGCCGGTGGGGACGCCGGCGCGCTTGAGAGCGTCGACAAGCATCAGTACCGCGTCGTGGACGAGGTAGCCGTTGAGCTCGGTGGCGACTCCGTACTTCTTGAAGTAGCGAGCCTTGTAGTCGGCAACTTCAGGATCGTCATAGTCGAGGTGGTTAACGAAGTAGGAACCTTCGACAGCCGCGGCGCCCATGCTGATGAGCTGGTCAGACGGCCAGCCGTCGCCGCCCATGAGAATCTGCTTCATGCCAAGCTCGCGCGCCTGGTTGGCGGAGAGAGCCACTTCCTTGAAGAAATAGGGCATAAAGATGATGTCGGGGTTCTGGGCCTTGATCTTG
>CAZNCK010000199.1:1485-4110 GCA_964571545.1 uncultured Treponemataceae bacterium | reverse complement strand
TCCCTGCGGCACCAACTGATCCGCGGTATACACATCGATGATCATCTCGCCGTTGGCGGCGATATTGAATTCATCTATGGCATTTTTTACGACAAAATCATTCAGGGCCGGGCCAGCGTATGACTGTAGCCTCCACCTGATTACTTCTTTCTTCGGTGCCTCCGCTGCTGAACCGCCCGCAGGTTTTGCGCTGCAAGCGCTAAAGACCAATGCGGCCGCAACCACAATTGTCAAGAGGATCAGGAAAAAATTTCGATTCCTTCTCATACCCACGCTCGATGCTCCGGCTTTCATAAAGCCTCCTTGCGGTGCGATTCAGACTTTGTACAGACATGTCTGCACTGCGTAACTATAAATCAATTTTACTTAGCGTCAAGAATAATTTTTCAACAATGTTGGTAGCGATAAATATATATCCTTACTATATTAATAACATTTAACAACAATCAAGAAATGTAATGGTAAAATATTATTGATTGACAGCCTTGTGCACAGCGTCTATTCTTGAAAATTATTTATGCTATGGGCTTGCGATAGGTTTTATTCGCTTGCTTGGCGATCACCTGGATTTGACCAATCGAGAAGCGAATGAAACGAGCTGCTCAATCTCGATCGGGAAGGAATACCATGCCAAAGAATGAAAACGGGGTTGCTCGTGGCGTCATGGAACCGGATAGCGCAGTCGCGGACAAGCCCCGCGAAATCCGGTTCCGGGTAAATGGCTCGTGGCGTAGTTTTAGACTCGAATCGGATCTGAACGCCGCTACAACGTTATCGTATGTACTCAGGGAAAAACTTGGATTCACGGGCCTCAAGGTAGCGTGCGACGAAGGCGCGTGCGGCGCTTGCACGGTCATCATGGACGGCAAGGCTGTTCTGTCTTGCATGGTGCTCGCTGTCGAGGCCGACGGCCATGCTGTAACCACAATTGAAGGCCTGCCCGCGGATGATCCTGTCGTCGAAGCCTTTGCCGAACAATCAGAGCCAGGGTATGGCACGGCGATGCAATGCGGATATTGCACGCCAGGTTTCGTGTTGACCGCGAAGGCCTTTCTCGATGTAAACCCGGCTCCGACGCTCGCCGAGATCAAGGACGCTCTGTCCGGCAATATCTGCCGGTGCGGTTGCTACGCCGGAATCGCCCAGGCCGTCGTGCACGCGTCAAAGAAGATGGCGGCCAGAAGGAGCGCATCATGAGCGATAGGTTCAAGCAACGAGTACCCCGCAAGTTCATCGGTGGCTACCGGCCCAAGATTGACGGCCCTGATAAGGCAGCCGGCAAGGCCCTGTACGCCGATGACATGACTATAAAATCCCGTTTCCCGGACATGCTCTACGCAAAGGTGTTACGTAGTCCTTATCCCAACGCTCGCATAAAGAAATTCGACGCGAGCAAGGCAAAGGCGTTGCCGGGCGTCGTAGCGGTTATGACCTATGAGGATCCCGAGTTCAAGTCGCTTAAGCTGACAAACGCCGGCTGGACCGATTGCGTGGATACCGTGACCTGGGACCGCATGATGTTCCAGTTCCGCGACCGGCGCGTGCTCGGCGAGTACGCCTGCTGGGTAGGTGACGAGATGGGTATAGCCGTCGCCGCCGAAACCGAGGAGCTTGCGGACGAAGCGCTGAAGCTTATCGACATCGACTGGGAGACTTCCCCGTTCGTTCTCGATCCGCTGGAGGCCATGAAGAAAGGCGCGCCGTTGGTTCACGCGGATCTAACCGAGACCAACGTGCTGCCGCCGGATCCGACCGGCGGGCAGGATGTCTTCGAGGATCGCGGAAACGTCGACGCCGATTTTAAGACGGCCGAAGTCATAGCCGAGGTATCATCCACGCACCACAACGCCACGCAGGGACACATGGACAACTGGTGCTGTCTGATGCAATGGAAGGACGAACAGCTTACGGCTTGGTCCAATTCCTACGCGGCCGACCAGCTCCGCATGCATATCAAAGAAATGCTCGGGCTTCCGCTCCACAAGATACGCGCCATAGCCTCGTATGTCGGAGGCCAGTTCGGCCGCGGCGACACCGGCGACCAACCGTTCTTCCTCATCACGGCCTTGCTCGCGATGAAGACCGGCAGACCAGTTAAGTACCGCCATACACGGCATCAGAGCTTCCTCAATACTCGGCAGCCGGCCATATATACCTGCAAGGCCGGAGCTAAGAAGGACGGAACTATTACGTCCCTGTACTTCAAGTCAATTGGAAACGTGGGAGCGTACGCAGACCTGTCCATGTTCGCCCTGAAGTTCGTACCCAAGGAACTGGCTGAAATGGTGTTGGCGCACATCCCGAACCTCCGAATGGAATCATACGGCGTGTATACGAACGTGATCCCCGGTTGCATGATGCGAGGCGTGGGCAACTCGCAGTTTAACCTCATCTTCGCGCACATCATCGATGAGCTTTCCGAACGGCTGGGCATGGATCCCATAGATCTGTTGATAAAAAATTTCGCTCACGAATGGGAAAAACTCCCGAGCAAGAGTCTCGAGGCCGTCCTGCATGAAGGAGCCAAGCGGCTCGGCTGGAAGGAAAACAGGCATCTGCCCGGCAAGGGAAAAACCTACGACGGCGTGAAGAAACGCGGCGTTGGCTTCTCCTGCCATCCCTCCT
>CAZNCK010000199.1:0-1475 GCA_964571545.1 uncultured Treponemataceae bacterium | reverse complement strand
AGAGTGGCAGGAGAAGCGCCGCGGCAAGGTACAGGTCAACTTGACCCTCAATCCCGATTGCACGGTGCTGCTCAACGCGGCCTCGATAGAGGTCGGCGGCGGATCGAACACCTGCAACGTCCTCGGCTGCGCGGAGGCCCTGAGCTTCCTCGCGATCAGGGTAGAGGATATCCACTGGGCCAGCATAGTCGACACGAACGACGGCATAAAGGATTGCGTACAGACAGACAGCGCCGTTTCGTTCTTGCAGTCCGAGGTCATGATGGATTCAGCGAAGGAACTCAAAGAGAAACTTCAGTACGTGGGAGCCGAAATACTGAAGGTCAAACCGGCAGACATCGACATCGTCGATGGCAAGGTACTAGTCGCGTCGAACCCAAGGCTCACCATGACCGTGAAGGAAATGTTGCACAAGGGCGACAACGCGCCGATAACCGTGGCAAAGAGCCGCTCACCCGATGTCGCGATGACCGGTATTCCGTTTTTCGCCAACTTCGCCGAGGTCGAGGTGGACACGAGCACCGGAAAGGTGGACGTGCTGAGACTGATCGTCATCAACGATTGCGGCACCGTGATGTACGCCTCCGGCGCCGAGTCGCAGCAGATTGGCGGCCAGTGCATGGGCATGGGCGAGGCGCTCACCGAGGAGATCATCTACGACAAGGCGACCGGCATACCGCTGAACTTTAACTGGGTTGACTACACCATCCCGACGATGGCCGACATGCCTGACATCGATCCAGTGTTGCTGGAGGTGTGGAGGGGTACCGGCGAATACGGAGCCTGCGGCATCGGCGAAGGCACGGTGTCGTGCACGCCCGGAGCTATCCTCAACGCGATATACAACGCCATCGGGGTCAGGGTGAACGACATTCCGGTCAAACCGGAAAAAATTCTCAAAGCCCTGGGAAAGGATTGAGGGTACAACCATGGGAATGCGCAAATTTGAACATATAGCGGCTACTTCAATCGAAGACGCAGTCACAAAACTTGGCGATTACCGCAAGCGGGCGGTAATGGTAGCGGGCGGAACCGACATCCTGGGCATACTCAAGGATGAGGTACGCCCGGTGTATCCTCAGGTACTCGTGGATCTCAAAAAAATCGAAGGTCTGAATTACATACGGGAAGAATCCGGTGGAATCAAAATTGGGGCCCTGACAACGCTTTCAGAAATTACCAAGAACCCCGTAATCAAGAGGGCAATTCCGCTGCTCGCCGATGCGGCGCACGCGGTAGCCTCGCCGCAGCTTCGTAACATGGGCACGCTGGGCGGCAACCTCTGCCAGGAACCCCGATGCTGGTACTATCGGGGACACGACAATGTTTTCCATTGCCTCCGCAAGGGCGGCGACAAGTGCCCGGCGCTGATGGGCGAGAACCGCTTCCACTCGATTTTTGGTTCAATGAGGGTAGGCGCGCCGGGATGCTCTTCAGGCTGCCCGGACAACATCGACATACCGCGCTATATGGAA
>CAZNCK010000198.1:0-4157 GCA_964571545.1 uncultured Treponemataceae bacterium | reverse complement strand
CTGAAGGATATGAAGGAGTACGAATGCGCCGTTAACTGCGATGGCCGCGATGTTGAGCCGACTGAGCCTGTCGTGGTGGGCGACTTCGCGGCGGAACCTGATGGCCAGATACCACAACGATACCTGATGCAACAGGTACAAGCCCCATGATGACAGTCGGGCAAGGATAGTGGCTTCAGGCAATTGCCAGAAATACCATGAGGGTCCCTTGTCGAGCAACAGTGGATAGAATCTGGAGAGAGCCGGGGCCGTTAGTGCGATCAAGGCGGTCAAGGCCGCGGCGCCCGCGAGGGTCCACCAGAATACCTTGTCGAGTCGTGTCCGCTCGGTCATCGTCGTGCTCCTTACGCGTGTGATGTGCTCCATGCATTGGTGTTTCAGTCTTCAGCGGGCGCGAACACGACATCCACGCGCTCGAGAGGGAACCCCGAACTCGCGGCAAACGTCTTGGCCATAGCCTCGATTCCGGCCGCGGCTTTGGCTCGCAGTCCGGAATCGTCCAACATGCTCGAGGCGGCCTCGATGAAGCGGGCCGTCAGACCCCGCAACGCCGAATCCTCGAGTCGTTGCTCGTCGAGGAATATGGATCGCTCGGTTGTTTGAATTTCGATAGTGTCTGTGTGTATCGCCGGTGTCAGCATCGAGATGGGTGGAGCCGCAATGGCCAAGCTACCGCCCTCGGCTTGATTGTAGCGCACCGACCAGGTTTCGGCGCCGTACAGATCGACGACGAAGGCCAGGTCCGCCCAGGCAGAGGCCTCTATTGTCGCATCGGAGCGTATTCCCAGGAACCTGCCCACCTTCGTGTCGCCGAACAGCAGGCCTGGCGTGGTTTGCGATATAACGATCCGTTCTCGGGCTTCGACGAGCACTATCTTGCCCGCTATGGCCACGCCTTCGATATAGGACCGGAACGATGTTTGTACGACCAACGGATCGAGTGTCCTGGTTGCTTGAACGCCGAGGTAAGCGCCCGCGGCTACGAGGAAGGCTGCGGCGAGTAGACCCACGACGAGCCAGACCCGACGCGAAGCGTGCGGCTTTTTTTTGGCTTCCATACCGGTACTATCGACCCTTTAGGCATGCGGCGCAAGGCTTCAGAAGCGGATGGCCTTGAGCCGCGGAGATGATTTCGATCCAGACAATTCGTACAACTTTACATCGAGGCACTTCGATGATGGAGGAGCTTCGACTATGGCAAGGCTCGGTCCCCATGGGCCGCGCGGCCGAGAGAGGCTGCCAGGATTGAGGATGACGACACCGCCGCGCTCTTCGTAGTGCGGTATGTGCGTGTGGCCATAGAAGAAGGCCCGCGCGCCTTCTGCGCGGGCCGCGCTTGAAAGACAGGCGGTGCCTTCGCCAAGCGGGTAACGATGGCCATGGGCGATTAGGACGATCCTGCCGTCAGCGTGGAAGTGACGGAGGAGGGGGACGGACGAGTCGTTGTCGACATTGCCCCGCACGCCGTACGCCGGCGGCATGGGCGCACCCGAGCGAAATGCCGACCTGACATCGCTCGAGCCGTCGCCGAGATGCAGGAGCGCCTGGACCGAGCGGCCCAGCAGGCCCAGTATAGACGCGAGGGTTTGCCAGTCCCCGTGGGTATCGGAGACGACCAGCATTCTCATAGCGCATCCGCCTTCGACAGTCTGTCGTTGTTGGCCTTGAGCCGGGCCGCAAGAATTCCCACCAGCCTGCGCGAAGCCCCGGCGTCTTGCGCCAGAAATCGTTCGAATAGTTCGGGAGGCAACACGAAGACCGTGCATTCTGACTTTGCGCGGGCAAGGGCGGAACGGGGTTCTTCGAGTATCCAGGCCATCTCTCCGAAAAAGTCGCCCTCGCTGACTGTGGATAGGAGTCTCCCGGGGGCGTTGTCCTGCGAAAGGTAAATCTCTACAGACCCGCGGTACAAGTAAAGCGCGCTTCTGTCTTCGTCGCCCTGGGCGAAGATGACATCTCCAGCCTGATACCCGCGGGCGTAGCGCTTTATAAGTCTGGAAGGCGCCGAGAACAGCGCGCGTTCGATTCGACCGGCCGGCTTTTCAGCCGAGTTTAACTGATGAAAGCGGGCGAACAGGAGCGTGTCGAAGTATTCCAGCGTGTAACAGAGCTCGGAGAAGAAAAAATAGAGCCAGAAAAAGAAGTATACCTTGATGAGGCCGACAATGAGGTTGCCGAGAATGCCGTACAGCAGGCCATACCGTGCGGTATTGAGCGTTAGCCCGAGTATGGCGCCAAATGCCGAGTATGCAGCGACGCACAGCGCGGCGCTGAAGGCGGCATGTACGAGACCGGGTTTTTTAGGCGGCACATTCTTGTACGTGAGGAACACGAAGGTCCAGAGCAGTACAATCGGGAGCGCGAAGAGGCCGGTTTTCACCGCCAGGCCGAAGAACAGGGCGGCTGGAGCCCAATCCATTGTCGCTATCGCCGCACGCGTGACCTGGCTTACCAGAATGATTAACACCACCGCAACGATGATTATCAATTCGACCGCGAAGGTAAGTATGTTTTCTCTAACGGGGTTGGACTTGGCAGCGTCCGCGTAGATGACCCGGATGCCTCGTTGCAAGGATACTATGAAGAGCCGGGCTGCCCATATCAAGTTGATGAAGCCGAATGCGCCAGCGAACCCGGCCAGCGGTTTTGAAACGAAGGCCCGCAGCGCGTCGCGTCCGCCGAAGGCCTCGATGAAGGGGCTGAGCGTAGCCAGGATTATCTCCGCGTCGAAGGAGACGAGAGCCATGGAGGAGATGTACAGTATTACAAGCACCGCGGGTATAGCGGATAACAGGAACGAGTATGCTCCCGCCGCCGCATGATTCGCCATTTCGTGTCTGGAGAATTGTTCGAACGAGAAAAGCGCCCGCTGCGAAAAAGATTTCAGGTACCGAGAAACCGTTTTGGGCATTTTACTTCATCATAGCCGCGATAGTCTTTGGATCAAGCCTGAATGGGCTGTCTTTGCCCTGGCAAAAACGGTGAGCGCGCAACAGATGTATCGAGAGGTCGGAATAGATCACCCGGGATCCGTTTTTTTCGTCGACTACCTCGATGGAATTCTTGTGAAACGTGCCGTCGTGGAAGGGGCAAGGCAGGACGCCGCGCGCGTCGCCGACCGTGACCACCCAGCGGCCGTCCACGCCGGTTGGCTCCCCCAGGCCTTTCTGCCCCAGATCCCTGAGTCTTTCGAGGAAGTCCGCGGCTGTGTCCGGGTCCGTGCTACCCCGCCGCCATGACTCCATGTCGGCTTCAACAATGTCCGCGAGGCTCCGCATATCGGCGCCCAGAAAACCCTGGGCCGTGATTATGCCCGGTTTCATCTGATCGTACGCGTCCCGTTCAGCTTGCGTGTTCTTCATATATCCTCCGATGGGGCCTAGGCGAATTTGTCGAAGTAGATGTTGGACTGGTCTATGCCGTTGTTGGTCATCACGGCGATGCAGGCGTTTATCATGCCGGGGCTACCGCACAGGTAGCCTTCCAGCCCCTTGTCCTTGCCTACCCGGTCCTTGATATAGCGGTCCAGCACGTCGGTGATGAGCCCGGTATCGCCGGTCCAGTTCTCCTCGGGCTTGGGCTCGGACAGCGCGGGAACGAAGTGGAAGCGCGGCCACTCCTTTTCAAGCTGCCTGAGTTCGTCCAGGTAGAACATGTCTCTCGTGGTCCTTGCGCCGAAGAAGTACCATATTTCTTTTTCCGGGAACGTGCCACGCTCGCGCATGTCGTAGAACATACTCTTGAACGGCGCCATGCCCGAACCGCCGGCCACGCAGACCATCGTGGTCGGCGTGTCGTGCACGCGGAATTCGCCGAACGGGCCGACGAGCTCCATCGAGTCTCCCTCTTTGAGGAATTTGTGCACATAGGTGGTCGCGATGCCGCCGGGCACGAGGCGGACGAGCAGTTCAACGCGACCGGAATCACCGGGCCTTGACGACATAGAGTATGCCCTCTGGACTTCCTCCTTGATGTCGCCGTAGGCTGGAACGACGATCTGCACGTACTGGCCGCTCTCGAACGCTATGGACTCAGGATCGTCGAGTCTGAACACCATTTCCTTGATGTCATAGGTGAGGTCCCTGATGGTCTCTACCGTGGCCTTGAATTTCTTGACGCTGAACAGCTCTTCTGGCATCTCCAGCTGGATGTCTTTT
>CAZNCK010000197.1:1391-4186 GCA_964571545.1 uncultured Treponemataceae bacterium | reverse complement strand
CGCCGGCATGAGCAAGGAGCGCTTCGAGTGGCTCAAGACCATGGCCGAAGAAGTGATCGCCACGCCCGGCTGCGAGTCCAACGTCAAGGAAATTTTTGACAAGTGCGTCGACATCGAGAAGAACCGGCCCGAATGCGTCATATTCAACCAGTTCGACCAGTTGCCCAACCACCTGTGGCATTACAACGTCACCGGCCCGGCCATGGCCGAAGTGTTCAAGAAGATAGGCAAGCCCGGAGACCACATCGGCGGCGTCGTGCTGTCGTCCGGCTCGGCCGGCACGATGGGCGCGGGCAGCTACATCCGCGACCACTTCAACGGCGCCAAGGTAGCCGTGGCCGAGGCGCTCCAGTGCCCGACCATCCTTGAAAACGGTTTCGGCGACCACCGCATAGAAGGCATAGGCGACAAGCATATTCCCTGGATCCACAACGTGCGCGAGACCGACATGGCCATCGGCATCGACGACGAACTGCCCATCCGCCTGATCCGCCTGTTCAACGAGCCCGCGGGACACAAGCTCCTCGCGGAGAACGGCGTCTCGGCCCAGGACATCGCCAAGCTCAACCTCATGGGCATCTCCGGCGTCGCCAACATGCTGGCCGCCATCAAGATGGCCAAGTACTACGAGATGGACGAGAACGACGTGGTGTTCACCATGTTCACCGACTCCATGGTCATGTACGCCAGCCGCATATCCGAGATGGACGCCGAGCGAGGCAAGTACGACCAGCGCCAGGCCGACCGCGACTACGACAGGCTCATGGGCACCTCGATCGACCATGTCCTCGAGATGTCGCAGGTTGACAAGCGCCGCGTGCACCAGCTCAAGTACTTCCTCTGGATAGAGCAGCTGGGCAAGGGCGTGGACGAACTGCGCGCCCAGTGGGACGACCACCGCAACTACTGGGGCGGACTCCGCGCCCAGGCAACTGACCTTGACGTCATGATCAACGAGTTCAACGCCGAGGTTCTCAGGTGATTCTGCTCAAGGACTGCTTCAGGGTGGTCCGCCCCCGATACGGGGCCGGCCCAGCGGCCGGTTCCGCCGGGGATGACCTGTCGGGCGTCGATGTATTAATAGAAGGCAAGCGCATCGCGAAGATAGGCAAGGGCCTCTCGGTGCCGCAAGGCGTCGGGGAGACCTGCACCGTCGTCGATGCCCGTAAGCACGTCGTCATGCCCGGGCTGGTCAACACGCACCACCATTTCTACCAGACGCTTACAAGAAACATACCGGCCGTCCAAGATGCCAAGCTCTTCGACTGGCTCATCTACCTATACGAAGTCTGGAAGGGCGTAGACGAGGAAGCGGTATACTGGTCCAGCATGCTCGCTATGGCCGAACTCGCCAAGACCGGCTGCACCCTGTCCACCGACCATCACTACCTCTATCCGCGCACCTTCACAGGCGATCTGCCCGGCATACAGTTCAAGGCAGCTTCAGAGATAGGCCTCCGCTTCGCGCCTACCCGCGGCTCAATGTCGCGGTCAAAAAAGGACGGCGGACTGCCGCCCGACAGCGTGGTGCAGTCCGAGGAAGAAATCCTTGAACAGAGCGAGGAAGCGCTGAAGACCTTCCATGACCGTGCTCCCGACTCCATGCGGCGCGTGGCGCTGGCGCCGTGTTCGCCGTTCTCCGTCTCGGAGAAATCCATGCGCGACGCCGCCGACCTGGCGCGCAAGTACGGTGCCAGGCTCCATACCCACCTGGCCGAGACGGCCGACGAGACGGACTTCTGCGTACAGACGCTGGGACGGCGTCCGCTGAAGGTGATGGAAGACTGCGGCTTTACCGGCAAAGACGTGTGGTATGCCCACGGCATCCATTTCAACGACGAGGAACTGGACCTGTTGGCCAGCACCGGAACCGGCGTGGCGCACTGCCCGTCGTCCAACATGAGACTGGGCTCGGGCATCTGCCGCGTGCGCGAAATGCTCGACCGCGGCGTCAAGGTCGGCCTTGCGGTAGACGGCTCGGCGTCCAACGACGCGTCGGACATGCTCGGTGAGGCTCGCCAGGCCCTGCTACTGCAACGCGTTCGTTACGGCTCAGGCGGCATCAACGCGCGAGAGGTGCTGGGACTGGCTACCTCCGGCGGGGCGCGTATACTCGGATATGACGACGCTGGGACTATGGAGAGCGGCGCTCTGGCAGACATCGCGATGTTCGATGTAATGAAAATGGAATACGCCGGCGCCCTGTCAGACCCGGCCGCGGCCCTCCTCTTCTCGGGCTACAATCACGGCGTTGACCACCTCATCGTAAACGGCAAGATTGTCGTAAGGGACGGGCGCCTGACCGGCGCCGACGAGGACCGCATACGCGACGAGGCCAATCGTTGCGCTAAGAGGCTCCTTCAGAAAGCGGGGATTGCAGCCGTATGGTAAAAGAATTCTTCAAGCCAGCCACGATCGACGAGGCGCTGGAGCTACTGGCCGTGCCTGGCTCTCTCGCGCTCGCGGGCGGCACGTACGCGCTGGCGTTCGAGGCACGGGACAAACCGGAACGCGTCGTAGACATAAGCAGGGCAGTGCCGCGTTCGATAGAGAAGCACGGGTCCGTTTTGGTCATCGGCGCGGGCGCTACGTTTCAGGAAATCATTGAATCAAGCGAAGCGCCAGCGGGCATAAAGGCCGCGGCGGCTTCCATGGCCAACCGCAACACGCGCAACCGCGCTACGCTGGGCGGCAACCTGGGCGCCAACAAGTCCTGCGCCAGCCTGGTGCCGCTGCTGCTCGCGCTCGGCGCGACCGTGGAAGTAAAGAGCCGCGGAAAGCCGGCGGCGGTAATG
>CAZNCK010000197.1:0-1381 GCA_964571545.1 uncultured Treponemataceae bacterium | reverse complement strand
TGGCTGGCCAGGCCGGAGGGGCTCGTTGTATCGGCCATCCTGCCGCTTGTCGCCGGCATCAGGGCTGCCAGCCTGCGATCCAGCCGCACCGTCTGCGACATCGCCACGAGTACCGCCGCCTGCGCCTACAGGCTCGAAGGCGACAAGCTCACTGAGCTGCATATAGCGCTCGGCGGCTTCGGCCCCCACGCCGCGCTCAGGCCAGACCTCGCGAACGTGTTTGAAGGCAGACCGCTACCGACCAAAACCGACATAGAAAGGGCCGTGTTGCCGCTCCTGTCAGCCCGGGCCGATCAGCGCGGCAGCGCCGAGTACAAGTGCCTGCGCGGCGCCGCCCTGCTCGCCGATACGCTCCACGCCGCGGAGGAACTGTCATGAAGATCAATTTCAAGCTGAACGGCCGCGCCGTCTCCTGGGCCTGCGAGCCTGGCGAGAGCTTGCGCGCCTGCTTGAGGCGCAAGGGCATAGTCTCGGTGCGCGACGGCTGCGACGGCGAAGGCTCGTGCGGGCTGTGCGCGGTGCTCCTCGACGGCCGCCTCGTCAATTCCTGCCAGATCCTCGCTCCCCAGGCGGATGGCAGCTCGGTGCTGACCGTTGACTTCTATTCAAAGGACCGCACGCTGTCCATCGTCCAGCGCGCGCTCATAGACGCCTCATGCGTCCAGTGCGGCTACTGTACGCCTGCCGTGGTCCTGGCACTGCACGAGCTGCTCGAACGCCGTCCAAAACCGAGCGACGAGGAACTGCGCGACGCCCTGTCCGGCACCCTGTGCCGCTGTACCGGCTACGAGCAGTTCTACGACGCGGCCAGGATTGCCTCCG
This sequence comes from uncultured Treponemataceae bacterium, assembly GCA_964571545.1. Lineage (GTDB taxonomy): Bacteria > Spirochaetota > Spirochaetia > Treponematales > UBA12059 > SZUA-370. The sequence goes on along the minus strand of CAZNCK010000197.1, from coordinate 559 downwards.
AGCGCATGGCCAACCCTGACTATGTGGTGCCGCTCGGACCCGAGTTCAGGCCGGATCTGCGCCATGTGGGCAAGGACCGCGACAAGGTGGACGCCCAGGCCTTGGCCCGCGGCGAGAAGGCGTTCGTGGAGGACCGCGTCGAATCGGACGCCTGCCACCTCAAGCTGCTCATGTCGCCGCACGCTCACGCGTGGATAAAGCGCATCGACGTATCAAAGGCGCTGGAAATGCCCGGCGTCGTAGACATCGTCACGCATGAGAACTGCCCGGATCAGGTCTATACCACGGCCGGCCAGGGCTTCCCCGAGCCCAGCCCGCACGACCAGCGCATGTTCCCGCGCAAGGTCCGCCACGTGGGCGACCGCGTAGCGGCGGTGCTGGCCGAGACGCCGGAAGAAGCCCAGGCCGCGCTGGCTGCCATAGTCGTCGAGTATGAAGTGCTTAAGCCCGTTTTATCGATAGCGGAAGCAAAGGCTCCCGGCGCACCTATCGTGCATCACGGCGATATCTCGTATGTCGTAGGCGACCCGCCCGCCGGCAGCTGTACCAAGGGCGCCGG
>CAZNCK010000196.1:0-4190 GCA_964571545.1 uncultured Treponemataceae bacterium | reverse complement strand
ACACCAGGAATGTGGCGAACGGGCTTGCGCGGCTCATGCTGCACCTGGTGTACCACAACTACCAGAAGCCGTTCCGCGTCGGTCCCGGCAAAGAAACAGAGGAAGTGCATGCTGAAATGGCGGGAATTTCACCTGTCCGGATCGCCGAGCAGTTCACGACGTTCTACACGGACCGGGCCTTCCTGTCAAAGCAGGCGCTAAGTGCTGAAGGCGGCAGGATTTGGCTCAAGGAGGCCGTGACACCGCTCAAGACTGGTGCCACGTACCTGCCCAAATACGCCTGCTGATGGGGGACACAAGGTTCGGTGAACTAATTAAATATTCTCCTTGAGCATGAATACTTGTCGCATGAGCAAGGCAGTTGTATAATGAAGCCAACATCGCGCGTCGTCGCGATAAAGAACCACGGTTAGCACGAACACCCACGAGCGGCCCGCCTTCAACAGGCCGTCAAAACCGGCAAGGTTAACTTCCAGAGCACCAATGCCTCTATCAGGGAGTTTGACCATGAATCCAGGATTAGCCGTCATCACCGACCGGACCCTCACCTACCAACAGAAAGTCGCCGGACTGGCCCGCGTCGGCGAAGCTACCGAGAGCCCTTTAGCAATCAGCGCTGAAATTCAGCGTTACCGCGACCTCGGCGCCATCTGCGACCTCTACGAAGGCGCCGCTCCGTACCGCCCGCGCTACCTCGTGCCCGACTATGAACTGTTCATGCGCCAGGGATCGGAATTCCTGGGTCTGCCGCCGCCGCGCGATATTTGGGAAGCCACCGCCAGCCTCCTCATCCTCTACCGCCACGTGCCGAGCATCACCACCTTTCCCGTGTACCTGGGCGACATCGACGCGCTATTGCAGCCCTTCGTCAAGGACGAGGCCGAGGCGCGCAAGGCCATAGGCCTGTTCCTGCTCCAGATAGACCGCACAATCAACGACTCGTTCTGCCACGCCGATATCGGCCCCGACGAGACTGTCGCCGGACGCCTCATACTGGAACTCACGCGCGAGCAGAAGAACGCGGTGCCCAATCTAACCCTCAAATACGACCCCGACCGTACCCCCGACGGTTTTGCCACCCTGGCGGCCTCGGCGGCCCTCGACGTGGCCAAGCCCAGCTTTGCCAACCACCGTATGTTCAAGCGCGAATTCGAAGCCATGGGCTTTCCAGACTATGCCATCGCGTCCTGCTACAACGGCCTACCCAAGGGCGGCGGGGCCTGCACCCTCGTACGCATAAACCTGGCTCGCGTCGCCCCGCTGGCCAAAAGCCTGGACGATTTCAGGAACCGCGTTCTGCCAGACGTCGTGGCCCGCCAGCTCCAATACATGGACGAGCGCGTGCGCTTTCTGGTAAAAGAATCCGGCTTCTTTGAAGCCAGCTTCCTGGTCAAGGAAGGCCTCGTGAGGGCGGACCGATTCAGCGCCATGTTCGGCCTCGTGGGCCTCGCCGAGGCGGTCAATACCTTCGCCGGCGGCAAGCGTTTCGGCAAGAATGACGAGGCGGACGCGCTGGGCCTGGCTATCATCGCCAGCATCGACGCGATGGTGGCGGCGCACAGGACACCGCTTCTGGCTGCCAATGGCGGGCACTACATCATGCATGCTCAGGTGGGCATAGACGACGATCAGGGTGTCAGCCCCGGTTGCCGCATCCCCATCGGCGATGAACCGGAACTGCCCGAGCATATCCTGCGCGCCGCGCCGTTCCATAAATATTTCCCCAGCGGCATAGGCGACGTGTTTGCCTTCGAACCCACCGCCAAGGCCAACCCGCGTCACCTCCTGGACATAGCCCGCGGCGCCTTGGCTAGCGGTCTCCGCTACTTCAGTGCCTACGCCAGCGACGCCGACGTCGTGCGCATCACCGGCTACCTGGTCAAGCGCTCTGAAATAGCGAAGCTGAACCGCGGAGAAGCCTCGCTGCAGGGCACCACAGTGTTCGGCCGCAACGCCGTCAACAACCTCGGCGTCCTCGACCGCCGCCTCCGCTCGTGACCGACACCGTCGTGCGCGGCAACGTCGTGCGCAGCAACGTCGCCAAGATTCTGCCGTTCAGCGCCGTCGACGGACCCGGCAACAGGGCCGTCGTATTCCTGCAGGGCTGCGACTTTGACTGCCGCTACTGCCACAACCCGGAAACACGAGCGGCCTGCATCCACTGCGGCATCTGCGTGGCTGTCTGCCCCGCCGGCGCGCTCTCCACGGCGCCAGCCCCGGAGCAGGCGGCCGCGCCGGCGTTTCCGTACGGCATCCGGGTGGACTGGGACCCGACCCGCTGCACCGCTTGCGGCGCCTGCATTGCTGCCTGCCCCCACGATTCGTCGCCAAAAACGATGGACATGAGCCCGGCCGAGGTGCTTGCTGCCATCGAGCGCTACAGGCCCTTCCTGAGCGGCATCACCGTCTCGGGAGGCGAGTGCGGCCTGCAGCCGGAATTTCTGGAGGCCTTGCTGGTAGCATCGCGGGCCGCCGGGCTACCCGGCCTCGTGGACACCAACGGCTCCACCGACTATTCCCGGCTGCCCGGCCTCGTGGAGGCCGCGGAAGGCTTCATGCTCGACGTAAAGGCCTGGGATGAGGCTGAACACCGGACACTAACCGGTGCCAGCAACCAAACTGTTATCGAAAACCTGCGTTTCCTGGCAACCGCGGGCAAGCTGTACGAGGCGCGCACCGTCGTAGCCCCAGGCCAGTTCGACGCGCCTTTGACGGTTCGCAATGTTTCCGCGATCCTTGTGTCTTCAGGCTCGGCCGCGCGCTACAAGCTTATCCGCTTTCGGCCGCAGGGCGTCCGCGCGGCCTGGCGCGACCTGCCTCAGCCGACAGACGCCCTGATGGAAGAGCTGGCCACCATCGCGCGCGGCGCGGGCGTCAAAGAGGTCATCATCGTATGAACTCGCCGGGTTCGGTACGCTTGTATCGGGGCCGCCGCTCCGGTATCCTGTCGCCGTGAAGAACACGCAACGCCGAGAGCTCGCCATTTGCGGGCTGGAATCGGTCCGGGCGCTCGCCGCCAGACGCCCGGACTCTGTCAAACGCTTCTTTTATGCCGAAGAACGCGCCCGTGAATTCGGCAAGCTCTGCGCCAGGCTCTCAGTCCTCAGGCGCCCGTACAAACGGGTAAGCCCAGACGAACTCGAGAAGCTGTCGGGCACTTCGCACCACCAGGGCGTCGTCGCCATGATGGACGACGAACTGCCAGCTCATGTCACCGACGACCTCGCGGATTCCTGGGCCAAGAACGGTGCTAGGATAGTCGTCCTGGATCGCGTCGGCGACGACCACAACCTCGGCTCCATAGCCCGCTCCGCCGCGTTCTTCGGATGGCAGGCCCTCGTCCTGGGCCGTGACGACGGCGGCGCGCGCCTCACCACCAGCGCCTACCGCGTGGCCCGCGGCGCCCTCGAACATCTGCCCGTTTATACCGACGAATCCGCCGCCCGCTTTTTGGCGCGTTGCGCCGCAGCGTCGGCCCGTTCAGGCTCGCCCATCCCGACCATAGGAGCCGACCACCGCGGCGCGCGCACCCTCCGCGAAGCGCGGGTTCCGTTCGCGGCTACTACCGCCACGGCAGCGCTTGCGGCCGCGCTTGTACTGGGCAACGAGGAGACCGGCTTGTCTTCCGTGGTCCGCGATGCCTGCACCCAGCTTGTCCGCATAGACGGCTCGGGCGCGGTAGAAAGCCTCAATGTGTCCCAGGCGGCGGCGGTATTCCTGTATGAACTAGCCCCTCCGCGACCATGAGGGTCATGCTCGACACCAACGTCTTCGACCACCTGGAGCGCGACGACGAGGCTGTCTCCGAGCTTGAAAATCGCCGCGACCTCAGGCTGATCATCTCTGAGATCCAGCTCCAACAACTTTCAGCCATACCGGATGAAGAGCGGCGCTCACGGTACCTCGACCTGGCCTCCCGGCTCTGCGCCACGGTTTCCGCCGCGGCCTCCCGCTCCGCGGTTGGAAGTGCCGCCGCCGCCCCGCCCGCTCCCGCTGACCGCCACGAACCCGACCGCATGATAGCCGCCGCGGCATCGGCCCGCTGCGACCTCCTGGTCACCGACGACAAGGGGCTCCTGGAGTACGCGGGCGGTGAGGGCATCCGTGCCATTGACTGGAAGGACTTCGTACACAGAATCGTGTTCAGGCGGTGAGGCTGCCGGTTTGTATTAGTGCCGGATTCAATGTCT
>CAZNCK010000195.1:2625-4203 GCA_964571545.1 uncultured Treponemataceae bacterium | reverse complement strand
AGTGCAGGCTCCTGCGATACGCAAGTTACTTGAATCAGTCATACGACAGAAACATGAGCATGTAGCACTATTGAGGACGCTGGATTCGCAGTTTCCGGCAGGCGCTCAGCCAGTTTCGTTTTCTGCCAATGCTGGCCCGGATGATGTACTGCGGGGCCTCGTATCTCATGAGCTATCGTTCGCCGAGTCTCTTGATGCGTTCGCAGCCTCGTTGCAGGATGCCGAACAGCACCAGTCGGTCAAGGTCATGGCTGATTCCAGCCGGAAATTTGCGAGCTGGGCCCAGGATCACCTCGACCTGCTGGCCATGTTCTAGGTCACTTGCCGCGCGGACGCCTCCGTGCTAGCCTCTGTATCATGTATGCCTTTGCAATCCTGTCTATGCCCCTGGCCTTCTTCACCATAGCCGCGTGGACGTTCCGTTCCGGTCCAGCCGCTTCCAGTCATTTATCAAAGGCCTGCTTTTCGGCGTACCTGCCGTGTTGTTCTGGCTTATCGCCAAGCCACTGCTGGCTCCCGTTTGGGGGTCTTGGTTGCTCATACTTACCTTCATGGTCAGATACTGGCTGTTGCCCTTCGGGCTGGCCGCCGCGGCCTATGCGGTGGCCGTGGGCTTCAAGGGATTGAGCCGCGGCGGCGGCTACGAGCAGCTTGTCGCGTTCTTCTTCGGAGTACTTTCCGTGTTTGGCGTAGCCCATACCATCGCGTCATGGGGAGATCCTAGTCGCGTCTTTGCCCTGGTCATTCCCTGTCTGCTCGCGGCCAGCGCTCTCGCGGTTCCCGTTCTGCTCGAAGAGGCCGCGAAAGACGGTTTTCCGGATGCCTCCAAGCAGATAGCGCTGGCTGTCATTGCTTTTAGCGTAGCGGCTACCGGCGCGGCGCTTTTCTTCATGCGACTGGAGTGGTTGGGCCTGATAGTCTCGTTGCTGTACGTCTCCGGAGCGGTTTTTCTTGGCTGGCGTCGCCTGGTCCGTCCGAATCGCCTTGCGAGGCCCCTAGGTCCGGAACCTCAGATTAGCCCAATGCGCGGTTCCAGCCGTACGGCCAGCGCGGTAAAATAGCTTTTTTTGACTTCAGCTTGTACGCGCCGCCTCGGGCGACGTTTGCGGCTTGCGTGTGTGTGAAAATAACTGAAGGTAATGGGACCAGCGGGGCTCGAACCCACCACCTACGGCTTAGAAGGCCGTTGCTCTATCCAGATGAGCTATGATCCCGATTCGCGAGCTACGCTCGCTACAATTCGGGACGGGGAGATTCGAACTCCCGATATCCAGCTCCCAAAGCTGGCGCCTTACCGCTAGGCTACGTCCCGGTAAGGATATTGTATAAGCCGCGCTGACGGCCCTTGTCAATTGATGTCTAGAGCCGGCCGGCTTTTTCTTGACAACCCGCTGAAACAGTTCCATCATTCGCACTCTTACTACGAAACGGTATAGCTGTTCCGTACGGAGGCCCGGCCCCGTCAGCCGGCGGTGTGAAGGACCTCCCGAAAAACTTCCACAAGGAGCGCGTCTATGGCCTTTACGACCGACTTCATCAGGAACGTGGCCCTCGCGGGCCACGGTAGCACAGGAAAAA
>CAZNCK010000195.1:0-2615 GCA_964571545.1 uncultured Treponemataceae bacterium | reverse complement strand
CGAGACCATCGAGTCGGGCAAGACCGTGAGCGACTACGCGGAAGAGGAAATCGAACGCAAGATCTCAATCCACTCCACGCTGGCCCATGTGTGCCATGGCGACATCAAGGTCAATTTCATAGACACCCCCGGATCGTCGGACTTCATAGGAGAAGTGATACTCGCATTCAGGTCATGCGAATCCGCCATCATGCTGGTGGATGCCCGTTCCGGCATGCAGATAGAGACGATAAAGCTGTGGCGCAACCTCGACAGCCGCGCCAAACCAAGGATGATATTCGTCAACAAGCTCGACGAGGACCGCGCTTCGTACGCTGGGGCCCTCAACGACGTTAAAGAGAAATTCAGGCAGGCCCCCGTGGCCGTTACCATACCGATGGGAGAAGGCGCCGCCTATAAAGGCGTCATCGATGTGCTCAACCAGCTCGCGTATCCGACTCCCGCCGCGGGTGAGCAGAAGGAAACAAGCGCTCCCATTCCCGCTGAATACGCCGCCGCGGTAGCCGAGGCCAGGGCCCTGCTCTCCGAGGCCGCCGCCGAGGGCGACGACGACCTGATGGAGAAGTACCTGTCCGAGGGAACGCTTTCGCAGGAAGAGATAGTCAAGGGACTCTTCGAGGCGCTTACCTGCAACCGCATCGTCCCGGCCTTCTGCGGTTCGGCCATACGGAATTCCGGTTGCGCGGCCTTCATGTCGTTCCTCGAGTCGACGGCTCCCCATCCTTCCGCGCTTGCTACCGAACTGGTCACCTGCGCCGACGGCACCACGAAGCACCTTGCCGTCGACGAGGTTGCCCCCCTGGCCGCCCTCGTCATCAAGACCCAGATTGACCAGTTTTCCGGGAAACTCTCGTATGTCAAGGTCGTACAGGGTGTGCTGGCCGCCGACATGGAAATCCTCAACGCCCGCGAGAACAAGAAGGAAAAGATTGGCAAGCTGTACATTGCCCAGGGCAAGAAGCTCGAAGAAGTTCGCGAACTGCGTGCCGGCGACATCGGCATCGTATCCAAGAGCCCTACGCTCAAGACGAACGACACGCTGTGTACCCCGGAAACCGTCTTGACGTTCAAGGATCTCAAGCTGCCGCAGCCCATCCATACCGTGGCCATCAGCGCCGTGAACAAGAAGGAAGAGGACAAGCTTACCGAGCTCCTCCACAAGGCCGCGGAGGAAGACAGGACCTTTACCATCCACTTCAATCCCGAGACCAAGGAAACGGTCATCTCCGGCATGGGAGAACTGCACCTGAACATCATGCTGGACAAGGTGCGCCACGCGGCGAAGATCGCCATCGAGACCCGCGTCCCGCGCGTGGCATACCGGGAGACGATAACGAAGAAATCGCCCGGCGAGCATACGCACAAGAAGCAGACCGGCGGTCACGGCCAGTACGCCCGCGTCGTCATGGAGGTGGAACCTCTGCCGCGCGGTACGGGCTACCAGTTCGAGAACAAGGTCTTCGGCGGCGCCGTCTCGAAGGGCTTCATACCCGGCATCGAAAAGGGCATCCACCAGGCCATGGAGTTCGGCACCATCGCCGGCTATCCCGTCGTCGATGTGAAGTCGATACTGACGGACGGCAAGGAGCATGCGGTCGACTCGTCGGAGATGGCCTTCAAGCTGGCCGCGCGCGGCGCATTCCGGGAAGGCTGCAAGAACGCCAGTCCTACCTTGCTCGAGCCGGTGATGAGGCTCATGGTGTTTGTCGAGGAGAAGTATCTGGGTGACGTGATGTCGGACCTTTCCGGCAGGCGAGGCAAGATTTCAGGCCAGGAGTCCATCGGCGGCGGCGTCATGGAGATTAAAGCAGAAGTGCCACAGGCTGAGTTGCTGCGCTATTCCATAGATCTGAAGGCCATGACCTCGGGCACCGGCAGTTTTGAAGTGGAGTTTGACCACTACGCGCCAATCTCGGGCAAGATTGCTGAAGACGTGACCAAGGCGGCTCAGGCGATACGGATCAAGGAGGAGGAGGAGGACTGATCATCTATCCTCGTCTTTACTGCGCGGCCGTCCGATATGGGCGGCCGCGTTTTTTTTCGCGGGCTAGCTTTTACCAGAGGGTGAGCGTGCCGCGGTCAGCGTCGAATCCCCTCTCGATGAACAGGGGCGCGTACGGGGAGAGAGCGGCACTCTGGCCGTTTATGCTGTCCACCGGTATACGGCGTTCCGGCGCTACGGTTCTGCGTCGGGCCTCAAGCAAGAAAGACAGAGCCGGGCCGGTGGCCGGATCGTCCGGCCGCGTCTTGATTTCGAGTTCATGCCAGGAGCGACGGGAAACGCAGATCGGGATTCCGCCGCGGAGCGTCAGGCGGTTGACCGGCAGCCTTGAAGGCAGATTCTCCGGTAGGTCTTTTACTGAAAGTCCGCAGGGACTGGCCGGGTCCAACGCGTTGACCGACCAGAGGAGTCCAGTGTCAAATCCATCGCGGAACAGTCTAAACGCCTCCTGCCCCATGAATTGAGGGCCGTCGACGCCGTCGAAGAAGCGCCCCGAGACCAGCTCTCCGGACAGTTCGAGCCGGCGGATGGCGGGGAACAGCGCGGACCAGCGGCAGCGGGGCGAGTCGCGCTCGAGGAGGGAGCGGCAAACCAAGCCGTATCTTCGTACCGC
>CAZNCK010000194.1:0-4215 GCA_964571545.1 uncultured Treponemataceae bacterium | reverse complement strand
GCCGCAATCGCATTGTCGATGACGGCCTGCACAGCCCTGGACAGCATACTCGGATTTAACCTGTTTGCTGGCCTTGCCGCTGTCAACGAGGCAGCTATAAAAGAAGCCAACGCCACGGAGCTCCTCGACCTGTCCGGTAGCGATTCGTTCTACGATACGATGACAGAAGATACAACCGGAACGCTCAAAGTGGAGGTGCTCGTCACCATCAACGACCAGAGAGCCGTTCTGGCCACTGAAACCGCTGATTACCAGGAACTTACTCTGCTCGCCGCTCAGGTCGAACTGCAGACCACCTCCGCGGGTGAATTGATCGACAACATCGGCGGCATTTTCGATGATGTCGCCGCCGGCACCTTGGGCACCGATATTGGCTCCATCATGGAACAAATTCTGCCTGATTCTGTTTTCTCGGCTGGGACGATAACCGACGAGGCAGCCTTTGTTGCAATGATCGATGCGCTTGTCGCGGCTGATCTCTACTACGAATCTTTGGGTGTGGCGCTCGTTGATGGCGCGTACGCTGACAATTCAGACATAGTGCCGGGCGATGTCGCCCAGAGCGCTATTGTCGCGGCCATGGTAGGCAATCTAGTGCCGCCTCTTGGATATACGACCGGCGAATACCTTATTGATCTGATCAACGGAGTTCCCGGCACGCCAGAAATTACATTCGACATGGATGCTGTGCTCGGCGATACCGCTCTCAGCAACATACTAACGGCCGCCGGCATGAGCGACCTTACCACCCCATAAGGAGGCAAGAATATGAAACGCACTATAACGATTTTGCTTATCCTCCTCCTCGCGGGGAGCGTTGTTTTCGCTCAGAGACTAGATGCCGCGGCTCCGAAAGACGCGCGCTCCATGGCCATGGGCGGCGCCTTCGTGGCAATGAGCGAAGGCTACCAGAGTCTGTACGGCAACCCCGCCGCGTTCGCCGACAAGAAAGCCGAACTCACGCTCATCTCCGTCAATCCCTGGGTCTATGTTAAACCGACAACAGGCAATCTTACGGCTTTCCAGGAAGTTGCCGCCTCTATAGACGATCCTACCGCGATCATTGGCCCCCTCACTGGCCTCATTAAGGACAATGGTGTAGGCGCTGGCCTGTCCGCCGGGCTCGGTTGGGTAGGCAAAGGACTGGGGCTTGGACTCCTTGGCGGAGGCGAAGTCTATATCAGCGGCGAGACCTTGCTCGGCTCCGCCGGCACCCTCGATGCCCAGATCGCGGCTGTCGTCGGCATAGGCGTACCGCTCAAGCTAGGTCCGTTCCTATTCCAGGTTGGCGGAGACATTCGCCCCTATCTCAGGATGACCGGGGAGATAGTCGGCACAGACTTGCTTGGCTCAATCACCGGCGGAACCGAATTCGACCCCATGGCGCTTCCCGTAGACATAGGTTTTGGCCTCGCGGTGGACCTTGGCGCGAAGCTTGAAGTCGGCAAGTTTGTTTCCGTGGGCTTAGCTATCCGAGATATTTCAACCAAGCAGAACTTTGCCACCGCCCTTCTCGGCGATGTACTGACGGCGCTGGAGGTCGGCAATCTTCCTGAAGGTGACGCCGCCGCGTACACCCTGAGCCCCAATATCACCATAGGCGCCAGCGTCACACCAATCCCGGTGTTCCTGCGCAAGCTCGTTGACGTTACGGTCACGGCCGAGATACAGGATCCGCTCAAGGTGATCAACGACAAGTCGTCAATGTGGAACTTGTTCCATGTAGGCGCCGAGGCGGATCTGCTCGGCGGACTTCTCGCGCTACGCACCGGCGTGAACAAGGGCTACGTAAGCCTGGGCGCCGGCCTGGATCTGTTGCTTATAGAAGTAAACGTAGCCGTCTTCACCGAAGAACTCGGGCGAAGGCCTGGCGACCAGGGACGCACGGGCGTCTCCGCTGAAGTGGCCATCCGGTTCTGATGAAAACCGGTCGCCGCGCCGATACTGTATACGAAACTAAGGAGCGGCGACCATGAATAGACAACGAAATCGAGCCGTGGCCGTGACCACGGCCCTCATAAGCGTTTTCCTCCTCTCCACCTGCCAGCAATTTTTCACCACATCCCTTGCCGAAGTACTGGCGAGGGATTCATATACAATCCCCGCCGATATTTCAGTAGCGGATGCCGTTAGTCTGCTCGACGCCGCAATTGCGGAGGGCGATGCCACTATGGCCGCCGCTCTGGTGCCAGGCCTCTATGCTGCTGCTGGGGCCGCATCGGCCGGATCCGCTGAATACAACGAAGCGGCGAATGCTCTTGCCTCCGCCGTCGTGATGTCGTCAGGTGTCGGGCCCGTCGTGGCTACAGTGGCTACCCTGTTCCTGTCAGCCGATCCAGATGCTGATCCCGAACTATTTATAGCTGAAGCGATAGCCTCTGTTTCCACCGTCGCGCTCAATGATGCGGAGATGGATGCCCTGCTCATGATCGCCGATAATCCTCCTGAAGGATTGAGCGCTGATGACGCATATACAGCCGCGTTTGCCCTCGTCGCTGATGCGTTCGTCGATGCCGAGGTAAACTTGGCTGATCTTGCCGAGTTTGACTTGGATGCGCCGCCAGCCGGTGTCAATCAAGACTCTATAGACGCGGCTCTCGAATTGTTGTCATACGCTGATGGGCTTCCTGTGGATGAAGGTTCATCTAATATATTTGCCGACATTTTTTCTTCCATGGGACTCAGCGCTCCGTGATTATGCCGGTGATAAAACGCGCCGATTATTAAGCATGAGCAAGACCTGCGAGGTTCATCAATGAAACGATTTGTAGTGGCCTGTGCTGCGTTGGCGCTGGCACCTTTGTGCATAGCGGCTCAGACTGTCAGGCCTTTCTCGCCCCCGTCGGCCCGCATGGCCGCCCTTGGCGGCCCGCATGCGGCCCGCGCTTCCGGCGTCGACTCCATCTTCGAGAACCCGGCCGGCTTTGCGTCAGACGAATCTGAACTCAGCGTATCGGCGCTAGTCTTCAATCCTTCAGGCCCCATCTTCGACATAGTCGGCATGGTCGTAGGCGGTACAGATCCGATGAGCGGTCTGGCTTCGCTTTTCGACTCGGCAGGACGGCTTTACGTCCAGGCTGATATACTCGGTCCTCTGGCGTTTGCCTATGCCGGCAAAGGCCTGGGTTTCGGTTTGTTCAATAAAACCCTCGTCACGCTCAATGCCTCGTCATTGATGTCCGTAGCGTACGAGGTTTCTGAAGAAATACTGCTCGCGGGCGGTTATGCGTACCGCTTCGCTATAGGAGAACGCCAGACACTCGACCTTGGCATCATGCCCAAGGGCTTCATCCGCGCCAGTGTAGGCCAGCGCGCCTCCCTTACCGATGTCATGGCCCTCGTTGACAGTCCCGCTGCCGTGCTCGACAGTGCCTTCATCATGACCTCGGGCGTGGGCTTCGATGTGGGGCTCCAGTGGTCACTCGATGATGCATTTTCGGTCGGCCTCGTGGCCCGAGACGCGTATTCCCCCGCGATGACGACGACCTATACTAGTTACAGCGCGTTCGCCGCGAGTCCTGTCGACGCCAAGGTTGGAAATTCCGTATCCGGGCTCGTACCCGCGGATGTGTCTTTGGGTTTCGCATACAAACCTGATTTAGAGCTGCTCGACCTGCTCGGTGTGAACCTGCTCTTTCTGCTCGATTATGTCGACATACTGGACTTGCTCACTACTATACCCAGAAACCCGATACTCAATGTGGGGCTGGGCCTGGAACTCACGCTCCTCGATATACTGTCCATCAGGGCCGGCATCAAGGACGCGTTGCCGACCGCGGGTTTCGGCATAGACCTTTCGGCCTTTACCTTCTCATTGGCGATGTACGGCGAAGAGCTGAGCCTGGAGCCGGGCGGACGCCCTGTATACAATTTGCTCGTGGCGCTTGACTTCAAGTATTGAACGTAGGCAGGAGCTTGTAAGACAGTCTCCGGCGTTGACACGCGCCCGCGCTGGAGGGTATGTTCATTTTTGTCTAGCGAGCCGCTAGCTCACTCGGTAGAGCAACGCCCTTTTAAGGCGTGGGTACGGAGTTCGAATCTCCGGCGGCTCAGCGTCATCCATGACGTGCCAGTCCAGCAGGACTGGCATTTTTTTAGTGCGCGCCATCCCTGGCGCGGCGGCATCCATGACGTGCCAGTCCAGTAGGACTGGCATTTTTTTTGTGCGCCCGGCAGGGCGCACCTGCTAGCGGGTGAAAGTCCCGTCTGGGCCCG
>CAZNCK010000193.1:0-4235 GCA_964571545.1 uncultured Treponemataceae bacterium | reverse complement strand
CAGGACCGATCGCAAGCCGGTGAATCCTGCCGACGTCATCGCGCTCGACGATGACGACTTCGGTAAGTTCTAGGAAGGGGGAATCCATGGCAGAAACCGTCAGGCGCGATGCTCGGGACGACCTCTTTCTCGACGACGACGAGAACGAGGATACCCAGGCCAATAAGTACATGTTTTTCCGTATCGCCGATGAATCCTATGGTATCGGCATACGGCATATCTTAGAGATCATAGAACTCCAGCGCATTTCGCAGGTGCCCGATATGCCGTCGTACGTGAAGGGCGTCATCAACCTCCGCGGCAAGGTGATACCGGTGGTGGACCTGCGCCTGCGTTTCGGCCTGCCCGAGCGAGTCTACGACGACCGCACCTGTATCGTGGTAGCCGACGTATCGCGCACCACGCTGGGGTTTATCGTCGACACGGTCGAGGAAGTCATAGAGATAGCGGAGAACAATGTCGAGGAAGCGCCCAAGTTCCGCACTCAGTCGGGCAAGGATAGGTATATCTCCGGCATGGGCAAGGTCGGCGAAGAAGTAAAAATATTGCTGGACGTCGAGACCCTGGTACGCGATGAAGACGTCCAGGCTATTGCCAAGACAGAAGGATCGGCGTAGGGCATGGATGATTTGATCCTGCCGCTGACGGACGGCGACTTCCGTTTCGTTTCAGACTTGGTGTACGATACCTTTGGTATCAAACTGACCGAGCAGAAACGGAGCCTCGTCGCCAGCCGTTTGTCCAAGCGGGTCCGCCAACTGGGATATTCCAATTTTCACGACTACTTCGCCCATCTCCGGGACGACCGGAGCGGGGCGGAGTTGTCCGAACTCATCAACCGCGTAACGACCAACCATTCGTACTTTTTCAGGGAGCGGGACCACTTTGACGTCCTTACCAACGACATTCTCCCCGGCCTCGTGGACGCGGCGGCTGGCCGTACCGGGGCTTCGATCAGGGTCTGGAGCGCGGGTTGCGCCGCCGGCGAAGAGCCGTATACCATGGCCATGATACTCAGGGACGTCATGTCAAAACGGCCAGGCGGCGGTACGGTGGACGCCAGCATACTCGCTACCGATGTATCCTTGTCTGCCCTGCTGGAAGCAAAAACGGGCGTATATGCCGACTCCAGGCTCAAGGAATTGCCCAAGGCCTATCGTTCGTCATTCTTGCAGGCAGCGGGCCCTGATCTTTGGGGCGTTACCGAGGCTGTCAGATCAATGGTCCTTTTCAAGCGTCTCAATTTGATGAACGTGCCCTATCCGTTCAAGTCCAAGTTCGACGTGGTTTTTTGCCGCAACGTTATGATCTATTTCGATCCGCCGTCCAGGGCAAAACTCGTCGACGCCATCTACAAGGTCGTCAAGCCGGGCGGCTGGTTCTTCATAGGCCATTCTGAAAGCCTGCCCCGGGATACCTGTCCATTTACCTATGTCCGCCCCGCTACCTACCGCAAGGAACTATCGTAATGGGACCATCGCTCCGCGAACTCGGCCTCAATATCGTCGCGGTGGCCAACCAGAAGGGCGGCGTAGGCAAGACCGTGACGACGCTTAACCTCGCCGCCGGCCTCGCGCGCGTGGGGCAGCGAGTGCTGGTGATAGACGGCGACCCGCAGGGCAACCTGACTCTGCTGCTGGGGCGCCGTGCGGCTGTGCCTGCCAGCCCCGATGCACCCGCTCCCGCCTCGCGGGCCCGCAAGCCCTCTCCCCACGACCTCTCGGAGCTTCTGCTCGCCATTGCGGAGAAGAAGAGCGTCGCCATTTCTGGATTCATAGAGAAAGGCGTCCGCCGCGGTCTGGATCTTATACCGTCCCGGAACCGGCGCATGCGGCTGGAACTTGGCGATACAGAAATACGGGCCGCGGCTTCCGGCTTCGCCACGCTCCTCGCCAGGTTGGCCGAGCACTATGACTGGGTGCTCATGGACACTTCGCCCTCCAACGGCCCCCTGGAACGCGCCTTGATAGCGGCCTGCGAGGCCGTGGTTATCCCGCTGGAATTCCAGCTGTTCTCCGTAGCCGGACTCGAGGCCATACTCTCCGAGGTGCGGGAATGCGCGGTGGATCATGGCCGTGAAATTCGCGCCCATGCGCTGGTATTCGTCAAGGCTGAAAACAAGGTCAGCCGGATCGACGAATACAGAAAAGTCTTTGCGCGCTTCAGGCTGCCGGTATTCGAGATCTGCAGGTCGGAGTATGTACCGCGTTCCATTGAACGGCGAAAAACGCTGTGGGAGGCTGCGCCGGCAAGCTATGCCGCGCGTGACTATTCCCGTATAATAGATAAATCATTCTTGGGGTGATGCATATGGCACGAAAATCATCGGAGGCGCTGGAGCGGGAACATATCGCCGCATCCATAGCCAGGGACCTTCCTCCTGATAGCGGGGGCTACTCCCTCTCCTCGGCTACCGCGGTTCCGCTCAAGCGCTCCTTGCGCGGAGTATGGGGCGTGGTATCCCACGATGTAGGCGGCGAGCCGTTCATTGACCGCGTTGCCACCCGTAGCCTCAAGGGCATAGAACTCCAGGATATAGAATACCGGGCCGAATACGATTTCAAGGAATCCATCTGCGTCAAACGCGTCGACATTGACGGCCGCGCCGACCTGCCTGAAGGTAGCGCAACGTACCGGTTCCGCCAGCGGCTAGCGCTTTCCTGGGATCTTGAAGGCCCCGAGCGACTACGCGTGCGCCCGGAACTGGGCTACCAGTACACAACGCTGGACGAGGTTCCGGCCCCCGTAAAGGAGCTGGAATCCAGCGGTGAGGATATGATCATAGTGTTCCGTCTGGAAGGCGACGCACTAGTGCTTGAAGAGGGCGATGATATGAAACGCCTGCGGAGACTCGAGTGAGCCAAGCAAAACGGATTCGCGTACTGATTGTGGACGACTCGGCAATCGCACGCGATCTTCTTGAGCGGGGACTTTCGCTGGATCCGGACATAGAAGTGGTAGGAAAGGCCGCCGATGCCTACGTTGCCCGCGACAAGATAGTATTCCTCAAGCCCGACGTGGTGACGCTCGACGTAGAAATGCCCAGGATGGACGGCATAGCCTTCCTGCGCAAGCTTATGCCCCAGTATCCAATCCCCGTTGTCATAGTTTCAGCGGTTACCGCGGAAGGTTCCCGCCGCGCGCTGGAGGCACTCCAAGCCGGCGCCCTCGATGTGGTGGCCAAGCCAAGCGCCAAGGATCCGAGCGGCCTTAGGATTATGATCGCGGAGTTGGCCGAGAGGGTAAAAGAGGCCGCAAAGGCGAATCCTGAAAAACTCAGGTCGGCTGTACCGGAATCTGGCGCCGTGGAACCTGCCGCGGCTACGGGTCCGTCCTCTTCGTCCGAGCGGCCAGCGGCTTCCCCGCCGCCCAGGGCAACGCCCGTTCTGAAATCCAATAAAAGTTCGGGCGCTCCGATGGCCGCTTCCAAAAAAGTAATAGCGATAGGCGCGTCCACGGGGGGCACCAGCGCCCTCGCAAAAGTGGTAAACTCCTTGCCGGCCGACTCGCCGCCCGTGGTCATCGTCCAGCACATGCCGCCCGTATTCACCAAGATGTTCGCGGAGTCAATGAACCGGCAATCCAAGGTAACGGTCAAGGAGGCTGAGGACGGCGACGCCCTGATACGAGGCCGTGTCCTCGTTGCGCCCGGGGACCGGCACATGAAGTTAAGGAAGACCGCAAACGGCTATATCGTCGGGCTCAGCGACGGAGCCAAAGTCTCAGGCCACAGGCCGTCGGTCGATGTGCTGTTCAACTCGGTGGCCGAGGCCGTCGGTAACGAAGCTGTCGCGGCCATACTGACGGGCATGGGGCGAGACGGGGCCGAAGGCATGCTGGCGCTCAGGCGGGCCGGCGCCCGTTGCGTTGCTCAGGACGAAGCCACCTCGGTGGTCTTCGGCATGCCTAGGGAAGCCTGGGACAACGGCGCCGCGGAGGTGCTGGTACCAATAGAACGAATGGCCTATGAAATCATGATCCGGGTCGGCGGTTCGCTTATGAAAGGCGCATAATGGCAAACAGAACCGTAGGAATCGGAGAGTGGTTTGTCTCTTCCGATCCGGCGGACATCATAAAAACCTATGCTCTGGGCTCATGTGTCGCGGTCTGCATCTATGATTCAAAGTTGCGGGTAGCGGGAATGATCCATGTCGCCCTGCCGGATTCTGCCGTCGATGTGGAGAAAGGCAAGACGCTGCCGGGCTATTTTGCCGATACTGGCTTGCCCTTGATGA
>CAZNCK010000192.1:2656-4239 GCA_964571545.1 uncultured Treponemataceae bacterium | reverse complement strand
ATCTTGTCGTAGAGGGGAACCATGCCCGAATGCCCGATTTTCATCGGCCTACTATAGAGTCCAGCGGGCTCCGGCGGCTATAGCCCGATCTCCCGCCGGGCAGCCCGGAACGTGGGCTCCGGGGAGATATCCGGCGCTCATCAGGAATTCCCCGACTATCTCGCCGCCAACGAACACGAAGTTTTTCTTGAAGAGCGCAAGCCATTGGTCTTTGGGGCGTGGATGGTGCGCGTCCAGCCAGCCCTTGAACGAGCCATAGCTGGCTCTGATCGTGACGATGCGGCGCGCGTTCTCTATCGCCGCGGCTATCTTCAGGCGTTTGCGAATTATACCCGCGTCCGCGAGGAGCCGCGCTGTCTCGATTTCGCCGTACGCCGCTACCGTGTCGATGTCGAATCCGTCGTAGGCCCGCTCGAACGCGTCCTTCTTCTTGAGGATGGTGACCCAGGAAAGGCCGGCCTGGTTGATTTCGAGCACGAGCCGGCAGAACAGACCATCGTCGCTGTCAATGGGAAAGCCGTATTCGGTATCGTGGTATGCGCGGTTGGGGTCGTCCTCCGGCGCCGCGGCGCAGTATTCGCAATAGCTGGAGTATGCTGGCATGATAGGCGCCTTACGCCACGCTCGTCTTTTCGAGTTGGGTACGGAGGTCCTCCATCCGCTGGACGTTTTCCTGGCCAAGTTCGTTCAGGGAGGCGGCCTGGGATAACAGTGAATCGCAGGAATCGGTCATTCTGGCGGCCGATTGCCTCATGGCGGCGGCGAATGACCTTGAGGAAGCCGCGCGCGACGCCGCGTCGTGGAAAGCGCTTCTGGTTTCATCCACGGCCGTTCCCGCCGACTCGGCCAACGACGCGAAGCCTCGAACGGCCTCGGTGACGTCGGCTGTGCCTGTCGAGATTTCCCGCAGGCGCAACAACAGGTCTCCGAGCGTCGTCGAAACGCGCTGGATTTCGTCTGACATGCGCGCGAAGAACTCGCTGGTCTGAGCGCTGGCCCTCGACGCGCCGGCTACGACGACCCTTGTCTCGGACAGTATCGCGGCGATTGATCCGGAGCCTTCGGCCGCCGTCTCCGAGAGCGTGCGGATTTCTTCGGCTACGACGGCGAATCCCTTGCCGGCTTCGCCGGCATGGGCGGCCTCTATGGCGGCGTTCATGCCGAGCATGTTTGTCCGTTCCGCGACCTCGCCTATCAGGCTGTTCATCTCATCCATCTTGCCCGTCGCGGAAACGATGCCGGCGATGGCCTCGCCTATCTGCGTGACTCGATCGTCGCCGTCCCTTGCCATCTCCACGAGTCTCTCCACGCCTGTCTGCCGTTCAGCAGCCGAGCGGGCTATCTCATCCACCGACTGCGCCATCTGTTCTATCGACGCGGAGGCTTCCAGTACCTTAGCCGAGTATTCGTTGAGGGCCGCGCGGACGCGATCCTGGGACGACCCGGCTACCGACTCGCCGTCTTCCGCAGCGCTCAGCGCCTCGTCGAGGGCCGCGAGGCCGGTTGTTTCCTCGGCGGCGGCATTACGGAGCGTTTTGGCTGAACCGGAGAGGGCCTCGGCGGCGGAGGCGAGGCGCGTGCCT
>CAZNCK010000192.1:0-2646 GCA_964571545.1 uncultured Treponemataceae bacterium | reverse complement strand
GGGCCGCGGCCTGGGCTGAATTCACCGCCGCCGCCATTTCTTCGTACTGTCGTTTTGTCGTACCCGCCGAGCGTTTCGTGTCCTCGACCAGCTCGGATTGCATCCTGATGGCCATGGTGCTGAATATGCCGCCAGCGACTATGATCAGGACGCTCGTGCCCAGCGACTGGGCCGCCAGTTCCGTGACTATGCCACTGTCCAGGGGCAGTGAATCGAATATGTAGAGCGAGGCGATAGCGGCGAGATTCAGGAAGGTCAGTATCCAGGCCTGGAACTGCTTGGCGGCTATGAGCCCGGCGGCTATCAGCAGGAATCCGCCCAGGGTGCCGAACACGTAGCACTCGTAGAGGTCCTGGTACTGGTCGAATTTGATTGCGCCGAACATCACGCCGAACAGCGCGTACAGGAAGGTGGCGGAGGCCACGCCATAGCGCCCCCTGGCCATCATCCAGAGCGACAGCGCGCAGAAGGCTATAAGGCAGGTGAGGATGCCCGCGACGGCCCAGGCCTTGGTCAGGGCCATCAGGACGGAGAGCGCCAGAGACAGGACTCCGATGGCGCAGAGCGCCGGGGCGAGCAGCTTGGCTTTCTTATAGAGGCGCAGGTCAGAATCAACGTACGGCCGGATGAACGGATCGAACAGTCGCGTGCTGGGCTTTGCCATGGATGCCTCAATCGAGCGGAATAATAACGATACTATAGCGCATTCTCGCGGAGGCACAAGGTAGCGCCCGCGTGGTATAGTAGCGATATGCTGATTGTTCCTTCAGAGTCCGCACGAGCCGAAATCACCGTCGTCAATTCCCGCTTCATAGCCAGCCTGTCGCCGGTCGATTCCGTGGAGGCCGCGCGCGGCTATATCGTTTCCGTGAAGCGAGAATTTGCCGGCGCGACGCACAATGTGCCGGCGTTCATCATCGGGGGCGGCAACTCAGTCACCGAGTTCTGCTCCGACGACGGCGAGCCTTCGGGCACGTCCGGCCGCCCGCTACTCGCCGTGCTCAAGGGGTCGGGCCTCGGCAATGTCGTCGTCGTGGTGACGCGCTACTTCGGCGGCACCTTGCTGGGTACCGGTGGCCTGGTCAAGGCGTACTCGGAGGCAGGGCGGGCTGTGCTCGCCGTCACAGGCCGGGCGGAACTGACGGAGACCCGGAGGCTGATATTTTCTGTGCCCTACCACCTATTCGAGGGCACGAGGATGCTAGTGGAGCAGACGGGCTCGACTATGGTTTCGGAGGATTTTGCCGAAGACGTCAGACTCGTCGTAGAGGTAGCCGTATCGGGGTACGAGGCCTTTGTTTCGCGGCTGTCGGAATTGAGCGCCGGCGGGATAGTACCGCGCACACTGTCCACGCAGTTGACCGCCCGGCGTATCTGAGGATTTCCGGGCGGTGAAGTATATCGTCGATCTATTTCTTCAAAAACAATGACTCCAACTCGCCGTAGCCTTCCATCGCCAGCTTATCCCTGGGGATGAAGCGTAGCGAGGCGGAGTTGATGCAGTAGCGGAGGCCTGTGGGGTTGGGGCCGTCGTCAAACAGGTGCCCCAGGTGGCCGCCCGAGGCCTTGGAGCGTACCTCGATGCGGCGCATGCCGTAGGCTACATCCTCCACAAGCACAATCTTGTCCGGGTCTATGGGCGCCCAGAAGCTGGGCCAGCCTGTGCCTGAGTCGAATTTTTCGGCTGAGGCGAACAGCGGCACGCCGTCTATGGCGTCCACGTAGATTCCCTGTTCGTGGTTGTCCCAGTAGGCGTTCCGGAACGGGGGTTCCGTGGCGCTTTCAACCAAGACGGCGAACTGCTCGGGGGTCAGCTTTGCCCTGAGCTCTTCGGTGGGTTCTATGTAACACACGTTGGCCGCGTCAGCGGCCTTGACTATGGGCATGGTGATTGCTCCTCGGGTTTTTTGCTGGGCCGCGGCAGATTCGCCGTCACGGGCGGGGTCAGAGCCGCAGGCGCTCGCCAATATCGCCGCGGACAGGGCGATGGCGACCTTAAACGCCGTCCTGGGTATGTTTGAAGCTTGTTTGTCTGTATATATGACCATATTTGTAATATAACAAGCGGAGAGGGCAGGGGAAAGGAATTTCTACTGGGGACGCCGGAACCCGGCCCGCGGACAGGCCGGGCCGGGCCGGGGAAGCGATGCGCCTACCCGAGCGAGAGGGCGGCGCGGAAGGTGGTCTGGCCGTCGATTGCCGCGCGGCCCTCCAGGGCATAGCGGCTGGTCCAGCCCGCGGCTCCTTCGTCGCGCTTCATAAAAACACCTGCGGCGGAGCCAGGCTTCATTTCCGCGAGGTAGTTGAGGTCGAGGCGAAGCCGGGCGGCCGAGTTCAGGGTGTCGGGATCCATGACGTCCTGTATCCACTGCACGTAGCGCGCGTTATTCATGTGGCCGTTGTAGTCTATATCTGAATATGCGACCGCGCGCTCCCCGGCGCGCTCGAGGCCGTCGCCTGCGCTCAAGGCCAGCGCTCCGTCAGTCAGGGCTTCCAGGCCTTCGTTCGTCGGGAGACCCGCGGTGAAGGCCTCCGGCCGGCGCGGTCTGAAGCTCGCCGCGTCGACGATGAGCCAGGCGCTGCGGCCATGGCCGACCACGGCGCCGGCCTCAGTCTTCAGTTCGTAGTCGCGTATGGCGCAGAGCC
>CAZNCK010000191.1:0-4247 GCA_964571545.1 uncultured Treponemataceae bacterium | reverse complement strand
AACCTTGACATACCTGGCCTTCCAGGCGGTCCCAGCTTTGCGGCGCGCGGCGCGGGTGAACTTGAGCATGCAGGGGTGTCTGGCGATTATCACCTTGAACCCTGGCTCGTCGAGCGCCTCTCGCACCATATCGGTCAGCTCGGCCTGTTTGTACGCGTCCACCTCGCGGATGTTCGCGACGCCCAGACCCTCCAGCGAGGCCCTCACGGATAGTTTTGTGGCATCTCCGTTGAAGTTGCGGCCGGTGCCCGGATGATCCTGGTGGCCGGTCATCGCTGTGGTGCCGTTCTCCATGACGACGAGCAACACCCGGTGCGCGTTGTACACGGCGTTGACTATGCCCGGCAGCCCCGCGTGGAAAAACGTGGAGTCGCCCATGAAGCACAGCACGCGGCGCGTGTCGTTGAACAGCGAAAGGCCCGACGCCGTGGAGGTGGAATGCCCCATGGACAACAGCACGGTTCCCATGCGGTACGGCGGAAGAGAACCCAGCGTATGGCAACCAATATCCGCCACCGTTATGTCGTCCGCGCGTAGAGCCTTCTTGATGGCGTAGAACGCGGAGCGGTGGCCGCAACCGGGGCAGAGTTGGGGCGGCCGCGCGGCCGCCGTGGCGGGTAAAGCCTTCGGGCGGGCCAGGGGGAACAGGTCAGGCCAGACGGCGGCAAGGATGTCGCGGACCTTGACCGGCGTGTATTCGCCCATACGCTCGTCGACATCCCGCTTGCCGAATATCTTCGTCGCGAGCCCGGCGTCGTAGGCCAAAGCCTTCAGTTCGGTCTCCAGTACGGGATCCAGCTCCTCGAGCACCTTCACCTCGTCGTGCGCGGACAGGAAAGCCAGCGCCTGGGCCCGAGACAGGGGATGAACGAGGCCGAGCTTTAGTATGTCGGGTCCGACGACGGCGTTTTTAGGGTCGATAAGCTCTTCCAGCGAGTCAAGTAGCGACAGATACGCTGTTCCGGCGACGATGACGCCGCGGCGGCGGTTGCCGTTGTCCACTACCAGGTTGGCGGCGAGGGCGGCCGGGTCGGCCGCGATCTCCGTGAGGCGCTCCAAGGCGCGCCGCTTCATGGGAAACACCGAGGCGGCCAGCGGTATGTAGTTCTCGCGCTCAGGGTCGAAACGCGGGGAGCGGTCATGCAACCCAGGCTGATACGCCGCGAACGAGACGCGTTCCTTGGCGTGGCAAACATGCGTCGTAAGCCTGAGCATCACCGCCATGCGCCGCGCTACGGCCAGACCAGCGGCGAGCTTGAACATGTCGTAGGCCTCCTGCGCGGTGGCCGGCTCGAAGAGCGGCATGTACGACATCAGCGCGTAGTGCCGGTTGTCCTGCTCGTTTTGGCTGGAATTGGCGCCTGGATCGTCGCCGAGCACGACAACGAGGCCGCCGGGTATATCCAGAAGCGGTAGCTGCACGAAGCTGTCGGAGGCCACGTTGAGGCCGACGCTCTTGAAGAACACCGCAGACAAATGCCCGTTGAGCGCGGAACCGAAGGCTAACTCGGTAGCCACCTTCTCGTTAGTGGAAAACTCGAAGCGGAACGGTCGCTGCCCGGCGGGCATGGCGCCTATGGCGTCGGCCATCTCCGGCGTCGGCGAGCCTGGATACGAGGTGACCGAGCGGACCCCCGACTCTACCATGGCCCGGATCACGGCCGTATTGCCTATCACGATTTCAGAAAACGCATCCTCTCGCAAGAGCATCGCGCCCAAGTCTTTCATTGACCACTCCTCTTCATCGGCACAGGCCTTATTCGTTCAGTCTTCATCGCGGCGCCTGCCCTGATACAGGTCGGTGCGTCGGGGCCTCGGGGCCTCGGCGAGAGCGCGGACTAGATTCTCGGTGGAGCCCGAGTCTGAAACCGTAGCCGCGCGGGAGTTAGCCGCATCGACCAGCTTGAGGCTCAGGCGCAATTCCGTACCCAGCAGCACATATTCGCCCGCGGCGTGCTAAGCGCCTTCATCGAAGCTCCGGGTTTCTTGAATACGTACCATAATCAATGCGGCCCGTATCCGCTGTCAAGTTGGATTGGCGCTTCGAGCCCTTCCGGTTTATACTAGGCCTTCGTGGTCTGATAATATGACGTACTATAGCAAGGGGCGGCACTCCATGAGAAAAAAGCATACTGCGATAACCATTAACAAGAAAGTCCTGTTCACCATCATAAGCCTCTGGCTGGCCGGTTCATTGGCCCTGGTTCTAGCTTCCTTCCTGCTGACCCGGAACACGCTGATAAACAACCTTCGCACCCGCCTGCGCGATTACGCCGCGTTGGGCGCGCTCAGCCTGAACGCGGAAGACCATGCCCTGCTCCTCCAGCCTGAAGACGAAACAACCACCGCGTATGTTTCCACCGTAGCGGCGCTCAGGCGCATCAAGCGTGAAAGCACCAGCATTGTCTTCGCCTACACGGCGCGCAGGACTAGCGATGGCAGAATCATGTTCGTAGCCGACGCCGAAGAGGATGAGGATTCGCTATCCCATCTGGGCGACATCTACGAGGTGGTCACGCCTCTGCTGGACGCTTCTGTAGACGAGCTCGCCGAGGCGGTCGTTGAGAAGGATTTCTACTCAGACCAGTGGGGCACCTTCCTGAGCGCCTACGCGCCCATCAGGTTGCCCGACGGCAGCCAGAATGGCCTCCTGTGCCTCGACATCTCCTTAGAGAGCATCCAAAAAGCCATGATGACCGATCTCTGGCGCCAGCTCATAGTACTGTTTCTTATAACGTTGCTGATCATACCTTCCGCCGTCATTTTGTCACGCACCATAACACGCCCCATCAACCGCATCATGACCTTCCTGAAAGGCATCTCCGATGGCGCGACGACCGACCTGTCGAAACGCCTGGATCTGCGCGGCTCCGATGAAATAGCGGAGTTGGCGCGGTTGATCGACTCCACCCTAGAATCGATGAAGCGCCTCATCGTCTCTATCCAGGGTCAGGCCGGAACTCTATCTCGGGTAAGCGTAGAACTGTCCTCCAATATGACCGAGACCGCCGCGTCGATAGCGGAGATCAGCGCCAGCATCCGGAGCATAAAGCGTCAGACAATAAACCAATCGGCCAGCGTCGTGGAAACGAACTCCACCATGGAGCAGATAACGCTGAACATACAGAACTTAGACGAATACATAGAACAACAGGCTTCTAGCGTCACCCAGTCGTCCTCGGCGATAGAGCAGATGATTGCCAACATCGCCTCGGTGACCAGTACGCTGATGAAGAACGCCGAAAACATGCAGGAACTCACCGCCGCGTCCGAAACCGGTAGATCCGACCTTACGGCCGTCTCCGAGAGCATACGCGAAGTGGCCAGAGAATCAGACGGGCTACTGGAGATCAGCGAGGTCATACAAGCTATCGCCAGCCAGACTAACCTACTATCCATGAACGCCGCCATCGAGGCCGCGCACGCCGGCGATTCGGGCAAGGGCTTCGCCGTGGTAGCGGACGAGATACGCAAGCTGGCCGAGTCGTCACGCGAGCAGTCCAAGACCGTGTCCTCGTCGCTCAAGAAAATCAAAGACGCTATGGACAGGATAACCGGCTCGACCGACGCGGTGCTCGCGCAGTTCGAGGACATAGATACGAGGATTCAGGCCGTCGCCGAGCGTGAAAAAGGCATATTGAACGCCATGGACGAACAGGGACAGGGCAGCAAAGAGATACTCGTGGCCATAGGGCAACTCAACGAGATAACCACCCAGGTCAAGGCAGGTTCCGACGAGATGCTCACGGGCAGCCGCGAGATAATCAAGGAAAGCGGCAACCTGGGCAGGATCACCGAGGAAGTATCAGGAAGCATGACGGAGATGTCGTCGGGCGCCGACCAGATATCCGAGGCTATCAATACCGTCAACGGGCTCAGCAACAATAATAAAGAAAGCATCGCCGCGTTGATGGCGGAAATGGCCAAATTCAGAGTGGAGGAGACTGTTTCCGGTAGTCAGAAGAACGTTTGAAAAAAACCGGTCCGGGGCAGCTGACCCGAAGACGGCGAGGCTTCAAGCCGACAGGCGGATGCTGATGCGGCAGGCCGGGCCCTGGGAAATTATCAGATCAGCTTGGATCTGTTCGCACAAGGCACGCACCAGGTTCAAGCCGGTGCCCTGATTCTGACCGCTCTGGCAAGATGCGGGCAGGCCTATGCCGTCATCGGCTATTTCCAGAACGGTACCCCTAGAGTCGGCGCCGAGGTTCAGGCAAGCGGCGCGCTTCCACTGACCATCGACGAAC
>CAZNCK010000190.1:0-4264 GCA_964571545.1 uncultured Treponemataceae bacterium | reverse complement strand
CGTCGTAGGCATCGGATTGGTCGAAGTGGTGCTCGCAGCGCGGGTTGGGACAGAAAGATGGAACCATGGTGTGCCTCCGCCATGGTTACGCTAGAACGAGCATCAGCGCTTGCGGTGTGGGCACAAGGTTCGATGAACTAATTAACGGTTGCGGGGGGCTCACATGCCTACAGGAAACAGATTGCCCTGGCGGTCGCAGAGGCGGGTCTCTATGGTGCGCACGATGGCGTCCAGGTCTTTTGACTCGGAGACGAAGTCCAGTCTATCGCCGGGCACGATGAGCACGGGCGCAAGCTCGAAGCCGTTTATCCACTCCTCGTAGAGCCGGTTGAGGCCCGAAAGGTACTGCTCGGGGATGGCCGCCTCGAAGTCGCGGCCGCGCTTGGCTATGCGCTTCTTGAGCGTGGGCACCGAGGCCTGCAGGTAGACGACGAGGTTGGGGGGGGGCAGGAGGTCGGCCAGCGTGCGGTATAGCTCGCTGTAGGTGCCCCAGTCGCGGGCGCTCATGGATCCGCGCTCGTAGAGGTTGCGCGCAAACACTTCCGCGTCCTCGTACATGGAGCGGTCCTGAACCACCGAGAAGGGGTCGTCCATAAGGGTGCGGTGCGAGCGTACGCGGTGGGTCAGGAAGAACGCCTGAGAGTTGAAGGCCCAGCGTTCCATGTCGGTATAGAAATCCTGGAGGTACGGATTCTCCGCTACCGGTTCGTAGTACGGACGGTAGCCGAGGCGTTCCGCGAGGAGGCCTACGAGAGTTGATTTTCCGGCGCCGATGTTGCCGGCGAGTACCAAGTATTTCTTCATCGTTTTTTTCCGCGGCTAGTTTAGGCCTGAGCGGCGGCTTTTGCAAGAGTGAAGGGCTTTTAACTGACGAGCTCTGTCCCCGTGCTAGATTCAGGGGAATCGCGGGACCCCGGACCGGCCTTCAGGGCCGGGAGGAGGCCCGCGATGGGGGGCGTGTCTGGCAAAGGCGGCCGGATTCCGCAGCGTGACGCCCCCCGAGCTCTGTCCCCCGGTCGTATCCGTCCGTATACCATCGGGTCGAAAAACTGTATGATGGCGCATCTCCCGCCGTAAAACGCACACCAGGACAGCTTCTTGACCCACAAAGACTCTACGAACCCCGCGATACGCAACATTGCCATCATAGCCCACGTCGACCACGGCAAGACCACGCTGGTGGATGCCATGTTCAGGCAATCAGGCGTGTTCCGCGAGGGGCAGCAGACCCAGGAACGGCTGATGGACAGCATGGACCTGGAGCGCGAGCGCGGTATAACCATCGCGGCAAAGAACTGCTCCGTCGTCTGGAAGGGCGTCAAGGTGAACATCCTGGACACGCCGGGCCATGCCGACTTCGGTGGAGAGGTGGAGCGCGCGCTGTCCATGGTTGACGGCGCGATACTGCTGGTGGACGCCTCCGAGGGACCGCTGCCGCAGACGCGCTTCGTGCTCAGCAAGGCACTGGGCGGCGGGCTTCCCGTGATCGTCGTGATCAACAAGATAGACAGACTCGACGCGCGCCCGGCCGAGGTGCTGAGCGAAATCTACGACCTGTTCATAGATCTGGGCGCCAATGACGCGCAGCTAGAATTCCCCATTCTGTACGCCATAGGCCGCGACGGCGTGGCCAAGGAGACGCTGGAAGGCGAGGGCGTCAACCTGCATCCGCTTCTGGACGCCATATTGGACAAGCTGCCGGCGCCGTCCTATTCCAAGGCCGAGCCATTCCAGATGCTGGTCTCCGATCTTTCTTACTCCGACTATTTCGGGCGGCAGGCCATAGGCAAGGTGATCAACGGCCGGGCTCACTCCAAGGACGGCCTGGTGTGCATAGGCGACGGTGACATACGCGAGGCGCTCAGCGTGTCGAAGCTGCACACCTACTCGGGCATCAAGCTGGTGGAAGCGGAGTACGCGGAGACCGGCGACATCGTCGTGCTGTCCGGCATAGAGAACGTGCACATAGGCGACACCATCTGCACGCGAGACGCCCCCAAGGCCCTGCCTCGCCTGGTGGTAGACGAACCGACCGTGGCCATGCGCTTCTTCGTCAACACCTCGCCGTTCTCCGGCCAGGACGGCAAGAAGGTGCAGTCGCTCAAGCTGTTCGAGCGGCTGCGCAAGGAGACGCTGAACAACGTGTCCATCCAGGTGGAGGAAGTGACCACCGGCGGCGGGTTCATCGTGCGCGGCCGCGGCGAGTTCCAGCTGGTCATCCTGATAGAGATGCTCAGGCGCGACGGGTTCGAGATATGCGTGAGTCGTCCCGAGGTGATATTCAAGCACAAGGACGGCAAGAAGCTGGAGCCTATAGAGCACCTGTTCGTAGACTGCGCCGAGGACTTCGCCGGCATCGTCACGGACAAGCTCTCGGCCCGCAAGGGTCGCATGCTCACCTACACCTGCCACGACGGCGCGCGCGTGCGGCTGGAATTCTCGGTGCCGTCACGGGCGCTGATAGGCTACCGCGACATCTTTCTTACCGACACCAAGGGCACTGGTATCATGAACTCGTACCTGTCGGGCTACGAGGAATACCGCGGCGACATCATCAACCGCTTTACCGGCTCGCTGGTGTCAGACCGGGTAGGCGCGGCGGTGACCTACGGGCTCTACCACCTGGAACCGCGCGGCCGCCTCTTCATAACGCCAGGCGAGATGGTCTACGAGGGCATGATAGTGGGCGAGCACAACCTCGACTCCGAGCTTGACGTCAATCCGTGCAAGGAGAAGAAGCTGTCAAACATGCGCTCCGTGCTCAAGGACGAAGCTCTGACCCTGACGCCGATCCAGCCCATGACGCTGGAGCGCGCGATACAGTTCCTGGCCGACGACGAGATGGTGGAGGTGACGCCTCACTTCATACGGCTACGTAAGACGATTCTGACCTTTCAGGACCGTAAGTGTCACAAGCGGGACGCTTAGGCTCCGCTGTCTCCAGAAGCGACTGTCTCTGGGGCGCCTGTCTTCGATGTACCCGCCTCCGAGGCGAGCGCCTTGATTTCCGCAATTCTGGCCCGGCATTCATGAACCCTGGCCTCCGTCAGCGGGTAGCGACGTATGGCCAGGATGGCCGCCAGGAAGCTCAACACGGCGCCCGCGCCCAGCACCAGCCCGAGCGAGACAACGGTGAACTCGCTCTGAACCGGAGCCGAGGGGTTGAAGCCCAGCAGGTCTATGAGCAGGCCGATGAGGACGAGCACTATTGCCTGGGCCAGTTTGTAGGCCAGGGTCAGGGTGCCGTAGTAGAGCCCTTCCAGCCGGGCGCCGCCCCGCGATTCATCCAGGTCAACGGTATCGGCCACCATGGACAAAGGCAGGCTGAACAGCGCGCCGATGCCAAAGCCCGCGCTGACGGCGAACGGCAGGAACGCGAGCGCGCTGCCTTGCACCGGAGCGCGCAGGAATACCAGCGCGATGAAATACAGACTACCCGCTATGCTGAGGCCGAAGCCCGCCGCCAGCGCCGGCATTTTACCCCAGCGCCGCGACAGGGCTCCCCAGACTGGCTGCGACAGGATGGAGCAGAGGAACTGGACGCCGACGATGAAGGCTATGTCGCTGTTGCTCAGGCTGAACGTGTACGTAAAGACTATGAGCCCCAGATTGCCCAGGAGGGCCGAGGACAGATTGCTGAAGGTATAACCTAAGACCACCATGGTGAACGGCTTGTTCCTGAAGGCGTCGGCCAGCGAGGCCTTCAGGCTGTATATGGACTGAGCGCTCTCCGGACCGCTCCGCTGGCGGATCGGCTCTATGTACTTGAGCGTCGGAAAGAAGCATGCCAGCGCCGGGGCCATGACGACTATGGACGAGGCTAGTCCCATGAACGTGTACGCTTCCGGGTTGAGCTGGCCTACCGGATACGCCGGAGTCGGCCTGAAGTACCAGAACAGGCCCGCCACCGATACGAACGCGAGTCCCAGCACGAAGAACATAGCCTTGACGCCCTGGATTGTCGTGCGTTCGTTGTAATCGGTGGAGAGTTCCGCTCCGAGCGCCGTATACGGCGTCACGTAGACGGTCATGAAGGTTTTAAATAACAGCACGTATACGGTGGCCAGCATTATTTTGACCACGGAACCGAGCGCGGGATCTATAGTCCAGAGCAGGTAGTTGACGATTGCTATGCCCAGGGCGCCGCCGAGCAGGTAGGGGTAGATGTTGCCGTCTATCGATCGCGGCGGCAGTTGGCCCAGGGACGCATCGTTACCGGGGGTGGGGGGGCGTTTCTCCAGGGAGTACCACCACCGCTGCCCCC
>CAZNCK010000189.1:0-4284 GCA_964571545.1 uncultured Treponemataceae bacterium | reverse complement strand
GTCTTTCTATTTCCTGGGCTAAGAGGATTTGAACCGAGAGCCGTCCCGAGCTAGCGAGGGCGAGGCGCAGGGATGCGCCGAGAGGCTCGAAGGCGGGTCGCAAGAAGCGCGCACGACGCGCGCGACTGTAGACCAAATCCTCTCAGCCCGTCACTAGTAATTCAAGCGGCGAAGATTTCTGTCAGTTCGTTCGCTGCTGAGCGCCCCCTGTAGACAGGGGCGATGAAGCGACATTCTTGAATGAACCTGAATATAGAACAGCCTCTCAGATAGTATGCACAATCTATGGATTAGTGAGACAGTCTCCTATAAGCGTGACAAACGCAGGCACGCAGAGGAAAAGCAGCGCCCTATACCGACCTGCGCGTGCTCTTGGCACGGAACATGAAACGTCATCGAAGTATCTGCGCATTTCGCAGATGGCCCTGGCGGAACGAGTCGGTTGTCCCCTGCCTTCAGTGTCACTCGGAAAGGCGGATTCAGGGAAAGAGGATTGGTCAGTTCCGCTCCCCGTCGCCACCTATAGAGGAAAGGGTTGCAAGGTAATAGTGCTTGACTCCGAGAACATCGCCGAATCGATCGAAAACATCCCCTGAAAAGTAGCGGGCGGGTCTGGGTCCGCCGCTAGTCGAGGCGATTGCCATAGTGCTGTTGAGGCGTTTGCCGGTTGCGTCGAATGCCACGGTAGGATGAAGCAGGTTCATCGATTCTATGACGACGCCCTTCGATATGCTCGCATGCACATACTGGATACTCCCGTCATCGTCCACCGAGAGGACGACTCCTGCGTGAGTATACAGGTCATTGCTCCTATCGCCGTCGCCGTTCGCATCCCAGGTATTATTCCAGAAAACGACGTCTCCCGGACGAGGATACAGGTCCGCATGGAGGACGCCTTGGCGTGCTAGGCTTTGATGGAGTCGGCTGACTCCATTGCCGCTGAACTCGGAAAAGTCTTTCTGCAGATCGATATTGCTGTCCCAGAAGACCGCGGACACGGTGCCGATGCAGTCGAGAATAAAGGCCCTCCCGTTGACGGTTACCCTGGCATTGAGGTCATTGCCAACCAGGAGCCTTGCGGATTCGATGACCCTGAGTTCTTCAGGATTCAGAATCTTCCGCATCAGCCCAGGTTCACGGTAAAGCCCTCGGGTATCCGCTGTTGGAATCAACGAGTTACTCGCGCATCCAGAGATCACGCAGCCGCAGACAAAGGCGAGTAGCCGGCGGGCGAAAACCCGATCCGATACATGAACAATATTTCTGGCTGCTGTTCGATGTTCCTCAGCCATGCTTCTTGCTTGCGGCTAATTCCGCCCAGGCCTTGGGGTCGTCACCAGCGACGGCGGCGGCCCCGTCGCGTACAACAGGCGTACGGAGCAGGAGCGGATCGGCGAGAAGCTCAGTTTCCAAATCGAAGTCCATATACGCGAGGCCGCGGTCGAGATAGCGCTTCGAGCCGGTATCGATCAAGGCTTCAGCGCTGACGGCTCTAAGCACTGACTTTAGTTCCCCCGCGCTGATGCCCTTGTCGGCAAGGTCGACGAAATGGTAGTCAACATCACGCTCCTTGAAAAAACGCTCGGCCTTCCGAGTAACGGCGCACTTTCTGGTACCGAATATCTGTAGAGCCATGTTCACCTCCACATCGGGGTCTCCGCAAAAAGCCCCTGGCAATGATGCCTCGAATCGCCGAAGTCGTGCAAGCATTGTGTAACTAGCGGCGCCGGGTTCTCTCCGTACGACGAGCTCTGCCCTTCGGCGATATCGACTTTCACGTCCGATATACGTTCCTTGAAAAAACCTCGTTGGCGACGATGCCGAAATGACCTTCAATCTCGCGTTTTCTCGAATAATACAGTGCTAGTCCTCAAGGCCTCAACCTAGCCGTCTCTCCAGGCTTGAGCACAATGAGGTTTTTTGCGCGCACAGTCCGAGCATTCTGTTCGTCGAAGAGGCCGGACTTGCTGGAATGAATAGGGATGACCGTGTCGGCATTCATCGCTTCGGCGCAGCGCAGGGCTTCTTCAGGGCCCATGTTATAGAAGCCGTCACAGGGCAAGAGTGCATGCGTTATGCCGTACGCGCCGTAACCGGCCATCTCCGGCAGATAGTCGGTGTCGCCAGCGTGGTATACAACAAGGCCATCGAACGATACGAGGTAGCCGCGACTCGCGGCTCGGTCATGGTTATTGTTTGCCGCGGGCAGAACGCGCACGGCGACCGCCCCAACGGTAAACACATCACCTTCGGTAGCGTCGCGAGCGCCTCGTTCAGTGACAGCTCCGGCGGGGGCGGCTAGCACAGTCTCAGGTTTGTGCGTAACGAGCTTGACGTGGTTATGATCGCCGTGGCCATGCGTCACGAGAATGAGGTCTGCCGGCTCGGAATAGTCGCCGGGCGCGTAGGGGTCTATGTAGACGACAAAGCCCGAGGCAGTTTTTATTTTCACCGAGGACCGGCCAAAATATGTCAACTCAGCGCCGGCAGGCTCCTGGCCCACAGCAACAGCAAGAAAACCAAGCGTGAAGAATGGCACGCAAAAAAGCCTGGAATTGCCGATCATAGAATCCTCCTGGCGTGGCAGCTAGTGTGGTCGCCACATCCGATGCTATCTCTTATTCTAAGACCTGGAGTAAAAGCTTTCCATGCCATTGCTCAGCTCGATAGCACAATCCGCCTATCTCCAAATATTGCTAAAATCATAGAGTTTATGGACATTTAAGACGTGAAAAAAGATGAAAAAACATTTTGTAGACAACTGTCTACAGGCAAAAACACAAAAATCGCTTGTCGAGACTGAACTACGGAGCTAGGATCTGCGCATCAGGAACAATCAATAAAAGTTTTCAAAACCATAAATAAACAGCGGACGACGGATGGATGCGACCTGCGAGAGATGCTCGCAGGGCCGCATCCATTGCGTCGGGCCTTGCGGCTTGACCGCAGAAATTCTGCGGAGGAGCGGCACATGGGCAATGACAAGCTCGCGACGATCCTGCTCGTCGAAGACGATAACATCACCGTTTTATTCGAACGTGAAACACTCGAAGCGTACGGGTATTCCGTTGTGGTCGCGAAAAACGGACAGGATGCCGTGGCGCTCGTCGAATCAAAAAAAACAATAGACCTTGTTCTCATGGACATCGATATTGGCTCAGACCTCGACGGTGTCGAGGCGGCCAGGCTGATCGTGCGCGCTTCGCGACTGCCTGTCGTATTCGTCTCGGCACACACTGATCGCGAAACGCTTAAGCGGCTAGAAAGCGTCGATGCGTACGGCTACGTCGTGAAGGGCTCGAGCGACGCCGTGCTATACGCGACGGTGGCCATGGCCATCAGACGCGCCAAGGCGGAAAAAGCGGCGGAAAAACTGCAGCGCGCTGAATATGATAGGAACATAGTTGAAAGCGAGCTTCGACTCAAAGAGGCTCACCATCGCGTTAGGAACAATATCTCGTCAATACGGGCCATCATGTCGTTGCAACTGAGTTCTACCCTTAATCCTGAAACGGCAAGCGCGCTGCAGGATGCCATAGGCCGGGTGGAAGGCATGAGCGCGCTCTACGAGATGCTCACCGGCGAAAGCCAAGTCGGGGACATCGATGTCAGGCCATACATCTACAGCCTCGTAAAGACAATAACGCCGCTTTTCTCCAATGCTCCCGCTATCACTATAGAAAAACAAGTCGACGACTTCTCTCTTGATGCCAAGCGAATGTTCGCCCTTGGCATCATCGTCAACGAACTCCTGACTAACGCCATGAAGTATGCGTTTGCCGGCAAGGATCAGGGGTTGATTAGGCTCAACATTACCGCCTATGACGAGTCGGTGATACTGACGCTCCGCGACGACGGCAACGGGTTGCCAGGCAACTTCGAACTCCAGCAATCAAGCGGACTAGGGTTGTCATTGATAACCATGCTGCTCGAACAATTCGGCGGGACCCTGTCGATGCGGAGCGATCACGGCACCACCAGCACCGTGCTGATCCGCGTCCCCGGGCTCGGCACAAGCTCGCTAGCCTGCCCCGAACAGAGTGCGGCGACCACAAATCAATTCGCCGTAGCGTAGACCTTCCGCAATCAGCCAGTTTTTTTACATGCTCTTGTGTCACGACAAACACGCGCCCATCCATGGGCGCTTTTCCTCGCTTCGCTCGGCGTTCGAACCCGTTCGACGCCCCTAAGGCTTAATAAAAAAAGCGACCCGGCCAGTAGGGAGGCCACTGAAAAAGGCTACGTTGTTGTCCGTCGACAACGCGTAGCCTTTTTTGTTCACTT
>CAZNCK010000188.1:0-4332 GCA_964571545.1 uncultured Treponemataceae bacterium | reverse complement strand
AATCAAGTACAGGATTGTAGCCGAAGCGGCTGGAGAGGAATTGTTCCGCCATGGAAAGCTTATCGTAGGCTCCGTACCAGGCATTGACGTGAATCGAGCTGACTTTGGCCACCGCTCCGGACGCCTCGCAGAAGGCTTTGACGCGTACCGCAAAATCCAGGTCGAAGCGAGGCTCCTCCTCGGCAAAGTCGAGGGCAAGATCGAAAACGCGGTACGGTTGATCCTTTGCTATCCTGAGGCCAGGAAAGCTTTCGGTGGCCGCGCGACCGAGTTCCAGGAGTCTGGCGCGCACCGCGTGAGGCTCCGGAGCCTCGGAGTGGTACTGTCGCTCAAGCTTGTCGTCATCTATATAGAAGACAAATGCGCCATTCTCTCCGACGACGCCCGCGACAGGCCATTGCCTGGCTATGAGATCGCACCAGCCGGCGGGCCTGCCCGTGACGGGGACGGCGGCGATGCCGGCATCAGAGAGCGCCCAGATGGCGTCGTAGGATTCGCGGAGGAGACGGCCGTCTTCTGTAATGGTGTCGTCGATGTCGAACATGACGAACCTGACGCCGCCGGCCTCACCAGCGGTCAGGGAATCGATGGGGCGCACGGGCTAACGTTTCTGTGCGGTAATTTTCCTGAATTGAATGATGTAATCCAGGAATGAACCGACGGAGAGAATGGCCGCGACGCAGTAGAGGACGAATACCGTGGTGGATAACAGGTCCTGATAAGCTATCAGAACGCCCAGCGAATTAACGCTCCACAGCACCAAAGAGGCCGCGCCCGCTATCATATAGAAGACGGCCTTGGTCTTGCCGCCTTTTCTGGCTCCCATGGTCACGCCTTTTTCAGCGAGTAGCTGGCGCAGGAAGAGCTGGCAAAATTCCCGGTACATGATGATGAGGAAGATCCACAACGGCATGATGCCGGTGAAGGAGAAGCACACGAAGTAGGTGAGCCGCGCGAACACGTCGGCAAAAGGGTCAAAGAGCTTACCAAAGCTCGATACTGTCTTCTGCGCCCTCGCGGCCATGCCGTCAAGCAAGTCCGATACCTCTATGAGCACAAACAGGGTCAGGAGGATGACCACGGAGGCTGACGGAGGCAGGCCAAAGGAGCCGCTCCACATATATACGACGAAGAAGACCGGAGCCATCACGAGACGGCTCGCGGTAAGAGCATCCGCAAGGTTCATGCGTCGGAGTATGGCTATTTGACAGCGCTGGTGTCAAGTTGTATCATTCGCCTGGCTTCCAACTCGCAAGGGCCGTGGCCAGCAAGGACGGGTATGCACGCCGAACGACCCAAAGCTCAAAAAGCTCGCAACTCGCTCGATTCACTTACAAAAAGCTTCATAGCGATACTGGCGCTCTATCTGGGCATCCAGTTTGGCATATTCGCGGCCTATTCGTTGCCGATCGGTTTTTTCCGCTCGTACGCCCTGCCGTTTACCCTGGTTTCAACAGGATTCCACTGCTTCACCTTCGTCCTGCTGTATCTGTTCAGGGGGGATTTTGTCATTGAGCCGGCAGGCAGAAAACTGGAACGCATCAACTGGGCAAACGCGATAACGCTGTTCAGGGTAAGCACCCTGCCTACTATCCTGTACGTGATCCTGGCCAGCAAGGATTACGCGATACGCTTTGAATTGGTCGCGCTCGTAGCCATCGTGTTTGCCACGGATTTTCTTGATGGCTACGTCTCTCGGAAGTACAAGGAAGCCACCCGCGCGGGCAAGATGCTTGACTCAGCGAGCGACTATTCGCTGCTGTTTGTCATCAGCATCGTGTTTCATTACTTTCATATTATACCGGACTGGTTCCTTGGCCTGCTCGTATTCAGGCTCGCGGGTCAGTTTGCCATGGTCGGGATAGTGCTCGCTGTAAAGAAGCGGGTTACGCCTAAGACTTCGTTCCTGGGCAAGGCGACCGTAGCCTCGACGATGATCCTGTACGCGTTCGAGTTGTTGCGCTTCGTGGCGGATATACCGCCTGTTGTGTACGATGCGCTTGAATATATAGTCGGGGCCATCGTCATCATTTCAATCGTAGACAAGATACTGATAATGAGGCGAGATCTCGTAACGCCGATACAGGAATCCACCGAGCCGGGCAGGCTCAATTCGATAGCCGATGGAGAAAAGAATGGCACTGATTAAAAGCGCGCTCGAAATAGCGATGGAACGTACCAAGGACCTGAAGGCCGACCCCAAGGCCCTCGCGGCCAACGAGGCAAGGCAGGAAGGCAAGCGGCTGGCCGGAGAATACTTGGCGGATCCGACCGAAGTGGATTTTGCCGCCCGCTTTGCGGCCGTAGCCAAGGACAAGAAGGAATTCGTACGCGAAGGTGCCTTTGATGTGTTGGCCTCGAGGATACAGTTGCCGATTACCGTTGTGGCGAATCCCGAGGCGGAAATGGCTCCGCTGGCGGCCGGCTTTAAGGTGCTCAACACTACGCCCTTAGGCGAGAAGAAGATCCAGGGCGCCTTTGACCAGCTTACCGGCTTTCTTGCCCGCTACCTCGAGGACGCCAAGCGCGTGGAAGAGGCGATCCACAAGCAATACGCGCCCAGGCTCAAGCAGAAGGAGCAGGAAATGTCGGCGCGGATGGGCCGGCCGGTGCGCATCGACCCCATGAACGATCCAGATTTTGCCGCGTTCTACAAGCAGAACGTGGGCCAGATGCGCACCCAATACCAGGACGCCTTGGATCAGGCCAAGGCTGACCTGGCGGCGCTCTGCGGTATCAAGAAGGAAGCTTAGTCTTCCACGGCGTTGGCTGTAGGGGCACGCCCCTCGGGGGGCTTCATGCGACGGCCCAGCAGGGCGACGCGCACCGCGAGTAGCGCCGTGTCGCTGGGCCTGACGCCTGGAACCCGGGAAGCCTGACCCAGCGACAGCGGCCGGGCAGCCGACAGCTTTTCCACCGATTCGGAGGAAAGACCCGGCACGGTCGCGTAGTCAAAGTCAGGCGCTATGCGCATAGCGTCCAGCTTGCCCAGGCGGGCAGACAGCCGCTCTTCCTTAATCACATAGCCTTCGTAGCGCAGATCCAGCACAACGCCCGTTACCCATTCCACCGGATACGCGCCAACGGCGGGTTCCACCAGTTCCACATCCAGCTCGGCCACACGGGGATCACGGAGCGCGCGCGCCAGTTCCTCGCCCAGATGCGGGGCAAAGACGGCATCGCGCGCGGCATCGGACTGGGTAATGCGGCGCGCCCGGAATAGTTCCCGGATGGCGTCCATGGCCTCGGTCTTGCGCCTGAAGCGCTCCAGGCGCTCGGGCGAAGCCAGGCCAACGCCGGCGCCTATCGGGGTGAGGCGGCGGTCGGCGGTATCGTGGCGAAGCGCCAGACGGCGTTCTGCTCGGCTCGTGAACATGCGGTATGGTTCCTTGGCGCCGAGCGTCACCAGGTCGTCTATCATGACGCCGGTGTACGATTCGGCCCGCGACAGGATTACCGGCGGCTCGCCGGCCACAGCCAGCGCCGCGTTGATGCCCGCGACGAGGCCCTGGGCCGCGGCTTCCTCGTAGCCGGAGGTGCCGTTGGTCTGGCCCGCCATGTAGAGTCCCGCCATTCGCTTGGATTCGAGGCTGGCGTAGAGATCCACCGGATCGACGTAGTCATATTCCACCGCGTAGCCGGGTCTGACGATGAAGGCATCCTTGAAACCGGGCATTGTGCGGATGAACTCGACTTGCACCTCTTCAGGCAGCGAGGATGAGAGGCCGTTCAGGTACAGTTCGTCGGTGTAGAGGCCCTCAGGCTCGACGAAGATCTGGTGCCGGTCGCGATCCGGGAATTTGACGACTTTATCCTCGATGCTGGGGCAATAGCGCGGGCCCTTGCCTACGATGTCGCCGGAATACAGAGGCGAGCGGCCGATATTGGCGCGGATTATCGCGTGGGTGGCGTCGTTGGTGTATGTGATGCGGCAGGGCACATCGGGGCCGGTGGTTTTGTCGTTGAGGAAGGAAAACGGCGCGCGTTCGGGATCTCCGAACTGCAATTCCAGGGAATCCAGGTCGACGCTGGAGGCTTTTACGCGAGCCGGAGTTCCTGTTTTCATGCGGCCGACGGGAAACCCGGCTGCCCGGAGCCAGGAACCCAGGCCAAGGGCGGCGGGTTCTCCGAGGCGGCCGGCGGCGGCGCGGTGTTCGCCGACGAAGATACGGCCTTCCATAAAGGTGCCCGCGGCGACGATGACGGCGCGCGCGGATATGCGGTGGCCGCGTTCGGTGATGACGCCCAAGGCGCGCGCGCCGTCTGCCGACGCGAGGAGGGCGGTGACGGTATCCATGTAGACGTGGAGGTTTTTCTGGCGTTCCACGGCGA
>CAZNCK010000187.1:0-4340 GCA_964571545.1 uncultured Treponemataceae bacterium | reverse complement strand
AGGAACGAACGGGCGGCTATCAACCGGGGTTCCCAATAGCGGTCGGTCATAGGAGATAGGATCACGCCGGTTCTGGGGCCGTCTGAGACAGCGTGAATGACGGTACCGTCGCCGACGGATATCGATACGTGGCTCGGAGCGCCCCCAACCGTATCATATATGAAGACGTCACCCATTTTTGCCGCTTTCCAGTCTATCGGAGTGCCGGCCGAATAAAATCCTCGGGCGCTCCGCGGCAATTCAATGCCAAAGGCCTCGCGATAGACGTAGCGCACAAAACCGGAACAGTCGAAGGCGCTGGGCGATTCGGCTCCGTAGACGTAGGGCACGCCTCGGTACTTGAAGGCGACGTCGAGGAGCTTCTTGCGCATTGCCTCGTCGGAGAATTGTCCGAATGCCAGAGTCGCGGCACATGCGACCAGCGCAGTGAGCATCAGTCTTTTCATACCATGACTATCCCGCTACCGCTTGGCCTGGTCAAGCTACCCTCTATCATTTATATGAATGCTCAACTATCGTTTTCGATATGCATGCGCTATCGTTTATGATACGTCTGACAGGCTCAAGGCCCCGATAGGAATGCTCAACTGATACTGGAGGCGCAATCAGGCTGTATTCTTGATTGGCACGCTTTTTGCTTTATGATGTACGGACGGCGGTAAAGATTCGTCGCCCGGAAGGGGTTACCATGAAAAAGATCATAGCGGGCGCAGTGATGGCGTGCCTGATAGGAGCTGGAGCTTTTGCCCAAGGACCATCCGCGAAATCAGGCGGAGCCGACCCGCAATTCGCCTTGTCCATACTGAGCGAGTATTTCGAGAAGGACGAGCGCGGCGACAGGGTCGGCGGCGCCGTCCTGACCAGCATAGGCGGCGCGCTGCTGGCGGGCGGCCTCGCGGGAGCCCTATATTCCACCACACCGCCCGTTGCCGGCGGCATGTACGAAGACGTGAACGGACAAATGCTCGTCCGGGGCCTATCCATCGGCGTTTCAGGCACTGGCTTCTTGCTCGGCGGCATAGGCGTAAGCCTGCTTGCTAAACCAAACGACGCCTACAAGCGGGAATACGCGTACCTCTATGCTGAAACAGACCCGGTGATCCAAGAAGCGATAGCCTACGGCGTGATGAAAGAACTGGCCGACGAGGCCAAGCGCAGCCGCGTTGTCAGCGGACTCATCAATATTACAACGCCGCTGGCGATGGCCGGCGGGTACGCCATCGCGGCCGCGGCCACGAACGATTGGGACGATTTTGACGACAACGTGCTCGGAGCGATGAGCTGGACCCTTCCGAGCCTCATCTCCGGCATCATCACGCTGGTAAGCGGCAAATCCGACGAGGAACGCATGCTGGATTCGTACAAGGCCATGAGCGCCAGCTTCGCGTCCAACGGCCGGCGCTGACGGTCGACCCGGGATGGGTACCTGGTTCAAGGGTTTCGTGCTCGGCGTCGCCGCTCTTCTCGGGCTTTCAAAGGCCGGGGAACCGCCGGCTATGTCGCTGCGCGCATACCGGGATACTACGAGCATCTACGCGTCATTCGAACTGGAAAACTTGCCCGACACTGACTTGGCACGACTGGTGGATTCCTCGTTCATCGTACGAATACAGGCCACGGTCTGGGCTGGGTCAGCGCATACAGAGGCGTACCGTGATATCAGACATGACGGCCTGGGCTACGAGGTGCGCGTTTCAGAGACCGGAGGCGTGCACCGAACGCTTGACAGTAAGGCCGCGTGGACCATAGCCTCGCGGTTCAACAAGATAGCGCTCGGCCCTGTGACAGCCCAGCGTTTCCCGATGGCGCTGGGTTGCAAGGTGCAGCTCTCGCTCCCTTCTGATCCCGACTACGACCCCATGGTCATATGGGGCTACAAACCCGCGGCGGCGTACCGGGAACTCGACTCGGTAGGCCTCGTGCCGTATTATTGAGCCTATGAAACTCAGAACAAGGATTTTTGCCGTTTCGTTCTCGGTTTCAGTGGCGCTGCTCGGCGGGGCCGCCATAGCGCTGACCGCGATCCCGGCGCGGAACGCGGCGTCGCGCAAGGGCGAAGCCACGCTCGAACGGTTGCAGGAGGCGGTTGACGAGCTGTCCGCCTTGGCCGCGGCGACTGACGGTCAGGCCATGGATGCGGAAGCATTGCGGGAAGCCTTGAGCCCGCTGCGCAAGGATATAGCCAGGCGCGCGGTGCTCGAACGAGACGCGGCCATAGGAACGGCGGCGGGCTGGAGCGCCTTGCTGGCGGCGGAAGCGTTTGCCGCCCTCGCCGTCTCGGCCGTGGCCGCCGCGGCGCTCACGGCGCGATGGTCCAAGCTACGTGACGGCATACTCAGACTCAGGCGGGGCGGCTCGTCGGAGCCGTTCTTCTCAGGCGCGCGCGATGAGTTCGGCGCCGTCGAAGAGGAACTGGACAGGCTCGTAGCGGCGCTCGGCGACCGGGAGCGCATGCGTTCTGAACTGAGGGCGCTCCAGGGTTGGGGCGAGGCCTCCGCCTTCCTGGCCCACCAGGCGCGCACACCGCTCGCCTCCCTGACCTTATCTGCAAAGGCGGCTCGGGCGGCTCTGGAAGCCTGCCCGGTAACGGGTAGCCACGAAGCGACTCTGCGCGAAGCAAAAACATCGTTGGAGAGGGCCGAATCGGAGGCGATCCGCATAGCAGCGCTCTTCTCGCGGGTGCGTTCGCTCTCGGGCTTTAAGGACCCGGTACTGGCCGAGATAGATCCAGCCGACGCGTTCAGGGAAGCCGCGGCCGCACTGTCGGCGCGCGGATTGCCAGTCGGCGAGGATACTATCAACATCAAGCCTCATGGAACCGATCGCAGGCCGCGCTTCGACCATGGCTACCTCGTCGAAGCCTTCTCCAATCTGCTGTCTAACAGCCTGGAAGCCTGCGCCGAACGCG
Source organism: uncultured Treponemataceae bacterium (assembly GCA_964571545.1). GTDB lineage: Bacteria > Spirochaetota > Spirochaetia > Treponematales > UBA12059 > SZUA-370. Next base: position 1,432 of record CAZNCK010000187.1, on the reverse strand, counting down.
GCCTGCCGTTCAGCGCGAGGCTGTCCCTGTCATCGGACGCCAAATATTACTCCATCGAGTATACGGATTCAGTCACCGGACTGGATTCAGCCCTGGCAGCCCGGGTCGGCTCCGCCCGTTTCACCACCAAGCCGCACGGCACGGGACTGGGCGTCTGGCTCGTGGGCCGCGTGGCGGCACTGCATGGCGGGAGACTGGAGACGGGTCTTACCGCTGCCGGCGGGTTGCGCTTCACGATGATATTTCCAGCCGGAGGGATTGCGTAATGGCCAGAGTCCTTGCCATAGATGACGATACGTCATATCTAGCGTCGATGACGGGGTACCTACGGCTCAAGGGCCACGAAGCCGACGGCCTGGGAACGCCTCCGTCCGCCCGCGACATCGCCGGCAGATATGACATCGTGTTGCTCGACATTGACCTAGGCGACCGCTATGGTTTCGACACGCTTGACGAATACGTCGCGGCCGGCATTTCCACGGCCATGGTTTCAGGACTCGCGGACGCCAAGAACGCCGTCCGCGCCGTCAGGGCAGGAGCCGTGGACGTGCTGGAAAAACCCGTAGATATTGACCGCCTCGAGGTGGCCATAGCGCTAGCCGAGGCCAAGTCGGAGCTGTCGCGCTCGGACAAGGCGGGGCGGAATGCGTGGCTGGCGGAGCACCTGTTCATAGGTGAATCGCAGACGATGAAGAGCCTCGTCGAGGCCGCGGAACGGGCCGCCAGGACCTCGCTCTGCGTGCTGCTGCACGGGCCTAGCGGCTCTGGCAAGGAACCGCTGGCCACTTGGATACACCTCCGCTCGCCGCGTTGCGCCGGGCCGTTCGTGGCCATAAACTGCGCCGCCATTCCGGCCGAGCTGGCCGAGAGCGAACTGTTCGGACATCGCAGAGGCGCCTTCACGGGAGCCGACCGTGACAGGTCAGGATGTTTTGCGGAGGCCAAGGGAGGAACGCTGTTCCTGGACGAGGTGGGCGAATTGCCGCTGGCAACGCAGGCCAAGCTCCTACGAGCCATAGAAACAGGCGAGTACAGGCCGGTGGGAGCGGACGAGACCCGCAAAAGCGACGTCAGAGTGGTTTCCGCCACCAACCGCGATCTCAAATCGGAGGCCGCGAGGGGCGCGTTCAGGGAAGACCTGCTCTACCGCCTAGCCCAAGTACCGCTTGCCGTGCCGCCTCTATCGGCGAGGAAACAAGACATCTCAGGCCTGGCCCGATTCTTCGCCGACAAGGCTGGCGTCGGACGACCTAGCGACGATGCGTTGGAATACCTGTCCCAGCGCGATTACCCCGGCAACCTGCGAGAGCTAAAAAGCATCATCGAACGGGCCGCGGCGCTGTCCGCCGGAGCCGTTCTCGATGCGTGCTTTTTCAAGGAACTGGACGAATTAAGCTGGTCGGTGAGGCCGAGTCCGACCACTGCCGGCGTG
>CAZNCK010000186.1:0-4355 GCA_964571545.1 uncultured Treponemataceae bacterium | reverse complement strand
CCTACGAACAGATTCTTTGTATAATTAGCCATGCCCACGACTTCGTGGGGCACGACCTGCCCCAGAGAAAGCACCAGATCGAAGCCGCCGTTGACGACGAGCCTGTTGACCTGAGCCGGCCAGTCAAAGGTGCACAGGCCCTCCGAGACCTCGCGGACGAAGCTCTCGGGCACGCGGCCCAGCTCCACCACATCCCTGCGCCAGTCATGGGGCCTAAAAAGCCCGAGCGGAACACCAGGAAACATAGCCGCAAGCGCGGCATCGTGCATGGGTCGGTGCGTACCCAGGGCAGGCATTACCGCCGCCAGTGAGTCCCCATAATAGTCGTACGCGGCCTTGAGCAACACGCCGGCCTTGGCATGATTCCTCGTGCCGTCCGGCGGAATTACCAGCACGCGGTGGCGCGGCCCTATAGTCTGCAGCGACTCGATGAAGGCCGCGGCCAGTTCTTCATCAGATATCGATTCGGCGGCGGAACCGCGCGAGTATATACATTCGTCGATTTTCATCGTCGATCCTTATGGTGGTTTGTAGCCCTTCGCCGCGACCGGCGCCGAGAAGTTGTGTACCTGCGTAACGCAACTGGTAGCATATGCATGATACCATGAAACCGCCATCAGTTTATAGCCGTCGGCGAGCCACCTTCCCGGGCTCTCTTGCGGCCCCCGTAAAAGCGCCCTCGGCCAGAATCGCCTGTAGCTGATTTTTCCATTGTGGGCCGGGCCGGGCAGTGCTATAACCGAACAGCGCCACGTGCGCCACGCAAGGAGCAACCGATGACGACATTCAGGGATTTTACCTATGTGCGGCCTGACATGAAGGAACTTGAACCCCGCTTCAGGGAGCTTGTCGCCAGCTTCTCCGCCGCCGGTTCGGTCGAGGCACAGAACGGCTTCATGGCCAGCATCAACGATCTTCGCTCGCATATCGAATCGATGCAGGCCATCGTAGGCATCAGGCACACCATCGACACGGAAGACGCTTTCTACGATCAGGAAAACGACTATATGGACGAGATGGAACCGGTCTACGAAGGACTCAAGAGCGAGTATTACCGCGCCTTGCTCGCCTCCCCGTTCCGCGCGGAACTCGAGTCGCGCTGGGGCTCCCAGCTGTTCCGCCTGGCGGATATGCAGATGAAAACCTTCAGCCCGGAGGTGATGGAAGACCTCCAGACCGAGAACAGGCTATCAAGCGAATACGTCAAACTCAAGGCGAGCGCTCGAATCCCCTTCGAAGGCGAGGAGCGAAACCTCGCACAGATGACGCCCTTCACCGAATCGGCCGACAGGAGCACGCGAGAACGTGCCCACAAGGCCATGAGCGGATTCTTCGCGGCCAATGCCGGGGAGTTTGACCGCATCTTCGATGAACTGGTGCATATCCGCGACCGCATAGCGGTGAAGCTCGGCTTCCCCAACTTCGTACCGCTCGCCTATGCGCGCCTGGGCCGCTCCGATTACGACGCATCGATGGTCGCCAGGTACCGCAGGCAAGTCTACGAGTCGATCGTCCCGCTGTCCCGGAAGCTACGGAAACGCCAGGCCGCCCGACTCGGCCTTCAGGCCCTCAAGTTCCATGATGAATCGCTTGAGTTCCTGTCCGGCAATGCCACCCCCAAGGGCGACCCTGCCTGGATCATCGCCAGAGGGCGCGAGATGTATGCCGCTATGTCGCCGGAGACCGACGAATTCTTCCGCTACATGCTCGATCGCGGCCTCCTGGACCTGGAGACCCGCAAGGGCAAGGCCGGTGGCGGCTACTGCGAATACATCGATTCGGAGAAATCGCCGTTCATTTTCTCCAACTTCAACGGCACTTCGGGTGACGTGGACGTCCTGACCCACGAGGCGGGGCATGCCTTCCAGTGCTTCCGCAGCCGCCAGTTCAGCATGCCGGAATACCATTGGCCGACGCTCGAAGCCTGCGAGATCCACTCGATGAGCATGGAGTTCTTCGCCTGGCCGTGGATGAAGGATTTCTTCGGCCCCGACGTTGACAAATATAAGTTCGCGCACCTGTCGGGCGCGCTTCTGTTCGTGCCCTACGGCGTTGCCGTAGACGAGTTCCAGCACTGGGTCTACGAAAACCCCGAAGCAGGTCCCGCCGGGCGTAGGGCCGCCTGGAGTTCCATCGAGAAGAAGTACCTGCCCCACCGCGACTACGGTGACGACGAGTTCCTCTCATCGGGCGGCTTCTGGTACCGCCAGGGGCACATCTTCGAGGATCCGTTCTACTATATCGACTACACGCTGGCACAGGTGTGCGCCTTCGAGTTCTGGGGCAAGTCCATGACCGACCGCAAGGCGGCCTGGGCTGAGTATCTGGGCTTGTGCGGACTTGGCGGCAGCAAACCTTTTACCGGACTCCTGGATGCCGCCAACCTGAGCAACCCGTTTACGGATGGAACCATCGCCCGCATCGTCGCCCCCATAGAGACCTGGCTCGACGGCGTTGACGATTCTGCTCTCTGAGGCGCGCATCGATGCCCAAAACGCTCGCCGGATAGACTAGTATTAAGGATAGTCAGACCACATTCACCTTGGAGGCGAACATGGGGTTCCTATCGTCGTCGGCCTTCGCCGCCTTCTTCTTCGGTGCCCTCAGCTCGGTATCGCTGCCCGTCGGGGCGCTCATAGGCATACTGACCAAGCCTTCCAGGACCGTCATCTCCGCCGTCATGTCGTTCGGTGCCGGGTCGCTCATCGCGGCTGTCTCTTTCGAACTCGTTAACCCCGCGGTAGAGCGGGCCGACGCCGGCTTCGCGCCTCTCGCCGCCGGGCTCCTGGTCGGATGCCTCGTCTTCATAGCCCTTTCGCGGGCGGCGGACCGGAAGGGCGGAGCCGCGAGGACACGATCCACCCTACTCAATAGCATGAAGACGGAGAAGAAGCGGCGGGCCGAGCGATTACTCGAGCGCCTCGGCTCCGTGGACATCCTGCGCTCGCTTCCAGCCGAGCAGGTTCAGGCTATAGTCCCGCGCATGACGCTACGCCGCTTCGCCGCTGGCGCGCCTGTATTCCTGCAGAACGGCGTAGGCGACTCCATGTACATCGTCGAGTCGGGCGCCATCGCCATAGAGTACGCCGACGCGGCCGGTCTCCGGACGACGGTCGCGGAGCTTGACCCCGGCCAGACCTTCGGCGAGATGGCGCTCTTATGGAAGGCCCCGAGGACGGCCGATGCCGTACCCCTCGTCGACACAACGGTCTATGAGATCAGGAAGCCTGACTTCGAGGCTCTCGTCGAGGCAAGCCCGGAGCTCGAGGCGGCCGTCGGCGCGCTGGCGGCCGAGCGCGGTCGCACGGGCAAGATACCCGAGGCCGCCTTGAGCGGCGCTGAGTGGGTAGAGAGGGCCGCGCGCCATATGGACGAGAACGCGTACCGCCCCTCGGAGGCCGAGTTCAAGACCGCCGCGCTGGAGTCGCACTCGTCGGCCGCCTCTGCCATATGGCTAGGCCTGTTCCTGGACGGCATACCAGAATCCCTCGTCATCGGAGCCAGCATGTCGGTCTTCAATGCCAGCCCCGCGCTCATAGCCGGGCTCTTCATGGCCAACCTGCCCGAGTCGCTTTCCAGCTCGACCATGATGAGGGAGGCTGGATCCAAGCCGGGGCGGATACTCTGGATGTGGACCTCGCTCGTGCTGACCGTGGGCGTCGGCGCGCTCCTGGGCAACCTGATCTCGGCCTCGCTCTCGCCGGTTGCGCATTCCCTCTTCGAGGGGCTAGCCGCTGGCTCGATGCTGGCTATGATAGCCCAGACCATGCTACCCGAGGCCTATGAGCGGAATATCGGCACGGTTGGACTCTTCACGGTGCTCGGCTTCATCGCAACCGTGTTCTTCCATACCCTGGGCTGAGGGCAACGGAAGGGGCCTTCCCTTCGGGGGCGACGAAGCAGACGCCCCGCTCTTCCCCGCAAAAGTGTTTTCACTCATAGCGGGGATGGATACGAGAAGCGGCCCTTTCCGAGCCTTGAAGGCGTGCTATTCGCACGTCGAAAGGAACGGAAAAGGCCGCGACGAAGCAGACGCCCCGCTCTTCCCTATGAAGCGTTTTCGATCATACCGGGGATGGATACGAGAAGCGGCCCTTTCCGGGCCTCGCAGGCGTGCTATTCGCACTTCAAGAGGAACGGAAGGGGCCTTCCCTTCGGGGGCGACGAAGCAGACGCCCCGCTCTTCCCTATGAAGCGTTTTCGATCATACCGGGGATGGATACGAGAAGCGGCCCTTTCCGGGCCTCGCAGGCGTGCTATTCGCACTTCAAGAGGAACGGAAGGGGCCTTCCCTTCGGGGGCGACGAAGCAGACGCCCCGCTCTTCCCTATGAAGCGTTTTCGATCATACCGGGG
>CAZNCK010000185.1:0-4447 GCA_964571545.1 uncultured Treponemataceae bacterium | reverse complement strand
GAAGGCAGACTGGGTCTTGTTCAGCAAAGCGCTGGCGGCGGGGTTGAGGTCAACGAAGGAAGCGTCATCGGCGACCGCTGTAAAGGCCATGCCCATGCTTTCTGCGCTACCGCCAACGGGCACCAGGGTAGACAGGAATGTAGTCATACCTTCATTGGGGTCTTCGCTGCCGAGTGAAAACAAGCTATAGACGAGTTCGTACACCGTCGGAGACAAGGTCTGCAACGCGCTCTGCGCGCCGGCCTTGGATCCCATAACGAGGGCAAGATAGAGTACGAGGCCGGCTTTTCGCTTCATGCTATTGTTGAATATACAGTAATATAGAGATAATTTCTATCCATGTAAGGAGCATAGGCCCTCAGCTTGGCCAAAAACAAGCCGACAATGATACAGTGGAGTTGGACCCTCTTGAGGACAGCTACCATGGGAGGGGCCCGAGACGGCGATCGATAGATGAAAGTACGAATGCGCCCCGCGGCGCTTACCATTCTTGTACTCCTCATCTGTGCGACGACCGCCTGGGGCATGGGCGGCCGGGAAGATCCTTTAACCCTGGCGGATACCCTGATTGCCGAGCAAAAATACGACGAGGCAATCCTATACCTCACCGATTTCATGAAAAAATATCCCGATCGCTTCGATGTCGCGCAATCGAGACTCCGGAAAATAACCAGAATACGTTCAGCCTACAACCAGTCCGCCGCGGCGCTTATAGAGGTGTTGAACAACGACCCCACAAACCAGGAAAAGAAACTCGCGATGATCCGGGAGCTTGAAAGCTACGAACGGACGCCAAACCCCGCAGTCCAAGAATTTGTGGCCAGAACCAAGGATCTGGCCTTGTTTACCTATAACAGGGCCCAATTCGAAGAGATAATGGCGCAGGGACGGTCGCTTATCGATAGCGGCGGCTATGTCGCCGCGGCCAGGCGATACGAAAGCGGTTTCGAGCTGTACAAACCCGAATTCTTGACGGCTGGACTCGAGGCGGCCTTCGTCGACGCCGCGCTCGAGGGCGTGGCCTCGGTATCGGGTTCCATCATCGCGTTCGAGCCTCAGAGCGAGGAAATGAAGGCCGCCTTCGAGGCCCTCGCCGTCGCGTACGGTAGCGGCAACCAAGACACCATAGCTGTGGCATGGGAACGCGCCAGAAACTCAGCCCTCGTCGCGGCCGAAACACGCCGGTTCATAGTCGACAGGGGCCGGGAACTAGAAGCCGCCTTCTCGCGGCTGTCCGCCAATGACAAGACTGTAACGGAAAACTCTTTTTTGCCTTTCGTATACCGCCTCGTGCTTGGACGCCGTACCGAAGGCAAACTTGAGGGCGTGACCGGCGCCATAGACGCGCAGTGGACCGGAGCGCTCGGAGCTAGCCAGGCCGTTTTGGACAAACTGCTCGCGGCGGGCATTGAGTCGTCCCGACTAGCCTACGACAGCGGCGATTGGATCGCCGCGGCGTCCGGCTTCCAGGCAGCGGCACAGCAAGCCGATCGCGGCATTGCGTTGCTGTCGCTCTGGAGCCATTATGCGCCGAGCGACCTCGTGGAACGCTCCACCACCCTCGGGCAGGCCGCGCTCGAGCTCAAGGGCACCGATTACCTCAGGTACGCGCACGCGAGCCGGGTAGCCCGGTCATACGCGGTGCTCGCCTCCGTGCAGGCGGATATTGAAGCACAATCGACCTTGTTGGCCGCCTATCAGCCGCAAGCCGAAGCGCCCCTGGCTACCACGCTGGCAAGCTACGAGGCCAGGCGAGACGCGTTCGTGGAATCACAGAGAACCATAGGGGCCCTCCGCGTCGAATCAGGCGCTCAGGCGAACAAAATGGCGGCATGGACGCTAGCCGGATACAGCTCGCCTGAGTCGCAGACGGAACAGGGCGCCCTGGACGGCAGGATAGAAGCGGCAGCGGGCAAGGCGATCACTATGGAGACCAGGGTCGTTGTCGCGACTTCCGCCTACCAATTCGGCCTGCTGGCCTCCACGACCGAGAGAGCCGTCGCCGCCATAGGCTCGGGACGCGACCTGCTGGCCGGCTTGCCTTCGGACGATCCGCTTATTCCCGATGCGACCTTCAAATACCCCAGCCGGGCGCTTTCATCATTGGCGTCAGCCGATACCCAACTTAGGAAGCTCCGCATCGATATCGACGCCTACCTGGCCTCGCTCCGGGCAAGCCCCGGCTACATAGCCTCGGACGCGTCAGTGCGGGAATGGGTAGAGAAGGCGCAGGCCCTCTCTACGAAACTGACTGAAAACGCGGCAGAACGGGCCACCCTCTCGGCGAAGGCGACCGAACAGAAACAGCTGGCCGATTCAAGCAAGCTAGAAGCGGAGCGGCGCCTCGCGGAAGCGAGAAATGCGCTCAGAGCTAACAACTTCGAGACGGCGCGCGAACGCCTCGACCGCGCCCGTGAACGATATCTAGCGTCGCTCTCGTTCGAACAGAACCCCAATCTCCGCATCGAGTCGGACCGACTCCTGTCCGAACTCGGCGCATCGATCCTTAAAACAGAAAACGACCTAGTCGTTACCGAGACGCGGCGCCTCGTCACCACCGGCAAGAACGATTATCTGCAGGGCGAATTCGATCGAGCGGAATCGACGCTGCTCCAGGCCCGTTCGCGCTGGAACACGACCAATTCAACCCCCGAGATAGAGGTGGAATACTGGCTCAAGCTGGTCCAGACGGCGTTGTCGGTCAAGACGGGCCGCGACATACCTATCACCGCGCCGCTCTTCCCTGAGATGAGCCAACTGCTGTCTCTAGCCAAGCAATACTACGAGGAAGGCGCCTCTCAGCTCAACAAGCGAGATAAGACCAGCGCCATCAAGTCCTTTACGCAGGCCCGGCAGAAAATTTCCGAGGTCAAGGTAATATTCCCGCTCAACCAGGAAGCGCGGGTGCTCGAACTCCAGATAGACCAGCTCTCCGATCCCGACGAATTCGGCAGAAAATTCGCTAGGCTCGTCAATGAGGCCAAGACGAAAATAGACTCGCGCGTCGATCTGACGACCGCGTACAGCGATCTAAAGGATCTCGAGGCCATCAATTCGCGCTACCCTGGCCTGCGCGCACAGATAGAGCGCGCCGAAATACTCCTGGGCTTCAGACAGCCGCCCCCCGATCTCAGAGCCCTTGCCGAGGCTCGTTCGCTCGTCCAGGCGGCCCAGAAAATCTTTGACTCCGGTCAGGTGGCTCAGTTCGCGTTTGCCCGCGCCCAGCTGGAAAAGGCTCTCGGGCTCGACCCGAACAACGCCGCGGCGGGCGCGCTCAAAGACCGCATAGCAACCTACATCGGAGGCGATACCGCGATCGTGCTGTCCAGCGCGGCTGAAACGCTCTATAACGAAGCGGTGACCTTCTATACAAACGGCGATTATATCAATGCGCGAGCCAGGCTGACCCGTCTTTCGGCTGTCTTCCCGCGGGGCAGGTCGATGCAGAAGGTCTCCGACCTCGACTCCCGGCTGACGGCCATAGGATACTGACGAACATGCCCCTTAGCATCAGGCATTTCCACCGCTCCGTCATGATCCTGGGCGCCCTTGCCCTGGCGCTCTTGTTGTCGCCCAGGGCGACGGCCGCTCCGGCTGACTTCTACTGGGAAGCGCCGACGCGGCTCTCGCGGGGCGCCGGCGCATACCCGCAGGCCATCAAGTCGGCCGGCAGGGTCGTGGCGATCTGGCAGGAAAACGTGCCCGCCGGCAGTACCGGCGCCGCCTGGCTTTCGCTGGCCTCATACGGCCCGGAAGGCGTCGTGAGGCGAGACCGTTTTGCCGGCCCCTTCCGCTACGAGGCTATAGGCGACAGCGCCAAAGGCGAACAGAACCTCAGCGCCCCGGTGCTTTTTTCCGCCGACGATGACGGAAACGGCAAGATGCTCGTGTCCGTTTCCTCCGGCGAACAGTCCATAGCCGTCTATGAATCGGGCGATGGAGGCTTGTCGTTCCTGCCCTTGACCACACTTACGTTCGAGGCGCCCGTTGTCGCGCCCCGCGTCTACTCCAAGGCCTCGGGCGGCTGGTACATGTTCGTCACCCGTAGCCAGGTGTTCACGCGCGCGCAGCCAGGAGCCGCGGCCCCCATCACCTACGAATCGCTGTCGATATTCTACACACACTCGGAAGACGGCAAATCTTGGACGCCGCTCGCGCCGTTCGTCTCGGGCGATATCGGCCTGGACCCGAATTTTCTGCCTAGCGCCGCCTCGACGAATGGAGCCGACGTCGTCGTATTCCAGACACTGTCCGGAGGCGACAGGCCGAGTTTTCAGCTGTTTTCAATGGCGTCGAAAGATGGAGGCGCTACCTGGTCGACGCCGCGACGTTTCACCGATTTTCCTGACCCCGTGTTCCGCGATAGACTGAACCCCAACGATTTCGACAATCAGCGGCCTAACATCGCGCGCATAGGCAACGCCTTGTGGGTCACCTGGGAACGAAG
>CAZNCK010000184.1:0-4576 GCA_964571545.1 uncultured Treponemataceae bacterium | reverse complement strand
CTTGGGAAGCATGCCGCGGATGGCGATCTCGAGCGGATCGACGGGATGCTTCGCAATAAGGGACGCAAACGTATTTTTCTTGAGTCCGCCAGCGAAACCGGTGTGCCTGTAGTACAACTTGTCGTTGAACTTATTGCCGGTTACTTCAATTTTATCGGCGTTGACGATTACGACATAATCACCGATTTCCTGGTGCGGCGTGTAGCAAGCCTTGTGCTTGCCGCGCACGAGTGAAGCCGCCTTGGAGGCTACGCGACCGAGGCGCTGGCCCTTGGCGTCAATAACGAACCAAGAACGAGCTACTTCCGCCGGCTTAACAAATAGGGTCTTCATCAATCTATACCTTCACCTTTAGGAGTTCATTAGTGTAAAAGGAAGCGAGCGGTATATTCACATATATCGCATGTCGTGTCAAGGGACGCGCCCCCTTACGACTTCTTCTCGGTTGTCGCCTCTTCTGCTTCTTCTTTCTTTGCTTCTATCCTGTCCTTGATGTCGGCGATGCCGATGAACACGGCTATGAGCCCGATGAAGACGGCGATCACGGGAACGGAGCCGCGCAGAAAGGCCAGCACGTCCTGCCACCAGCCCAGAGGGCCAGGAAGACAGGCGAAAACGGCGAACGCTACGCAGACGATTCCCACTATAAGAGCTACCATATGATTACCTCCGATTTCATGACAAACCGTCCAGACTCGGCGCGGACGACGTGCGCGTCTATAAAGATACCCGAAACGAGGGTTTCGTCAATAAGGCGAGAGCCGGCCTCTTTCCGCCGCCCCGGTCGTTGCCTCGCGGCGCGCATCGCCTTTATACTGATAAAATCCGAAGCGAAAGGATCGCCATGATACCCGATGGAGCGCTCGTCCTCTTCAAGACACGGCCAGCCCTGGTAAAACGTGATGGAGACCGCATTGAACTGTCGTTCGAGACGGGGGCTCCGGTCCGCGTGCGCGACAAGGACGCTGAACTGATCCACTCGGGCCCGGTCAAGAAAATCCCGGCGCCCGCGCCCGGCGGCGAGTTCGAGACGGCCTGGGAGATGACGACAGGAACGGCACTTGGACTCGAGGAACTGGCTGAACTGGCCTTCGGCGCGACCGGGCCGGCCGAGGCTCTCGCCTGCAGGCTTGCCGTGGCTGAAGGGCTGCTGTTCAGGCTGGACGGAGAGCTCATAGTCGCACTGACCGCCGACGAACGCGAGGCGGAGTCAGCGAAACGCAAGCGTAAGGAAAACGAAGCGTCTGAACGTACCGCGTTTATAGAACGAGCCAAACGTTGCAGGATAGAAGCCGGCGACGAGCGTTTCTGGGGCGAGATCGAGGCGTTGGCGTTTGGCCGCACGCAAAAATCCAAGATGGCCATCGATATCGGAGCCGGCGATAGCCCGGAAGCCGCCCAGGCCTGGCTGATAAAGGCTGGATTGTGGACGGCGCGGACCAACCCCCACCCCATACGCTCGGGGCACCCGTCGAAGGCGCCAGAACTGAAACTGGGCCCGGACGACGATGCGGGACGCGTCGACCTTACCTCAATGGAGGCCTGGGCCATTGATAATGCCTGGAGCCACGACCCCGACGACGCCATATCCTGGGACGGCGAGGCCGTCTGGGTGCACGTCGCCGATCCCGCGAGCGCCATCATACCCGGCAGTCCGGCCGACATTGAAGCCTCAAACCGCTCCGGTACGCTCTACCTGCCCGAAGGCGCCATACCTATGCTGCCGGACGCGGCGCTGGACCGTTTCGGGCTCGGCCTTGCCGGTACCTCACGGGCGCTCTCCTTCAGGATCGCGCTAGACGCCGAGGGCCTCGTGACGGAACTCAGGGTGACGCCGAGCCAGGTGCGCGTCACGAGATTATCCTACGGCGAGGCCGATCCGCTGCTCGCCGCGGGCCCCCTGGCTGAGCTTACCCGCGTGGCCGCCCTGCGCAAGGCCTACAGGCAACGCAACGGCGCGATCGACATAGAAATCCCCGAAGTTCGCGTCTGGGTAGACGCGGGCGTGCCCCGCATAGACCCCGTGCCACATTACGCCTCAAGCGGCGTGGTGCGCGAGATGATGGTAATGGCGGGAGAAGGCCTGGCCCGCTGGGCCTTCGACAGGAATTTGCCGTTTCCTTACTATAGCCAGGAAGCCCCAGGCTCCCGTGACGACCTCCCGGAAGGGCTCGCCGGCGAATTCGCCAAGCGGCGACTGATGAAGGCCGGCATGGCGGGCGTTCAACCGCGCGCTCACCAAGGCCTGGGTGTGACCATGTATGCGCAGGCTACCAGCCCGCTCCGCCGCTACGGCGACCTCCTGGGCCACCAGCAGGCGCGGGCCGCGCTGGCCGCGGAGCATGGCCGCAAGGCCGAAGCCCCCCTGCCCGCCGACGAATTGTCAATGCGCCTGGCCAGAGCGGCCGCGGGCGGCCAAGCCGTGCGCAAGGCCGAGCGCCAGAGCGAGCTACACTGGACTATCGCGTGGCTACTGGATAGACCGGGCTGGGAAGGCGACGCCGTCGTGGTCCAGACTGGCGGCGGCGACGCCCTGCTCTGCGTGCCGGAAATTGGCCTCGAGACGAGGGTCAGGAACGCCGGGCTCGAACTCAACCAGCCGGTCAGGGTGCGCTTCCAGAAGGCGGACATAGCCAAACTTGAAGTGCAGTTTTCCATAGTATAGTTGACCGGGAGCCTCTCCTCCTCTATGCTTGCGCGGTGAGCATGGAACAAACTGACTATCGCCTCGCGGCGATCATGTATACCGACATAGTCGGCTTCTCGCGAATGATGGAACGGGACGAGGCCGGTACGCTCGACATACTCCGTTACCACAACACCCTCGTCACCGACCTGGCTACGAAACGCCACGGCACCGTCATCAAGACGATAGGCGACGCGTTCCTCGTGGACTTCCGCAATACCGTGGAGGCGTTGCAGTGCGCGATGGACATCCAGGCCGCCATCTACGAGCACAACAAGGAAGGCAAGGGCCAGCCGCTGCTCCTCCGGATAGGCCTGCATCTCGGCGATATCTACTTCTTCGAGAACGACGCCCTCGGCGAAGGCATCAACATAGCCAGCCGCCTGCAGTCCTTTGCTCGCCCCGGTTGCATCTGCTTCTCGCAGGACGTCTACAACCAGGTGCTCAACAAGATAGACTTCAGGGCCGACAAGCTCGGCAAGGTGTCGCTCAAGAACATCACCAAGGAAATCCACGGCTACGAAATAGTCAGCCCTAATATCGAGTTCGACCCCGACCGCGACAAGCCCCGCCCCGGCTTCAAGCCTATCGTCGCCGAGGAGGTCCTGCCCGAACCCGCGGCAACGCCCTTGCCCGGCATGCCCTCCCCCGCCGACCGAGGCTACAGCCCTGAAGCGGCCCGCGAGGTGCTCGACGACATACGCAAGGCCATACTGGAAGACACCAGGCGCATGGGACGCAGGCTCACCGTAGACGAAGCCTTGGCTCGCTACGGCGAGTACGGCGTCGAGGCTAAGGAAGTCATAGCGACTATGACCGAGAAGGGCCTGATCCAAAAACGACCGGCGCCCGGTAGCACCCGTAACGCTTCGCCCGAACCGGAATTCGGCACAGGCGGCCAGTCTGGTAGCGGCGCGACAGGGACCAGCGGTACAAGCGACCTGGCAGCGGACATAGGCAAAGCCGTAGAAGGCATAGCGCGTGCCATAGAGCAGAGCGTCGGGGACTGGCAGAAATCAGGCGGACACGGATCCCGTGGCCACGAAGCCCGATACGACGATATCGGCAGGCGCGTAGGAAACAAGGCGGAGCGCGTCATACACACGCTTGAGCAAGCCGCCGACAGAGTCGATTTTGCCTTTGACGAAAAGCGCGCGCTCAAGGCCGAATACAAGCGCCACGAGACAGAGGTTGGCACCGGCAAGTGGGACAAGGAACTGCGCGGCTCGGAGCACTTCAAACCAGGCACTGAGGAACTCGAGACCGATTTTGACCGCTACCGCGACAAGATCGACGCAAAAGCGCACAAATCGACCACTGGCTTCATAGGCAACCTCCTGTCGTTCATAGGCGTCAACGCGTTCCTGTGGTACATAAACCTGAACGTGGCGCCGGGCTTCATGTGGGCCGCCATAGTCAGCGCGTCTTGGGGCACCGGCATAGTCTCAGGCTTCTTCGCCATGCTACGCGGCAAGGCCAAAGCCGCGGAAGTGGACAAGATGCCCCAACTTCGCCCCGACGCGCTGGATGTGTACAAGAAGATACATCGCGTCCGTGACGGCATGGCCATGCACTTCGCCAGCGTCATCTCGGTACCGCCGCTTTTGTTCACCATAAACCTGCTCACCAGCCCTGGCTTCCTGTGGGCCGCCATACCGTCGGGCATCATGGCGCTCAGCTTCCTCGGGCACCTCATCTCCTACCCCGGTACCCTGCGCGGCCTCGAAAAGAAACTGTGCCGCTTGCTTGGCGTCGATTCGTGGCGGGAACTCTTCAGGCTGAGCAAGGGCCGCAACGCGGCCGCGGGCCCGTACGCGTCGATCTATGCGGAAGTAGCCACCATCAGGGACGAGATAGTCAGGGATTTAAAGGCCGGCAAGGGCTCCGACG
>CAZNCK010000183.1:0-4788 GCA_964571545.1 uncultured Treponemataceae bacterium | reverse complement strand
AAGGGCGACTTCTCTTGGCAACGGCGCGCCTATGCCGCGACAACGGCCAGCGTCCTCGCGTTGGCGAGTGCGCTGGCCGTCAATGGTTGGCTACTGGTCGTTTTGCTCAGGCGTCTTCTGTAGGCTCGTCTTCGGAATCGTCATCGACCCCATATGATTCCTCGGCAAGGTGGTCATCGTCGCTGCCGCTGCCAAACGCCTCAAGCTCGACGCCGTCATCATCGGACGATTCGAATGAGTCATTCGATTCATCCCGCAATTCATCTGATGATTCATATGAAGAGGAAACCTTATCGGCGGCTCGGAGTTCGGAGCCTTCTTCTAGGCTAGGCGCGCTTTCGCCGCGTTTCCTGGCGCGGTTGGCGGCGAGGATACGGCCCTTGAAGTCATAACCGTTGAGTCCCGCAATGACGGCGTCCTCGATGGCCGGATCAACCACGATGAAACTGTAATTGTCCATGGTCCTGATGTCGCCAACGACCTCGTCGGTGACGCCTGGAATATCCAGCAAGACCTTGATAGCGACACGGGCATAGAAGCGCTGTCGCCTGCCGGCGCTGACGAACAGCGTTACCCCCTCGCCGCGGTACCGGTTTTCCCGGATTTCGCGCGGTTCGCGGATCTCGCTGGCCTCGGCGACCGTACGGACTTCGCGAACTGACGGTTCCTTCCTAGGCTTTTCAGTTTTCTTCTGGGCTGAAACCGGCTGGGCCTCTTTCTGGGGGCGGCCCTCTTTCTGCCTGTCGTTACCCGGGCGATTATCGCGAGCTCCACGAGAGTCCTTGCCGGAGTCGGCGCTCCGGCCGCGTCGATCAGCAGGCCTGGAAGCGCCGGCGCCCTTGAGCACCAGAGCGGCGGCAACATAGGCCCGGAGCGTAAGAGGAACCCGCTTGCGGAAAATGGCGCGGCATTCCTGGAGCAGTGCAACATTGCCGGAAGCGCGAACCTCGGCAAGCGCCTCGTCGAAAGCGGCCTCGATGGCGGCGCGACGGGCTTCTGGGAGTATTGAATGAGATGGCACGTGTGACTCCTTGCGGCAACCATAATCGAAAGGAGCGTCTTTCCTCAAGCCCGGTCGCGAGGTCGCCTTTAAGGCGGCGTACTTGCGGTGTACGGGGCGGCTCCAGTAAAGTGGACAGAATGAATAGATCCCTGCCCTTGGCCATAGCGCTCATCCTCTTCACATCGAGCGGCGTCATGGCCCAGACAGGGTCGGCGGAACTGGTTCTCCCCGATGACCCGGCAGTGCTGCTCGGCCTCAATCCGGCCCAAGCCATCGAACGCTTCGGCCCTCCCCTCAGCGTATTCGCTATCCGCGGCGCCGAGGCCTGGCAGGACGACGTGGTGTTCGACTACGGCGGCGGCTTTTCGCTCTTCCTGTTTAAAGACAGAGTATGGCAGATACGCGTCGCCCAACCCTACGCAAGCCCCGTCCTTGGCTTCGTCGTTGGTTCGTCCAAGGAACGCGCCGCTTCGGCTCTCGGTTCCCCCGCGCTTGAACTCGTCGGAGCCGTGGAGTGGAACCTGCCCGGCGAAGCGTGGCCGGTGCGGCTCCGGGGCATCATCGACGAAACAGGCGCCATAGGCGAACTCTATGTCTATCGAGCCGATTTTTAGGGAGGGCGCGTGCCAAAAATCTGCCTGTGCCTGACCGGGTCCACGATAGCCCAGAACCTCGCCGCCATAGAAAAATACCGGGACAAGGTAGACATGGTCGAACTGCGCGCCGACTACCTCGACCCAGGCGAGCTGTTCCACGTACGGGCCTTTCCAGAAAAAGCGGGCCTGCCGAGCATCCTGACTGTCCGTCGCCGTTCCGACGGCGGCAAATTCGACCATGGCGAAGGCGTCCGCCTCGTCATCTTCGCTCGGGGCCTGGCCTTCGCCGAATCGGAACAGCGCAAGAATTTCGCGTACGTCGACATCGAGTACGACTTCCACATACCATCTATACAGGAAGCAGCCAGAACCTTCGGCACCAAGATCATCAGGTCAAAGCACTGCATGGACGGCATGCCCGACGATATCGACAGAGTCTGGCGCGACCTCTCCGCCCGCCCATACGAGATTCCCAAGCTCGCCGTAGCCGCCCGGGGCCTGCGCGACGTCGACTCGGTTTTCAGGCTCTTCCAGGGCGGAGACGGGCGCTCCGAGCGCGTCGTCGTCAGCATGGGCGAATATGGCTTCTGCACGAGGGTACTGGCAGAGCGGCTCGGCAGCATGTTGGTCTACGCCAGCGCATCGGGTTCCGGCCTCGACCCCGCAGCGCCTGGCCAACTGGAACCGTCAAAGTTGATAGAGACATACCGCGCGCGGGAATTCAGCTCCGACTGGAACCTCTACGGCATACTCGGCGGCCCCGCCGTAATCCATTCGCTGTCTCCCCGCATCCACAACGCGGGCTTTTCCAGGCTCGGCCTCAGGTCGCTCTACCTGCCCTTCCCTGCCGACGAGGTAGAACCATTCCTGTCCCTCGCCAATCGTCTGGATATCAGGGGCTTTTCCATCACCGTGCCGTACAAAGAAAAAATACTACCGTATCTGACCAGGCGCTCGGCGGAGGTCGAGGCTATAGGCGCCTGTAACACCGCCATCCGCGACGGTGCAGGCTGGGTAGGCTACAACACCGATGCGTACGGCTTCTCCGCGGATGTGCGCAAGTTTCTAGGCGTCGACTCGCTCAAAGGCGTCAAGACGACCATAGTTGGAGCCGGCGGCGCGGCCAAGGCCGTCGCCTACGCGCTAAAGTCGCTCGGCGCGCAGGTCTGCGTCATCAATCGCAACATGTCCAAGGCAAAACACCTAGCCGAGGCCTACGGCTTCGAGTGGTCCGGCATGACAGAGCGCGCCGCCGACTTGATGGAACGCTACAACGACCTCATAGTGCAGACCACCTCGGTAGGCCTTGAAGGCGGAATATCCGGCGATCCTGTAGAATGGTACGAATTTACCGGCCGCGAGGCCCTGTACGAAACGATCTATAGCCCCCCGGAGACACAGGTGATGCGCCGCGCGAAAGCGGCCGGTTGCCGCGTCTCCAATGGCCTAGGCATGCTCCAGGCCCAGGCCGAGGCCCAGTTCTCGCTGTTCTCGGGTATGGACTACCCCACATCGCTGCATCGCGCTTGAATAACGCAAAAGGAGGGCCTCGTATGCCCGATATTCACAAGTCGGCTTTCGTAGCCGTCGTCGGCCGTCCGTCCGCGGGTAAATCTACCCTCGTCAACACCATCTGCGGCCAGAAGGTCGCCATTGTCTCGCCCGTGCCCCAGACCACCCGCAACACCGTGCGCGGCATCAAGACAGGCGAAGGCTATCAAATCGTGTTCGTAGACACGCCCGGCCTCCACGACTCGGAGAAGGTCATGAACCGCCGCCTGCGCGACATCGCCGTACACACGCTCCGGGACGCGGACCTCGTGCTGTACGTCATAGACACCACGCGCGCGCCCGGCCCCGAGGAAGAGTCAATCGTAGCCAAGGTGCTGCCGTTCTCAGGCAAGACCTTCATAGCGGTTAACAAGATCGACGCAAGGGAATCCGACATCGCCAGGGCGAGACTATTCCTCGCCGAGCGCATGCCCGGCGCCAAGGCATTCGACCTCTCGGCGGAGAAAGGCACCGGCGTCGACGCCATAGTCGCGGCGCTCGTCGAGGCATGCCCCCCGGGCCCAGCGTATTACCCGGCTGAATATTACACTGATCAGGAGCCTGTATTCCGCATCGCCGAGACTATCCGGGAGAAGGTCTTCCTCCACACCAGGAACGAGGTTCCGCACGCGGTCTACGTGGAATATACGGCCCACCATATGCTGGACGACGGCACCCTCGTGTACGAGGGCGACCTAGTCGTGGAGCGGGACACGCAGAAGGGCATACTCATCGGCGCTGGCGGTTCGATGATCAGGCTGATACGGGAGGAAGCCGAACACGATCTGACCGACATCCTCGGTTACCCGGTCAGGCTGTCCATCAAGGTCCGCGTCCAGCAGGATTGGAAAAAAGACGACCGGATACTCAAAAAGCTTATCCAGTAGAGCTACGCAAGGGCGTTCGACTTGGCGTATGAGGCCAGCGCCTCGTCGAATCCCCGCTCAATGCAGATGCGGAGCGCGGTCTCCGCCCTTGGGAATACCGAGCAGGCCAACTTTTCCCGTTCGTCCCTGGTAAAATCCGAGAGCACGTAGCCGGCTATGTCGTCGTGACTCGGCCGGCCCAGACCGAAGCGTAGCCGCATGAAATCCGGCGTACTAAAGCGTTCCTTCATCGACCTGAGGCCGTTGTGTCCGCCTAGTCCGCCGCCTTTCTTGAACCCGAAATAGCCGAAACCCAGCTCCAGCTCGTCGTGCACGACGAGTATTTCAGCGGGTTCTACTTTATAGAAACGCGCGATTTCGGCGACGCTCTCCCCCGACAGGTTCATGTAGGTCTCGGGTACGATGAACCAGACCCGGCCGGCGGCCGTCTCCAGCTGTGCCCAGCGCCCCTTGAAGCCGCGCTTCCACGACAGCGTCGAAAACACCGACAACGACTCCAGAAACAACCACGCCACGTTGTGGCGGTTGCCCGAATACTCCCGACCGTGATTCCCAAGGAACGCGTACAGCTTGATCATACGGCCGACAGCATACTGATCATCGCCGGATTTGACCATCCACCGCCAGCGAGGGTACACTGGAGCCCATGAATGAAGTGATCTACGTACTGGGACACAAGAATCCCGATACCGACTCGGTAGTCGCGGCTACGGCCTACGCGCACCTGAAACGCGTGCTGGGCGCCGAAAAC
>CAZNCK010000182.1:0-4824 GCA_964571545.1 uncultured Treponemataceae bacterium | reverse complement strand
CGCAGGAGCGGGCACCGGCGCTTGCGGTGTGGGCACAAGGTTCGATGAACTAATTTTTATTTATTCGTGATATAATAGTAGAATCTGCGATATACTAGGACAATCGCCGCTGTAGACAGCAATAAAATCATCGGTACATAGCCATATAAAAAGTGTCCGCTCCACCTATAAGAGCGGTAAGGGGCCTCTATGAAGACTCGATGCAACCGTGCCGTCGCTAGGCTAGCGCTCGCCGCGCTTTTGCCGTTTCTCGCCGTAGCGCCGCTACTGGCGCAGGATGTGCGCTTGCGCGTCGCTCCCGAATTCCTCATCCCGCTCGGAGATGAAGACGCCTTCGGTTTCGGCGGCGGCGCTTCTATGAGCATGGACTTCGGACTCTTCGGTTTCCTGGCGCCCTACCTCGGCGCTGACGCGCGCTATGTGGCTCCGCCCGCGGACGCTACAGACCAGAACATCGACAGTTCCCTCATACTCGCCTCCGGCGGCGGCGGAATCGGTTTCTATGCCTTTCCTCTGCCTCGGGTCAAACTCGGCGCCTCCGGAGGTTCCGGCATATACGTCGGCTCGTATTCCTACCCCGACCGCGATCCCGTCATGGTGGGCAACCTGTTCTGGCGGGCGGGCGCAGACCTCGGCTTCAGAGTCAGCCCTAGCCTCACCCTGTCGGCCCAGGCCTCCTATATCGACTTCATGGCTAGGAGCGAATCTTTCTATAAAGGTATATCGATATCGATAGTAGCCGACCTGGGCTTCACTACCTCCACGTCAGAAGGCCGCGCCGCCCTTCAGGAAGCCGAGTCGACGCCGGTATACCCCATAGTCGCCAAAAACTATGCCACCCAGTCGTTCGGCGTCGTGACCATACGCAACGCCGAAAGCGCCGAGATCCGCAATGTGGAAATATGGTTCAATGCCGACGGCTACACCTCCGGCCCGGTCCTATGCGCCAAGATTCCCTACCTTCCCAAGGGAGCCACGACCAAGGCCTCCCTCCTCGCCACCTTCTCCGACCAAGTGATGGCTATTACCGAGAACGTTCGCGTACGGGGTGAAGTCCGCATCGTCTACGAGCTGCTCGGAGCGGCCCGTTCGGCCAGCGCCGAGACGACTATATCCATAATGCACCGCAACGCGTTCACCTGGGCAGACCCGAAGATACTCGCGTCCTTCGTCAGCCCCAATGACCCGGCCGTGCTGGACTCCAGCAAGTTCCTCGCCGGCGTCGTCCGCGCCAAGGCTAGGATGGAGCTCGATTCCAACCTGCAGTACGCCCTTGGCATCTTCGAGGGGCTCAAGCTGTCAGGCATAGCCTGGACGGCCGATCCGCAGACGCCTTACACAAAAATGCGCGCCGCCCCGGCCAGCGTCGACTACGTGCAGTACCCCTACCAGAGCCTAGCCTACCGCGGCGGCGATTCTGACGACCTGGCCGTGCTGTACGCCGCGGAACTAGAATCGGTGGGCGTGCCCGCCGCTCTGCTGCCGCTGGCCGGCGAGGTGCTGGTCGCCTTCAAGATGAGTCGCAACGAGGCGGCGACAAAGGGCTCGTTCGCGGATTCCGGCGACTTCATATTCATAGACGGCGAGGCGTGGGTCCCGGTACGCGTCTCCTTGCTGCGAGAAGGCTTCCTCAGGGCCTGGAGCGGAGGCGCCGACCTCGTCAAGTCCACAGCCGACGCCAGGAGCGCCTTGTATAAACTGAGCGACGCCTGGCGGCAGTTCCCGCCCGCCGGCGTTCCGGGCATTACCGCCGCCACCAGGAAGCCGTCCGAGGAACAGGTACGAGCCGCGTTCGATGTGGCCGTGGCTCTCGTCGTAGCCAAGGAAGTCAATCCCAGGGCGGAGCGCATGCGCATATCCTTCGGCACCGACGGCGGCACGGGCAGGCAGCGCAACTCCCTGGGCGTCCTCTTTGCTCGCTACGGCATGTATGCGGAGGCCCTCGCCGAATTCCAGAAAGCCGCGGCGCTGGGCTATCCCGGCGCTGCAGTCAACATCGGCAACGTCGCGTACTTGATGGCCGACTTCAAGACCTCGGCCGCCTGGTTCCAGAAGGCCCTTATCGACACGCCCGCCGATGTCGCGGCCATCATCGGCCTGGCCCGCGCCATGTACGAACTGGACCGCTACGAAGAAGCGGACGCCCTGTTCCGCAAGGCCACGGCAATGATGCCGGAGCTGGCGGAGCGTTACGGCTACCTGTCCGCCCGCCTGACCGGCACCACATCCAGGGCGTCCGCCGTCATGGAGAAGGGCGGCGGCATGATCTGGAATGAATGACGGCACGAGGATCTCGGTAGCCAAGATAGTGATTTATTTATAAGTTAGACCAATCGGTCCTGCACAAGGCGGAGATGGATGACAATACGAAATGGGGCCGGCCTGCTTGCACTGGCAGCCGGCGCCGCAACGGGAGTGGGCGCCCAGGGCAATTCCGCACCCCAGGGTAGTCCCCTACCCAAACCAGCCGCGCCTTCTTACACGAGGGCGCGGCTCGGTGTTTCAGCGTTGGTTGACGGTTGGTTTCCAAAGCTGATCAATTCCGGATCGGACGTGTCGTACGCCATCAGCGGCAACGCCCAGCTTTCCTATGCGCCCCTTCCGTTTCTTGAAGCGCTCGCGCGGGCGGGCGTTCATTCTATGCGGCTCGAATCCGATCAATCCATTCTATACGTCGGCGGAGCGGCCGGACTCGGCTTCGTGGCCAGACTCCTGGAACGCGCATCGGTGGAAGTCTCCGGCTTCGCCGGCCTCGGCAAGATCCTGAATTACAATGGGCAGGACTACGGCCTGTACGAATTAGGCGCGAGGATAGAGACGAGCCTGCGACTCAGCTCCGCGCTTACGCTCGGCATATCGGCCGGTTACGAGCGCCTCGCCAACCCCAATAGCGGCGGCAGCTTCCTCGACGCCATCAGCGCGGGCATCAGCCTCAAGTTGTCGCCCGCGGAACTGGCGCGCGATCGGGCCAACGTCGCCATCACGAAAATTGAAACGCAGGCGATATTCCCCGTGTTTCGCTCCTGGTACGACTCCGAACCCCTAGGCTCGGTCACCATCAGGAACAACGAAGACGGCGCCGTAGAGAACCTGAGCGTCTCGTTCTTCGCCCCCGAGTACATGGGCGGCCCAAGGCTCTGCGCCACGGTAAGCAGGCTGGAGCGCGGAGAGAGCACCGTCGTCCCTCTGTACGCGGTCTTCGACGAACGCGTGCTGTCACTTACAGAAAACGGCAAGACCACCGCCGCCGTGGACATAGCATACTCATTCCTTGGCTCCAGACGCGCGACCAGCGAAGGGCTGTCACTGTCGCTCCATCATCGCAACGCCATGTCGTGGGAAGACGATCAGCGCGCGGCGGCCTTCGTGTCTCCCACCGATCCCGCCGCGCTCTGGTTCTCCCGCTACTCGTCCAGCGTCGTCCGCGACAGGATGCGCACTGAACTGCCGCCAAACCTCCAGTTCGCTCTGGGCATCTTCGAAGCGCTCAAACTCTACGGCCTCAATTACGTCATAGACCCCAACAGCTCCTACATCGACATTTCAGAGAATGCCGCCGTCGTAGACTACCTCCAGTACCCCAGCCAGACCCTCATGTACCGAGGCGGCGACTGCGACGACCTGTCAATACTGTACTGTTCGCTCCTGGAATCCTCGGGCATAGACACCGCCTTTATAACGATACCCGGCCACATCTACATGGCCTTCGACCTGGGCATGACCGAGGCCGATGCCCGCGAGAAATTCTTCGATCCAGGCCTCCTCATTTTCCGCGACGGACACGCGTGGGCGCCGGTTGAAATAACGATGGTCAAGGACGGCTTCGTAAAGGCCTGGCGCGTCGGCGCAAAACAGTGGGTGGACAACGACCATATCGGTTCCGCCGCCTTCTATCCCATTAAGGAAGCCTGGAAACGCTACAGACCCAGCGGCCTCCAGGACGCCGCCGCCCGCTTCGATCTGCCCGACGAGAGCAAGGCCATGACGGCCTTCGACACCGCCGTAGACCGCTTCGTCTCCCGCGAACTCGAACCCATCGTAACCGAGTACGAAAAACGCCTAGCGTCAAACCGCAGCCCCGAGACGCTCAATGACTACGGCATGTCCATGGCTAAAGTAGGCTTACTCGATGCCGCATGGGAAAAATTCGCTGAATCGGCTAAGTCGAATTTCGCCTGGGCATGGAACAACCTCGCCAGCATAGCCTTCGTCCGCAAGGACTACGAACTCGCCTACGACTACTACTCGTGGACCACCACCCTCCTGCCCGGCGACCCCATAGCCGTGCTCGGCATGGCCCGCTCCGCCTACGAACTGGACCGCTACGCTGAAGCCGAAACCCTGTATCAGGGCCTCAAACTTGAAGCGCCTTCCCTGGCGGACAAATACGGCTACCTCGCCTCCGTGTACGGCGGCCAGGGCCGCGCCTGGTCCATGGCAGACCGCCTCGCCGGCTCCGTCTGGTCCAGGCCCGGAATGAGTTTCAAACCGGCGCTCCCCGCGGCAGCCCCGGCCATAGCCGTTATCGCGCCTCCACTCCTACCCGTAGAAAAAGCTCCGATTTCCCTTACCGCGAAATCTGCGGCCCCCGCGCCCGTCGAAGCCGCGGTCCAGATCGCCCAGACGCCGCAGCCAGTAGCCAGCCCCGAACCCGCGCCCGTCGAAGTCGCGGTCCAGATCGCCGTGACGCCGCAGCCAGTAGCCAACCCCGAACCCGCGCCCGTCGAAGTCGCGGTCCAGATCGCCGTGACGCCGCAGCCAGTAGCCAACCCCGAACCCGCGCCCGTCGAAGTCGCGGTCCAGATCGCCGTGACGCCGCAGCCA
>CAZNCK010000181.1:0-4921 GCA_964571545.1 uncultured Treponemataceae bacterium | reverse complement strand
AGCCGAAGTACATGACCAGGCACGTGAACCGCTGCAAGATCTGCGGTCGACCCCGGGGTTATCTCCGGAAGTTCGACATGTGTCGTATTTGCTTCCGGAAGCTCGCCAGCGAGGGTTTCATTCCGGGCGTAACCAAATCGAGCTGGTAGGAGGACTGGAATGAGCGTTTCCGATCCCATCTCCGATATGCTGACCAAGGTCCGCAACGCGAGCATGGCCCGCCACGAGAAGGTAGATATTCCTACCTCGCGGCTTAAGCTCGAGATTGTAAAGATTCTCAAGACCGAAGGGTTCATCAAGAACTTCAAGAAGCTCGTGCAGGAAGGCCAGAATTTTATTCGGATCTTCCTCAAGTACGATGAGGAGAATGAACCAATCCTTCACGGAATCGAGAAGGTCTCGAAGCCTGGCCGAAGAGTATACACCGGCTATAAGGGATTGCCGCGCGTCCATAACGGATACGGCACCCTGATCGTCTCGACCTCAGAGGGCGTGACCACCGGCAAGAAAGCCGCCGAGAAAAAGGTCGGCGGCGAACTGATCTGTACCGTTTGGTAATAGAGGGGAACCGCCATGTCGAGGATAGGCTATAAGCCGATTATGGTACCGAAGGGCGTGAAGATCGCCGTACAGGGAAACAAGGTCAACGTGGAAGGCCCGAAGGGCAAGCTCTCAGAAGAGCTCGCCACGTCTCTCGTCACCGTGTCCGTAAAGGGCGAAGAGGTCAATGTGGACCGAGCGGATGACGAAAAGCAGACGAAGGCTTTTCACGGCCTGTACCGCAATCTGATCAATAATATGGTTATCGGCGTCACCGAGGGTTACAAGAAATCCCTCGTCATTAACGGCGTCGGCTTCAAGGCGGAAGTACGGGGAAATCTCCTTGTGCTCAGCCTCGGATATTCGAGCGATGTGTATGTTGGAATACCCGCTGAACTCGCCGTTACCGTTGAAGCGAACAACCAGAAGGTTGTCGTTCAGGGTATCGACAAGCAGCTCGTAGGCCAGTTCGCGAGCGAAATTCGCGGACTACGCAAGCCTGAACCCTACAAGGGTAAGGGTATTCGCTACGATAACGAGACCATCCGCAAGAAGGTCGGCAAGACCGGTGTGAAGTAAGGGACGGCCATGAGCACGAAAGAACTTTCCGAGAAGATCAGGCGGCGTGGGGCCCGAAAGGTCCACGTCCGCAAGACGATAAGCGGAACCGCAGAGCGCCCGCGGCTCACGGTTTTCAAGTCAAACAAGTATCTCTATGTCCAGGCCATAGACGACGTCGCGGGCGTAACGCTCGCCGCCGCCAGCACCCTGGAAGAGGCGCTCGTTGGGACAAAGCCGACCGTAGAAGGCGGCAGCAAATTGGGCGAGCTCATGGGAGCGCGCCTGAACGAGATTAAGATTGGCGTTGTCGTTTTTGATAGAAACGGCTACAGCTATCACGGCGTCGTCAAGGCCATCGCCGACGGAACCCGCAAGGCCGGGATCAAATTCTAGGGGGAACTCGTGGATAGGAGAGACAGGGACGATCGGTCGTCCCGCGATATCTACGTCGAGAAGCTCGTCAAGCTGAACCGCACGGCCAAGGTCGTAAAAGGCGGTCGCCGGTTCTCCTTCTCGGCCCTGACCGTCGTCGGAGACCGAAGCGGAAACGTCGGGTATGGTTTCGGAAAGGCGAATGACGTCACCGAGGCTATCCGGAAGAGCATCGACAAGGCTAAGAGGAACATGGTGAAGCTTCCTGTGAAGAACGGCACCATTCCTCATGACATCATTGGTGAGTACAAGGCTTCCAGGGTCATCCTAAAGCCCGCCTGCCCCGGTTCCGGTATTATTGCCGGCGGCGCGGTGCGAGCAATCATGGAAGCCGGCGGCATTATCGACATCCAGGCCAAAAGCATTGGAAGCCGGTCCGCGATCAACGTGATCCGTGCCACCTTCAACGGACTCGAGAGCATTCTCGATGCCCGCGCAGTTGCCCATAATCGTGGCAAGGCGCTCAAGGACATGTGGGGTTAATGCCATGGCCGAAATGATTGAGATCAGGCTCGTCAAGAGTCTCATCGGGCACAAGCCGGAACAGCGCGCTACGGTGCGCTCGCTCGGGCTGCGAAAGATCAGCTCATGCACGGTAAAGGAGGCTACGCCTTCGATACTGGGCATGGTTCACGCGGTCAAGCACCTCGTGGAAGTCAGACCCTACGCCCCGGGTCAGGAGCAGAAGAAATGAGCGACTTCAACCTACATCCCCCTGTCGGCGCTACGCACCGCAAGAAGATAGTGGGCCGTGGACAGGGTTCTGGACTAGGAACTACCGCAGGTAAGGGCAACAAGGGACAACAGTCCCGCTCTGGCGGCAAGACTTATCCGGGCTTTGAAGGCGGGCAGATGCCGCTGTACAGACGTTTGGCTCACCGGGGTTTCAACAATAAGAACTTCCGGGTAGATTTCCAGATTGTTAACCTCAACGATATCGAAAACCGCTTTGAAGCGGGAGAGATCGTTGACGGCGTATCCCTGGCGATCAAGGGCCTCGTCCGCAAGGCAGAGAAACCCGTCAAGGTTCTCGGCAACGGTACGCTGTCAAAGGCGCTCACCTTCGTCGTGGACAAGATATCCGCCTCCGCCAAGGCTAAAATCGAAGCGGTCGGCGGCAAGGTCGAGACGCCCTGAACCGGGTTTCGGCGACAAGAAAGAAGGTAGCGGTCTATGGCAGGTAACGCGTTGGCAGATGTGTTCCGGATCAAGGAACTGCGGGAACGCATTCTCTATACGATCACCTGGCTCGTCGTTTTCAGGATCGGGGTATTTCTCCCGATTCCTGGAATCAATGCCAGCGAGCTCAATGATTATTTTGCCTCGGCATCTTCTCAGGGCGGGATTACCGATTACCTCGACTTCTTCGCGGGCGGTGCGTTCAAGAATTTCTCCGTCTTTATGCTCGGCGTAATGCCCTACATTTCGACGCAGATCATCATGCAACTCATGCTCATCGTGTTTCCAAGCCTGAAGAAGGTCGCGGAACAAGAGGGTGGTCGTAAGAAGATTGCTCTCTACACGAGGCTCGGTTCCATCGTGGTAGCGGTGCTCCAGTCGTTCGCTCTTGTAGCGTACGCCAAGACAATCGCCAAGGAAAACCCGGCAGTGCTGATGATTAGCCCTCAAGCATATACGCTTCTGGCTATCACCACGGTAACCACCGGAACCATGTTCCTTGTATGGATAGGAGAACAAATAACCAAGCGCGGTATCGGCAACGGTATCTCCTTGATCATCTTCTCCGGCATCGTGGCGCGCTTGCCTGGTGCTCTGGTTTCTTTGGCGGTCAAAGTCGCCAATCGCGAGATCAACGCGGTCGTTACTATCTTTGTGTTGCTGTTGTTCGTTTCGGTCGTTGTGCTTGTAATTTTCGAGCAGCAAGGCCAGCGTAAGATTCCGGTCAACTATGCCAAACGCGTGGTCGGCAGGAAGATGTATGGCGCACAGAATACGTACATACCGTTCAAGATCAACCCGTCTGGCGTTATTCCTGTGATCTTTGCATCAAGTCTCCTTACGTTTCCCTTGCAGATCGCCCAGAGCATGGGCGGACAGGCCTTGTGGATTCGTAATGTTGCTAACTTCCTGCGCCCCGAGGGCTGGTGGTACAACATATTCTACGTTCTTTTCATCATCTTCTTCGCGTACTTCTACACGCAGGTGTCGTTGAACCCGCAGGAGATCAGCAAGAATATCCGTGAAAACGGCGGGTCTATCCCAGGTATACGCTCCGAAAAAATGGAAGAGTACCTGTCAAAGATCCTTAACAGAATCGTGTTGCCAGGTGCTCTCTATCTAGCGTTGATAGCCCTGATACCCACGATCGTACAACGGATTTTCAACTTTCCGAGCGAACTCGCTTACCTTTTAGGCGGTACGTCTTTGCTCATCCTGGTGGGTGTCGATCTCGATACGATGTCCCAGGTTGAGGCACAGTTGAAGATGCACCACCACGACGGCCTCACGAAGCGCGGGCATATCAAGTCGCGCAACCTGTAGCATGGTAGACGAGGGCTGCCCCGGCGTGGTACAAAACTTTTTCGATACCTTACGGAGGAATCGGCGATGAAGGTCAGGACCAGCGTTAAACGCATATGCGATAAATGCAAGGTTATCAAGCGGAACGGCATTGTCCGTATTATCTGCGAGAATCCCAAGCATAAGCAGAAACAGGGATGAGGAGGTAGGCCCCTATGGCACGTATAGCGGGAGTAGACCTCCCCAACAAGCACGTCGAGATCGCTCTCACGTATATTTACGGTATCGGCAGGACAAGCGCCAACAAAATTTGCGCTACTGTTAAAATCGATCCGTACCGGAATATCAATGATCTCTCCAATGAAGAGATCAACGAGCTCCGGAAGCTCATCGAGAACGACTATAAAGTCGAGGGTCGCCTCCGCTCGGAGACCTCCCTCAACATCAAAAGGCTCATGGATATTGGCTGCTACCGGGGTCTCAGACACCGTAAGGGCCTGCCCGTTCGAGGCCAGCGCACGCGGACAAACGCGCGCACGCGCAAGGGTAAGAAGAAGACCGTGGCCAACAAGAAAAAGGCCTAAGGAGGGTAGGGCTCGTGGCTCAGACCAAGAAACGAAAAGAAAAGAAGAGCGTATATGAAGGAAACGTCTATATCCAGGCGACCTTCAACAACACCATCATTACCGTAACCGACCTTAATGGTAACGCTATATCGTGGGGATCCTCCGGTGGCCTCGGCTTCCGCGGCGCGAAGAAATCCACCCCCTTCGCGGCGCAGTCCGTCACGGAGCAGGCAGTATCGAAGGCGCTCAACGTGGGTCTTCGCGAAGTGCACGTGTACGTAAAAGGCCCGGGCGTCGGTCGTGAATCGGCCATACGCCAATTGGGAGCGCTGGGGCTCAAG
>CAZNCK010000180.1:0-5011 GCA_964571545.1 uncultured Treponemataceae bacterium | reverse complement strand
TAGAGCATGTCGCTGAAGATGTCTTCTGCCTGGCCCCCGTCTATGAGGCCTGACTTCTCTACGGTGCCGCGCATTTCCTTGAGCATCATGTTGACGAAAATGGACTCGAATTCCTGGCACTGCTCGTAGAGCTTGCTGGAGCGGTCTATGGCTACGCCGCCGCGGGCCGCTACGGAACCGGCTCCCATGCCCTGAGGCGCGGCCTTGGGCACCTTGAGGCTCTGGTTCTGGTAAGCGAGCATGCCTGAATCTATGGTCATCTCTTACCTCTTGAGGTTGGTGGCGGTGCCGAGCATGTTGTCGCTCGTCTGTATGGCCTTGCTGTTGAACTCGTAGGCGCGCTGGGCGACTATCATATTGACCATTTCCTTGACCACCGACACGTTGGACATCTCCAGGAACTTGTGGATTGTCTTGCCCATGCCGTCGAAGCCGGGGCGGCCAGGCAGGGGGTCGCCCGAGGCGTTGGACATCTTGAAGAGGTTCTCGCCCACGGCGGTCATGCCCACGGGGTTTGCGAAGCGGTAGAGTTCCAGCCGCCCCACATCCACGGGGTCGTCCTGGCCGGGAACCTTGACGTTGATGCGGCCATCCTGGCTTATGGACAGGGTCTCGGGGATGAAATCCTGGGGCAGCACCACTTCTGGCATCAGTTTGTAGCCGTTTGAGGTGACGAACTGGCCATTGGAGTCTATCTTGAAGGCGCCGTCCCGGCTGTAGGCGTAGGAACCGTCGTACATCATGATGCGGAAGAATCCGTCGCCCATGATGGCCAGGTCGGTGAAGTTCTCGGTGTTCTGGAGGTTGCCCTGGGTAAACTGGCGCTGGGTGGCGGAGAGCTTGACGCCGTGGCCCATCTGGACGGGTACCGGCACGACGGTATCCTCGGTGGCGGGGGTGCCCGCGACGCGGACGGTCTGGTAGATGAGGTCCTCGAAATCGGCGCGCATCTTCTTGTAGCCTGACGTGTTTACGTTGGCCAGGTTGTTGGAGATCGTATCGATGCTGGCCTGCTGGCCTATCATGCCGCTGGCGGCCGTCCACAAACTTCGTACCATATCTTACCCCTATACCTTGGCGACTTCGTTGATCAGCTTGCCGAGCGACGCGTCCTCGGTCTGGATCGTTTTCTGGTTGGCCTCATAGGCGCGGTTGACTTCTATCATGCGCACCATCTCGGTGACTGGATTGACGTTGGAGGCCTCGGTGAAGCCCTGGATTACGGTGGGCCGGGTCTGTCCCTCGAGGCTCAGGGCGGGGCCTGACTCTTCGGTTTCCTTGTAAAGGCTGGAGCCCTGCTTTGCCAGGTACCTGACGGTCTCGAAATCGACCAGCTTGAGGGTGTCGAGGAGGACAGGTTCTTCCCACTCGTTCTGTTCTCGGCCGACGAGGTCCAACGGGTCGTCCTGGTAGGCCTTGTTGACCCAGACGCGGCCGGCCTTGTCTACCTGGAAGTTGTTCTGCTTGACGACTATGGGGCCGTTCTCGCCGAGGACGGGATAGCCTTCCTTAGTCTCCAGGTAGCCTTCCTTGCCCAGGATGAAGGAGCCGTTGCGGGTATAGCGCTCGCCCTGGGGGGTAGAGATGCTCATGAAGCCCTTACCGTCGAGCGCGAGGTCGAAGTCGCTGTCGGTGCCCTTGAGGGCGCCCTGTTCGTGTTCGGTGAAGACCTCGTTGGCCTCTACGCCGGTGCCAAGAGTGCCAATGACGGGGGCCCTGTCGCCGGAACCGAGGGGATGCAGAAAGACGCCGTCGTCGTCCATGCGTCGCAGGAGGAGCTGGGCGAAGGCCTTGCTGACGGTGACGTCGCGCTTGTAGCCGTCGGTGTCGATGTTGGCGAGGTTGTTGGCTATCGAATCGAGCCTGACCTGCTGGGCGGCCATGCCGCTTGCGCCTGTATACAATCCCCTGATCATCCGCGTTCCTCCGTACCTTATTCATATCGGCGGGCGGGGGGCTCGGGTTTAGGCCGATGATGGGTTTTGGTCGGTCGGCTAGATGGTGACGAGGCCGCCTGAATCGATTTCCTTGACGAAAATCTTCTCATAGCGCCTTGAATGGTCGAAGCGGGTGCCCGGCGAGTAGGTGGTCATGAAGAAGTACATGACGTCGCTCATGTCGTCTTGGGACTCTATGAGAGACCAGCGGTAAAAAATGAGGTTTTCATGGGCAATGAGCACGGCGCGGCGGCGCTCGTCTTGTTCGGTCTCGGGATCTGTGGCGACGCGGAGAGTGGCGCGGAGGCCTCCATAGTACGAGCGGGCGAGCATATACAGGTTGAGTTTGCCAGCGGCATCCTTGTAGTACAGTTCGGCGACGCCGCCCATGGCAGGCACCGAGCCTATGATGGTGTACTTGTCTGCCTTGACGATGGGAGACCAGCGAACGGTATAGAAGGCGTCGCCGTCTTTGACGGCCTTGCGGATATCGTAGGGCACGGTGGAATGGTATCACGCGCGCGGCCGAGTACGCCAGCGCCAGCCCTTGCGCTAGTGGGCACAAGGTTCGATGAACTAAGGACACTTTACATTTTCAATCAATAGGTATAAACCTATGCCCATTCCGCTCCCAGGCCGCCCCGATCCTTCCGACCGAAGCCCTCGCCCCGAGCGGTTTATTAAGGAAGAAACATACCGTGCGAGAAGTCGTAGAACGTGTATTGGGCGCCGAGAGCGAAGCAAAAACCAGGATAGACAACGCCAAAAAACAAGCCGCGGCCGTAAGGTCTAAGGCCGATGAAGCGGCTACCGCCGTGGTGGTGGCCGCCCGCGAGCAGGCGGTAGCGGGAGCCAGGGCCCGTCTTGACCGAGCACGATCCGAAGCCGAAGCGCTGCTGGAAGCGACGCGTGCCCAGGATGCCGTCGACAACGAGGCTACTGCCGCCTCGGCCGCCGGCGCTACCGATGTCTTGGTTGTGGACATCGTTGCCATGATTACGGGACGGCCGTCGTGAGCAATTGACCCCATGCGCGACGCGTTGACGACCTACGGGTTCCTGAGCGCTAAGCTCAAGACCCGACTCAGCAAGACACTGCCTCCTGAAGCGATCGACCGCCTGGTCAAGGCGAGATCCCTTCCGGAGGCCGTTCAGTTTTTAAAGGGTACCGCGTACGCCGCCATTGAGGAGGCGTATTCCGCGACCGGCGACCTTCGCTCCGGAGAAGCGCTCCTGAACGCGCGCGAGCTGGAGCTCTATACCGGGCTGTTTAGGTACTTGGACGAACCGGTGCTGATGTTCGTGCGCGCGCTGTCGCTGCGCTTCGAGCTGGACAAGGTCAAGGACGCGGTCAGGCTCTGGTTCGACCTG
This sequence comes from uncultured Treponemataceae bacterium, assembly GCA_964571545.1. Lineage (GTDB taxonomy): Bacteria > Spirochaetota > Spirochaetia > Treponematales > UBA12059 > SZUA-370. The sequence continues at coordinate 1,704 of CAZNCK010000180.1, read as the reverse complement.
CGTGTACGCCATCGCGACATTGATGGCAAGTCCGGGTACCTCTACCGGGAAACGATTGCGCACAGGTTCGATGTTGACGAGATTATCAGGGCGGCCGATGCCGACGCGGTGGTCGCGGCCCTGGGCGGCACTCCATACGCCGCCATCGCTGGGCGCGAGCTACCCAAGGCGGTCGCGGGGCGTTCAGTATTCGAGTTCGAGATGACGCTGGACCGCTTCTTCTATGATGAGGTGTTTAGTGCGGCGGGACATCTCGGTAAGAGCGACCGCGAGGTAGCGGAGCGCATCCTGGGCGTCGATGTGGACATGCAGAACATTTCCTGGCTGGTGCGGTTCAAGAGTCACTATGGCATGAACGCCGAGCAGGCCCTGAGCCACCTGATTCCTCGTGGCCGAGCCATAAGCGCGGCTGCCGTGGCGGCAGCCTATGCGGATGAAAAAGCCGGACCCGGCGGCGGCGGCGCTCTGGGCCTGGACCTGTTGCGCAAGTCCTACGGCAAGGTGGGCGCACTGCTCTCGGCCGGCGACGCGGCCTCCAGGCTGGCCATGATGGAAGCCGCCTTGCGCCGTATATCGGCGGCCGAGGCTACGAAGAGCCTGGGCGGTTATCCGTTCTCCATAGGCATCGTGCTCGCGTACTTTACGCGGAGCCGCGAAGAGCTGCGCACCGTAATGACCATACTGAACGCCAAGAATTACGACCTGCCCGAGGAAAGGATACGGAGCTTCCTATGATGTTTACGTCGCCGATGAGATTGCTGACGGCCGTAGCCCTAGATACCGATTCCGACGCCATAGCCAAGGAACTGCTGAGCCTCGGGGCGTTGGAGCTGGTCTCCATAAAGGAACTTTCAGGCGACTGGAGTTCTAAGCTTGCCAAGGTGGAGCCCAAGATAAACCTGGCGCGTCTCGGAGAACAGCGCAAACGCCTGGAGGGCTTCATGGCTATGGCCGTACCCCCGATTACCAGACCCAGGCTGGAGCCTTCAGCGCCAATGCTTCCGGTAGATCTGGAAGCCACCGAGAAGCGCCTGGACGCCATGGCCGCCGAGGTGAACGGCCTCCGCGAGCGCCAGAAGGATCTCCAGGACGAGGTGATGAAGCTGGACGAGATACGGCGCCAGATCATGGCTTTCGGCGACCTGAAGGCCGGAGCGGCGGCCTCTTCTTCTTATTCGTTTTTATCCATAAAGGCCGGGCTGTTGCCGGCCGACAAGGCAGACGGCCTCCGCGCGGCCCTCGAAGGCGTTCCTTCGGTGGCGTTGCCTTCAGCCAAGGCCGCCGGCACCGCAGTCGATGAACCCGTCGGGGTGGTGCTGGTGTTCCTGAAACGGGATGCGCAGCGCGTCGAACCGGTGCTGGAGCGCCTTGGCTGGGAAGACGCGCGTTTGCCTGAAACCACCGGCGAAGGCAACGAGCAGGCGCTCCGGAGTCTCGATGCCAAGATTGACGCGCTGAAGACAAAGCAGGCCGCCTGTGTGGTAGAACTGGGAGCGTATTTTACGGCCAATGGTGACGGTCTGGCCGACTTGTGGTCCGCTCTGCGCTCCGAGGAGCTGATAGCGCGGGTCCGATCTTCGTTCTCTCGGACCGACCGTACGGTGCTGTTCTCCGGCTGGATTCCAGCGGAGAAGGCCGACTCGGTGGAATCCGGCATACGGAAGGCTGCGGCGGGCGGTTGCAGCGTGGAATGGCTGGAACCCC
>CAZNCK010000179.1:0-5034 GCA_964571545.1 uncultured Treponemataceae bacterium | reverse complement strand
AATCCCCAGGCATCGCCGCCGAACATCTTACCCCCGTCATAATTTGAAACCGACAGTACGATTGAAAGCACAATGGGAAACGCCATCACGAGCAGGTAGATGAGGAAGGCTGGAAGCACCATCGCCCAATAGGCACGGCCTTCCTCGACTCGTATACGGTTTCTTGTCGGCATGGATTCCTCGTGTTATTGGAAGTATGGTCAGAGCTAAGCGGCGGACGCCCCGCGCAAGGCGCGTCCGGAAAAGCGGCGGCGGCTCCGGAGGAGAAGCCGCCGCCAGTCGGTCATTTCTTGGAAGCGGCCCAGCTCTCGAAGGCTTTCTGGGTCTCGGCGGCTACGACGGCAGGCGTCTTGGTGCCGAGTCCGATGGCGATGAGGCCATCATTGATGACGTTGTATACGGCCGGATCGAGGACGCCGTCGACCACGTAAGAAGTCTTGGCGTTTTCGGCGTAGAACAGGGGAACCTTGGCTACGAGCGGCTCGACGGCGGCCTTGACGCCCTTGCGGGTGGGGACGTATGCGCCGGTGCCGAAGCGGATGGCCTGGACTTCAGGAGAATACAGGTACTGGATGAGCTTTACGGCAGCCTTCTCTTTGGCTGACCCGGTGGTGAGTGAACCAGAAACAGCCCAACCGGTGCCGGCTACAGCGGAGAGCATGCCGGGGTTCTTCTCTCCAGGAATAGAGACGAAGGGCATGAGGGCAAAATCCTTGTCCTGCGCGGCGGGAGCTATGAGCGCCTTGCCGGAGGCCTTGTCGGTGATGTAGGCGCCGACCCTCCAGTCACCGTCTATGTAGATGGCGGCTTTGCCGGAGGCGAACATGCCGGCGGCCTCGCCGTATCCAACCTGGACGTCTTCACGGGAGAAGATTCCGTCCTTGTACAAATCGGCGATGACCTGGAGCGAGGCTACGAAGGGCTTGTCTGTGAACTTGGCCTTGCCCGCAACGATGGAGTCTATAAAAGCATCACCGGCCATGCGGCCCACGACGGTGGAGAACAGGCAAGACTGCATCGGCCAGGCGTCCTTGTTCGGCAACATCGCCACGGCAATTCCCTTGGCCTTGAGTTTGGGAACCATCTTCTTGAGGTCGGCGTAGGTCTTAGGCGGCTTGAAGCCGTTATCGGACAGTAGCTTGGTGTTGACATACATCACCGAGGTGTATGTGAAGGACTGGGGCAGCATGGCCATGTACTTACCAAGCTGATTGGCGGGGTTCGTGGCGGCCGCCGAGAAATCCTTGAGGTAGGAGGCGCCGAGCAGTTGGTTCAGGTCCTTGGCGAGTTTCTTCTCGTGAATAACGGCGGAGCGGGCGCCTGGCCAGACATAGAATACGTCGGGTAGCGTGCCCGCGGCGGCGTAGGCCTGGAGCTTCTGGTGGTAGGGGTCGTTGAACAAGATCTCGATGTTCAGCGTGATGGCGGGATTGTCTTTCTGGAATTTCTCCCAGATGGCCACATCCTCGGCATAGCCCGACTGGTCGGCCTGCTGATAATTCATGACGTTGAGCGTCACTTTTTCCTGCGCGAAGCCGCCGGCAACGGCTGCGGCGATCATAATGGTCGCCATGATAGTTCTCTTCATTCGAACCTCCCTGGAAACAGGCTCTGAGCCCGTATCGAAACCCGTTCTATATCGACCCCTACGGGGACGAATCCCTTACCAAGCGGAACAATCCGCGAATACTCAGCGGCCTTGAGTCGCCGGCGGCTCAAGGCCCAGCCCAGGTAGCAAACGTTCCGTAACGAGCCTGTCAAAAATCATACCCGCGGCGCCGTAGGCAACGGCCTTGCCGCCCAGGCTGGAGTAGCGTATGTCGACGTCTTTAGGCGCGGGGTACATCCAGTTCTCTTCAAGCCTGCGCCTGAGCGTTGCGGGAAGATCAATGTCCAGCGCCTCGATGTCTCCGCCTATGTACACACGATCGAAATCCATGGTGTTGACGAGCATGGCCATGTTCCGCGACAACTCGTCGGCGGTACGGCCGAGCGCTACGGAGTCGCAGTCGAGCCTGGAAAGCTCTTCTTCAGGCAGTGAAAACTGCAACTCGCCGGGACCATCGCAGAATACGCTCCTGAACTCACCAGCATTGCCATGCGCGCCTGAGTACACCTTGCCGCCCAGCACCACGCCGAAGCCCACGCCGATGCCGCCCCGGAGGCTCCTCGTGAGCGGCTTGCGGTATTCCACGAGGGCAAACAGGAAATCCCGCAGTTCCTCGCTGCGATTGAAGGCCAGTTCACCCCAGGCGCAGCAGTTGGCGTCATTTTCAACCGAGCACGGCACAGAAAGGCGAGCGGAGACGGTCTTGCCGAAATCAATGGGCTTGTCTATGCCTATGGGCACCGAGAATCGTATCCGCCCCTTCTTCGAGTCTACGAGACCGCCCATGCCCACACCCACGCCCAGGAGATCGTCTCCGCATCCGAACTCGGCGGTAGTCTCCGCGATGATGCCAAGCACGCTTTCAGCAAAGTTGTCATTGGAAATATCGAGCGTTCCGCGCCGCTCGCCCAGAATCTCGCCTGAAAGATCAACGACCACCGCCACATAGAGGCCAAGCTGGACTTCTATGCCGATGATGCGCCCGAATTTCCGGTTGATGACGAGCTGGATGGGCCGCCGGCCGCCCTTGCTAGAGGCCTCGCCCTCCTCGGTTTCAACGATGAGGCCGAGTTCGATGAGGCGGCTTACCTGATTGGTTACCGTGGATTTATCGAGCCCCAGGCTACTGGCAATGTCCACCCGACTGATACCGGGCTTGCGCCACACCACCCTGAAAATCCTGGCTGCCGTCCTCGTCTCCGAACCCCTGGCCACAAAACGCCCCCCGCGGTTTATCCCGCGCACCAGTCAGTATTTTTCGTTGGTTGATTTATTCAACCAATTATGCTATACCATGACTCTCTATAACCGTCAACAGAGATTTTTCAATACTGCGTCTGGAGGCCTGCATGGAGCGACTGGAACTCGGTGGAACGTGGACCCTTACGAGAATTTCCGATGGTAGCGAACGGTCCATGGTCGTTCCTGGCGACCTGCTCTCAGCCCTCATGGCCTCAGGCGAGGTTGCCGACCCCCTGTATGGCAAGAACGAGCTAGACCTGCAGTGGATAGGCCGTGAAGACTGGGTCATGTCGCATACCGTCGATGTGCCGGCGAGCCTGCTTGCCTGCCGCAGCGTCTTCATCGAATTTGAATCAATAGACACCATGGCTGATGTCGTGGTGAACGGTCAGCCGATAGGGCAGAGCGGCAATATGTTCCGCCGTTTCAGGGCCGATATAGGCGGTTTGCTCAAAACGGGAGCCAACACCGTGGCGGTGACGATACGGTCGCCGGAACGCATCGCGGCCGAACGGGCCGCCACGCTACCCTACCCCATACCCGCATCGACCTATCCGGTCAGTTCGCCGCACCGGAACCTGGTACGCAAGGCTCAGTGCATGGGAGGTTGGGACTGGGGCCCCTGCCTCATGACAGGAGGCATCTATGACGACGCAGCCCTTGTGGGGGTAGACGGCCCGCGTATTGAATACCTCCGTGCAAGCATCCAGAAAACCCCGGGCGAAAATGGAAAATCGGGCAGGGATTTCCTCGTCGAAGTGACGATGGAGCTCCACGCCGAGAGCGCTATGGACGCGCTTGTCGAATTCGAGCTGGCAGGGGCTGGATCGACACGGCGCATTGCCGTGCCGATCGGCGTGTCGACGGTGCGGGAGACACTCCGCGTTGTCGAGCCTGAATTGTGGTGGCCGGCCGGTTATGGCGCTCAGCCGCTGTACGAGCTGCGCGCGCTCGTCGGACCCGCTGACGAAAAAGGCCAGAAACACGAACTGAGAAAACGCCTGGGCTTTCGCGACTTGCGGATTGACGCGCTCGAGGATGCTGACGGCAAATCGATGACCATCGTGGTCAACGGAACCAGGATATTCGCAAAGGGAGCAAATTGGATTCCGGCAGACGCGCTGCCCTCCCGCTGGACAGGCGAGCGTTTCGCCGACCTGCTGCGTTCCGCGGCGGCGGCCAATATGAACTGCCTGCGCGTCTGGGGCGGCGGCCGCTACGAGAGCGACGTGTTCTACGACCTATGCGACGAGCTGGGGCTTCTGGTATGGCAGGACTGCATGTTCTCCTGCGCCTTGTACCCGTCCTCCAGGGAATTTTTGGAGGACGTGGAAGCTGAGATACGCCACCAGGTCAAACGCCTCGCGGACCACCCCGCACTGGCGCTGTGGTGCGGCAACAACGAGGCACTCGGAGCGATAACCTGGTATGACGAATCAAAAAAGAACCCAGCCCGCTACATCATAGACTATGACCGCCTCACCGAGGGCACAGTCGGCCGCGTCATCAGGGAACTGGATCCGGGGCGCACCTGGTGGCCGTCCTCGCCATCGGCAGGCCCGGACGATTTTTCCGACAACTGGCACGCCGATGGCCGCGGCGACATGCACTTCTGGTCGGTCTGGCATGAGGGCAAACCGTTTTCAAAATACATGACCATCAAACCCAGGTTCTGTTCCGAGTTCGGCTTCCAGTCTTTTCCATCGTACGCCACCATCGCCACCTTTGCGCCGGAGGGCGAGCGCAATGTCAGCGCGCCTGTCATGGAACACCACCAGCGGCATCCGCGCGGCAACACCATCATCATGGAAACGATGCTGCGCTACTTCCGCATGCCCAAGGGGTTCCGCGAGACGCTGTACCTGTCTCAGGTGCAGCAGGCGCTGGCTATGAAGACGGCCGTGGAATACTGGCGTTGCAACAGGCCGCGCTGCATGGGCGCGCTGTACTGGCAGCTCAACGACGTCTGGCCAGGCGCGAGCTGGTCGAGTCTCGAATATGACGGCACCTGGAAATTGCTGCACCACGAAGCGCGGCGCTTCTTCGAACCGCTCTTGCTCTCGCTGTTCGTCAAGGACGGCGTCGCCTACGCCTACGCTGTCAACGACGGCATGGAAGCGCTGGAGGCACGGCTCAGCCTGACCCTGCGCCGCTTCGACGGCTCCCCCGTCGCCCCCCTCCCC
>CAZNCK010000178.1:0-5062 GCA_964571545.1 uncultured Treponemataceae bacterium | reverse complement strand
AATTCAGGCTCTCCGCCATCGGCTATCCGTTCTATTCCGCGTTCGGCCACGACGCGTCTGAGTTCCTCGAGTAGCGTCGCGGAACAGTCAGATACCGGTGCCATGGAAGGCCTCCGGCCTGAGGTACTGCTCAAGGAGCGACTGCTTGTCAGGAGCCGGACCGCCGCCCTGTTCCAGCGCCTTCTGGTAGAGCCTTGCGAGCCGTTCCCCGTAGGCAACTTCAGACCAGGAGTCGAGGGCTTCATGGGGAGGCGGCTCGAGCCTGTCAGCCGCCTGATCCCAGTGTTCGATAAAGGGATTGGCAGCAATGAAGGCTGACCTGGCCCGCCTGTCGTGGACGAGCGTTTCCAGCACCTGGGCCTGGGCCAGCTCGTCAAGGCGGCCATAGTCGGAACCGGCGCCGTCTGCTTCCAGTATAAACCGCGCCACTTCAGCACCGGAACAGACAGCTGGCTGTCCGAATGCCTTCATGGCCAAATCCACGACAGCCGTTATCCGGCTGGCAAAGGCATAGTCGTCAAAGAATCCGCCAGGCACAGCGATGGAATCGTAGAGCGCGGGAAAGGCCAGCCCCGCCCGCTCGAAGTCAGGCACGACGCGCGGCAGGCGCCGGCCCAGCGTGGCGCGCCCTCTGGACGCGGGTTCAAGGAACGACATGCCGAAGCCTTCCTTTATCGAGGTCGTAAGCACCGCGCGAGATTCAGCATAGAGTCCGTCGAGGCTCCGGGTCAGGCCAAGGCCGAAGGAGACTGGAGCGAACAACCGGGCCCCGACCTCGCGCCAGGCATCGTAGTGCGGCAGTTCCCTAGGGTTCACCGGTGGTAACGTGATGCCCACGCGGCTGCCCGGGCGCACGAATAATGCTAGTAACACCGCCTCGCCGAGGTTCTTCCGGCGTATCCCCCGGACAGGACAGAGCAGCAGCCCCGGGCCGACAGACCGTGCCGCTACTTCAGGCTGGCCCGGGCACGGCACAGGATCGGGCAGGAAGGTCACGGAGAGCGCGCCTGCTTTCCGCAGGGCCGCGGCGTCATACCTGTTGATGGCAGCCCAGAGCGCGCCTTCCGGATACGGCTGCCTGGAATACACGTCTGGCCGCCAGTCCTCCGCCAGATCGTGCACGTGCAGCACCAACGGCCGCCCCGCAGCGGCCAGCTCCGAGAGGGCCGCAAGCATCGAGGCGTTCTTTCGTATCGTGGGATTATGCACATGTATCACCGTATCGTCACCGAGCGCGTCGGCTTCCAGGCATATCGCGGCTACGATGGCGGCGGCCCTCATCGGATCAGGATAATCGGGGCAAGAGCCCTGGCCGGGGCGAGGCTCATCGTAAGCCAGGGCAGGTTCCACCGATACGGTACCGCTGAAACCCGAAGCGGCCTCACCCGACAGCACGGCGGCATCGATGCCCAGCATCGCGAGGGCGGAAAGCTGGCGGCGTATCACTGTCGTCACGCCACCCGGTTTCAGGTGGTAATGGACGATAAGGACCCTCATGCGGGACCGGCCCTTTTAGGGAATTTTGCGGCGTATTCAGGCAGTTCGATGATGGGTCGCCGTTCCACGATCTCTATGCGGCTCTCCTTGCGACGGTACGCCCCGTCCTCCAGCTCGAACTGTATCATTGCCTTGAAGAGCTCTTCGGCGATCGAGACTTTTCCTGAGGCCTTGAGCTTGGCTATGAAGGTCTGGATGATGCCGAACGACATCCGGCCGAGCGCTACCGTGGTCTGGTTGCGGTGCACCCGCTTGTCCAGGTCCACCTGGGCCATGGCCTCCATGCCGAACCTGTCGTAAATGTCCATAAGCATGCTGGTCTCCACGCCGTAGCCTATCGGAAACGGTATGGAGTCGAAGCATTCCCTGAAACCCGCATACTCGCCGGATAACGGCTGGATGAACTGGGCCAGATCGGGGTAGAAGCTGGAGAAGAGCGGTCTCGTGACGAGTTCGGTGACGCGCCCGCCGCCTGACGGCTTGACCGTCTTCTGATCCAGCGCCAGCGGCCTGTCATAGAACGCCTTGACGAAGCGCACCTCGTCGTCCGCCAGCAGCGGCCCCACGAGGCCGTAGACGAAGCGCGGGTGGATGTTCTTTATGTCAGCATCAACGTAGACGATGATGTCGCCTTCCAGCACGTACAGCGCCTTCCAGAGGTTTTCGCCCTTGCCCTTGAACGGTTCAATCGAGGGCAGTATGTCCGTAGCTAGGTAGACCCTGGCGCCGAATTCGGTGGCAACCTCGCGGGTGCGGTCGGTGGAGCCTGAATCGATGACGACGATCTCGTCCACGAGCTTGTAACGCAGCTGCAGCTCGCTCCGGATGATGACGATTTCCTTGGCTATCGTCGCTTCCTCATTCAGTGTAGGAAAGCACAGGGATATCTTCAGCCCCCGTTCTTCCTTTCGTTTGACCAAGGCGGCTACATCGGAAAATTCACTATGGTGAAAGGTGCGCCTCGAGAGCCAGTCGCCGGTTTCATGCATCTCGGACATCCTCGTCGGCCAGCCGCATGATGCCTACTAACTGAGCCAACCCCGTGTACAGCGAACGCAGGCTCGCGCTGGCGCTGTCCTGGTGATAGTCGTTGCCATTGGCGACGCCCAGCGTAATGGAGGGAATGCCGCGTTTCAGGAAGTAATATAGTTCCGAGACGCTCGGAAAGACGCCGGGCTCCAGTCCCAGAACCCCGAGCACCGCTACCGCGGCCCGCGTCAGCGGGTGCGTCCAGCCTAGGCTCTCGGCCCCCAGTTCGGCGGCAATATCGTACTCTATATCCACTCGTCGCTCGTAGCGCACTAGGTCAAGTATCGATGCCACCTTTGCCGACAGCGACGCGAGGGCCTCGTTTGACGTGCTGCGTAGCTCTATGCCGTCCCTCGCCGTGGTCGCGGGCGTGCCGTACTTGTAGCCGCCGCGTATCATGCCTACGGTCACGGTGGTCTCGGGCTTCTGGGGCAGTTCCAGTGCCAGGAGCCGGTCTATTACCTCGTTGGCGATTATGATCATGTTGGGCGGCGCGGCGCGCGTCCCCGGCCTGCGCTCGCAGGCTATGTCGGCGCGTACGACGGCCTCAGAGTAATAGTTGAGACGACCTAGTTCGCCGCCCTTGACTATCAGCGCCGCGCCAGGCTTGACCGAGAGGCAGCCTAAGAAGCGGTCAACGAGCACGAGGTTCTTGCTGGCTCGCATGGTGTTGGGAATGCCCGCCAGCATGATGGTTGACCTGAAGGGCTCCGCCTGACGCCTGAGCACGTCAGGCAACGACATGACGGCTGCCGCTCCTATGGCGTTATCCATGAGACCGGGACCGGAGATGGTGTCACCGCTTATGGTGTAATGGGCGTCCCCTGGCGGGTTGTAGAGGGAATCAAGCTCGGCGCAGACCAGGATAGGAGGCCGGGACGGGTCGGAACCCTTGATTATGCCGATAGGGTTGCCGAGCGGGTCGGTCGTGCATTCATCCACTCCGAGTTCGGAGAGACGGTCAGCGAAGAAGCGGGCGCGGACGCTGTAGTCGACGCTACCCATCTCGTCGTCGCTCTGCCACGTGCCAGCGTAGGATGGAACCTCGCCGAGCAAGACGGCATTGCCTATCAGTAATTCCTTTATGGATTCAAGCGACGTTTCAAGCTCGCGTGTTCCCGCGAGTATTTCCTTCATTCTTGACTGTTCCAGCATGGACCTCCTTGCGGGTTCCTAGTCCGCCTCGGGTGAATCCCGAGCGGGCCGTCTAGGTTCCAGTATACAGGATGACGACAATGCTGGCAAACGACCGTCTTTCACGCTACTATGGCCCCATGCACGGATTCGACAACGCCTCGTACCAGTCGCTACTGCTCGCCCATGACGGCGACGCCCCAGTACCCTTTGACCGCCTGCCTCTGCCCCCCCCACGGACGGAGCGCGCGCTCAGGCGGGACTTCCTCCTCGTCCCGGAAGGCTCAATGGAGGCCCTCGCCTCGCGGGCCTTCAGCGACATACAGTTCAAACTGCGCCCCAGCTTCCTGGCGGAACTGGCTATGGCGGCCTATGCCCCGGACTCCGACCAGCGCGACCGTTACGTGGCCCGCGCCCTCCTGGACAACGCCCGGATAAGCGCCGCCGGCACCTTTCCGGTCTGCCAGGACACCGGCACCGCCGCCGTCTTTGGCTGGAAGGGCGACCGCGTCATGGTGGAAGGCGACTCGGCCGGCGGTCAGGGCGGCGACGTCAGCGGCGTTCCGTATGACGACGGCGACATCCTGGAGCGCGGCGCCCTGACCGCATGGAAACTCAAGCGCCTGCGCAACAGCCAGGTCGCGCCCCTGACAGACTATGGCGAGCGCAACACCGGCACCAACGCCCCTCTGTCCGCCCACATCTTCTCGGTGCGCGGCGAGCAGTACCGATTCCTCTTCGTGGCCAAGGGCGGCGGCTCGTCCAACAAGACGGCGCTCTTCCAGGAGACGAAGCGTCTCCTGCGCCCGGATGCCTTCTCAGCCTTCATCGCGGCGGCCATCGGCGCTCTCGGCGTCTCCGCCTGCCCGCCGTACCGCATCGCCGTGGTGCTCGGCGGCCAGAGCCCCGAGGAGGCCACGCTGGCCGGCAAATTCGCCAGCGCTGGCGCCCTGGACGCCCTGCCCTCCGAGCCGGACGCAGGCGGCGGCCCCTATCGCGATCGCTCCCTTGAGGCTGTCGTCATGGCCGCCGCGGCCGGCTCGGGCTGGGGCGCCCAGTTCGGCGGCCGCTTCCTGGCCCGCGACGCCCGCGTCATCAGGCTACCCCGCCACGCCGCCAGCCTGCCGGTCGTCGTGGCCGTGTCGTGCTCCGCCCACCGGCAGGCCTACGCGTACATCAACCGGGATGGCTGCTTCGTTGAAAGGCTGGCCGGAACCGAGGAGATCGACCGCATCGTGGAAGCGGCCGAACAGCGGTGGAGGCCACTGGGCGTGCGATCAGGCTTTCAGGCAACACCTTCGCACGCGGGGGATGCGGGCGGCTCGGAGGGCACAGCAACGCCGTTGGTAGACGGGCAGGCAGCGTTCGGATCAACACGCATAGTCGAACTTGGAGAACCGGG
>CAZNCK010000177.1:1968-5068 GCA_964571545.1 uncultured Treponemataceae bacterium | reverse complement strand
CCTGCCTCATCGGCCGCGTCATAGAGGGGCTGTTTGCTCCCTGGGCCCGCGACCGCAACTACCCGACGATCTCCGTTGAGGTAGACGGCAACCAGCTGCCCCCGAACATCGTCAACAAGCTGAACATCTTCATGGTCAACGTGCTGCGCTTCAAGGGTGACCGCGAGCTGTCCAGCCTCATCGAGCCGGTGGGTGGCACCATGGCATCCCAGCTCAGCCTGGAGCGCGGCGCGGCCGCCGGATGCTCTTCCTGTGGCGACGGCTGCGGTTCGTGCGGCAGTTCTTGCGACGACGCGGCCTGTGGTGATTCATCGTGCAGCGACGAGGACGAATTCATGGGTTCAGCCGGTAAGTAACGCTCGTTTCGCGGATCCTGTAGCCCCTTCCGGCCCGCCCGGAAGGGGCTTTTTTCAAATTCCGCACAGCTAAAACGAAGAAAAGACAGGAAATTTGAACCACAGAGGCACAGAGAAGAGGGATCAAGACTGATTATGAATTATAAAAGAAGAAATAATTTGAACTTCTCTTCCTCTCTCACTTTTCTTCTCTTACTTCGTGTCTCCGTGATCTTCTTGATTCTTTTTTACTCCTCTCTCTTCCTGACTCTGTGTCTCTGTGCCTCTGTGGTTTTCTTCATCTTTCTTCATTTTGTTTCCGATTGTTTCCGAGACGATTGCTGGTGTCGGAAATGCGGGGGACTCGTGGTAGAATCGTGGTGTACTTAATAGAATATATGGAGGCTCACTCATGAATATGCGACGAGTTACGTTGATGCTGGCATTGTCCACTGCCGCCGCTTCGCTCTGGGCGCAGGCTGTCGTGCCGTCCAGTGTTGTGGCCGTGACGGTCTATTCCGACCGGGCGCTGGTGACGCGGAGGGCTGAACTGAATGTAGTCGCCGGCGAGTCAACGCTGGTTTTTACCGACCTACCGGCCGCCACCGACGCGTCGAGTCTCCAGGTGAGCGGCAAGGGCGCCTTCATGCTTCGCGATGTGCGTATCGTCACGAGGCAGAAGACCCGCGATGTCTCCACTGAACTCAAGGCGCTGGAAGACGAACGGCGCGGCTACGAAGAACGGCTGACGGTAGAGAATGACAGGATACGCGAAGCGGATGCCGAGCGGCTGTTTTTGGCCGATATGGCCAAGCGCCTGACGTCCAGCGCCGGCTCATCTGAAACCCTGCCGCTGGATCCCGCGGCCTGGGCCAAGATGCTCGATCTCCATAGAACGCGCAACGAGGCGGTCAACGCCGCGCTCAGGGCAGCGCGCAAGGCAGGACAGAGCCTGCAGGCCGAGATCGAGAGGATAAACCGTGAAATACGCGCCTTGGGGCCGGGCTCGCGCCTGTCGGTAGTGGAAGCCGAGGTAGTGATAGACGCCAAGTCGGCTACCAAGGCCACTCTCGATGTTTCGTACCTGGTTTCGGGGCCATCCTGGAATCCAGATTACGTGATTCGCGCCGATTCCGAAGGCGCCAAGCTGTCGGTGCACTACCGCGCCATGGTGCGGCAGAATACAGGCGAGAATTGGGAAAATGCCGCGCTTGGCCTGTCAACCGCGCGCCCGCAGGCCGGCGGTTCCTTGCCGACTCTTTCACCCTGGCGCATCGACGTGTACAGGCCAGAACCGGTCTACAAGGAAGCGGCCAAGAGTTCTCGTGCCATGGCGGCGCCCGCCGCGGCGCCATCCATGTCAGGAGCGGCCGACTTTATGGCTGAAGCGGCGGAGCCGGCGCCCGAGATGGAATATTCTGTTTCTACAGCGGAGACCGGCGCCACGGCCGTACTCTTCAAGATACCAGGCGCTACCACGGTAGCGTCGGACAACCGTGACCGCACCGTCACTATCGCCGTACTCGATCTGCCTGTGACGTATTCCTATGAAGCCGTGCCAAAGCTTTCACCGTACGCGTACTTCCGCTCGGAAGCCACGAATGATTCCAGCCTCCCGTTTCTGGTTGGCGCATCGCACGTGTATGTCGACGGCAGCTACGTGGCCGACGCCAGCATGAGCGCAGTACCTCCGGGTGGCGCGTTCCGCGCGGATCTTGGGATCGATGAGTCTATCTCGGTAGAACGCAAGCTCAAACGCAAGTTCGACGAGACGACCGGCGTCGTCGCCAAGAAGCAGAAAACGACATGGGAATACCTGATTACCGTGAAGAACGGTAAGCAGCGCGCGGTATCCGTGACGGTATCCGACCAGCTGCCTATTTCAGCCAATGAGCTGATCGTCGTGAAGCCGCTTGAACCGGCCTATACCAAGGATACGGACGCGCTTCGGAAGACCGAGTACGAGATGTTCATCTGGACGCTCCAGCTGGCGCCGTCCAAGGAAGTTGTGTTACCCCTGTCGTTCAGCGTTGAATATCCCAAGGGCAGCTCCGTCATCGGGCTCGAGTAGTCTCCCTGTAGGCGCTTACGGCCGCCAGCGCTAGTCCGAGTTCCCTGTTGAAATCGTCCGCCAGACGTTCCAGCGTGGCCCTGGCGGTCGATTCTTCCGGGAGTTCAGGGTCGAAGCCCATAATGGCGTCCGCCGCCATGACTACGCGGCCGCAACCGATGGTTCCCGCGGCGCCTTTTAGCCTGTGCACGCTGGCCCGGAATGTCTCCGCGTCTCCCCGTGCCAAGGCTGACCGAGCCTCGTCGAAGAGCGCTTGGCTCTGTTTCAGGAATAGCTCGACAATCTGAGCGGCTATATCGTCCGCCCCGGCGTAGTTGGCAGAGAATTCCCGCGCGTCGAATATAGTCGGATCCGTTACGGCTTTCTTTGCCTTCGTTCTTGTCATAGGCCGCGCGGATACCTGTCCAGGGAATAACTGCGAGAGTATGCGGGCAAGCTCGCTCGATCCTATGGGTTTGACGAGACAGCCCTGCATGCCGGCCGCCAGACAGCGCTCGCGGTCTTCCGCTTGCGAATGTGCCGTTATGGCGATTATAGGTATGTCCGGTTCGAGCGCCCGCGCGGAGCGGTCACGGATACGGCGCACTGTCTCGAACCCGTCCATTCCAGGCATCGAGCAGTCCATGAATACGACGCTGAACCTGTGCCTCGCCAGCATCGCAATGGCTTCATGGCCAGATTCGGCGCTCTCCGC
>CAZNCK010000177.1:0-1958 GCA_964571545.1 uncultured Treponemataceae bacterium | reverse complement strand
AATTCTTCAAGGAAGCGGATAGCAACGAGCTGGTTGATGCTGTCGTCGTCCACAACGAGCGCGGACAACGATGAACCATTGAAGCCGAGCGCCGTCTCCGCCGCTTCTGGTGTCGCGTTCCCGGAAAGCCTGACTAAGGGCAATTCTAGCTCGAAGCTGAAGGTCGATCCGGCTCCAGGCGCGCTCTGGACGCCGATGGTGCCGCCCATCAATTCGACGATGCGCTTGGCTATGGCAAGGCCGAGTCCGGTGCCGCCATGGAGCCTGGTCGTCGATTGGTCTTCCTGAGCATACGGGTCGAACAGAGTGGCCAGGCTGTCTTTCTTTATGCCTGAGCCCGTGTCCGCGACACTGAACCGTAGCAATGCTTTTTCAGCGGCGCCAGTATCAGTTACCGCCAACTCGACGGCTAGGCGTACGCCGCCCTTGTCAGTGAACTTGATGGCATTAGACAGCAGGTTTGAGACTACCTGGCCGAGACGCAAGGGATCTCCCGTGAAGGCCTGGGGCACTCCTTCCGCCACCTCTGTTTCGAGGTAGAGCCCCTTGGCGCTAGCCTGGTACAAGAATGCTGCCTTGAATTTGGCTATAAAGTCCCGGAGGTTGAACGCGATGTTTTCCATATCCATTCGGTCGGCTTCGATCTTGGAGAAATCGAGAACGCCGTTGATTATTGAAAGCAAGGAATCGCCGCTTCTTCGTATCGTGGAGACATATTCCTCCTGCCTTTCATCGAGTTCAGTACGCGACAGGAGTTCCGCCATGCCCACAATGCCGTTCATCGGTGTACGCAGCTCATGGCTGACCGTAGCCACAAACATGCCCTTGGCGAGGTTGGCGCGTTCGGCTTCCACGGCCAGGCGCCGTGCTTCGGCACTGGTCGATTCCAGGGCGGACTGGGCGGAAGTCAGCTCCCGTACTTTGTCGGCGAGTTGCCGCCTGGATCGCACTATCGCGAGGCCATAGCCGGACATGGCTATGGACAGCAGGTATAAGGCGATAGCGGGAACGCTCAGGAAGGGCGAGCCGTCGATGATTATGGGCAGGGTCGCGCCGTTCATGTTCCACAGTTCATCGTTATTAGCCGCCCTGACGCGGAACACGTACTTTCCGCCGGGAAGGTTAGTATATGAAGCGAAATTGCGCGTTGACGAATAGGTCCATTCCTTGTCGAACCCTTCGAGCATATAGGCGAACTGGTTGGCGCCAGGATCCCTAAAGTCCAGCGCGGCGAAGCGGAATTCTATGGAATTTTCAAAATGCTTCAGGCGCACCGATTCACCATCGGGCGCTTCCGCTATCGGTTCCACGAGTTTTGGCTGATTTGCCGCCCTCAGGTCGGTGATATAGACCGGCGGCTCATGATCGTTAGACTCGTACTTTGAAGGGTCGAATTTTGCCAACATGCCAATTGAGCCAAAATACAGTTCGCCGTTGGGGCCTTCGCAAGAACCGGTGTTGTAGGAGGCGTTTTCCAGTTCCTTGTACAGGGAAACCCGCTTGATTGCGCCTGTTTCACGATCATACAGCGCTAGGCCGGTCTGCGTTACAAACCAGAGGTCGCCCGATCTGTCTTCCAGGATGTTGTAGCAGATATTGTTTGGAAGGCCATCGGATTTCATGAAGTGGGCAAAACTGTCAGTGTCGGCATCGTAGCGGTTAACCCCCCCGCCGCGAGTCGTGATCCAGAGCGTGCCCCGCGAATCGCTTTTTATCCGCTGAATGGAATTGCTGGAGAGGCCGGTCGGGTTGGCGGCATCGTAATGGTAGCGGATGAAACGACCGTTCTCTAAGCGGTTGAGGCCGTTGTTAGTACCTATCCAGAGCCGGCCTGATTCATCGTATGCAAGCGTGTTGACCAAGTTGTCAGAGATGGATGTCCCGTCATCCTGATCGAAGGCGTAATTGAGGCTGTCTTATAACAGTATTTTTGGATCGTAAATTTTCTGTGTTTCTTT
>CAZNCK010000176.1:3513-5200 GCA_964571545.1 uncultured Treponemataceae bacterium | reverse complement strand
CAATCGTTTTAGCCATAAGGAGAAGATAATATGGCAGCACTTACCACCGACCAGATCCTGGACGCCATCGCTTCGATGACCGTTCTCGAGGTTTCCGCTCTCGTCAAGGCCATGGAAGAGAAGTTTGGCGTCACCGCCGCCGCTCCCGTAGCCGTGGCCGCAGCCGGCGGAGCACCCGCCGCCGCCGTCGAAGAGCAGACCGAGTTCACCGTCATCCTCAAGGGCGGCGTTCCGGCCGACAAGAAGATCGCCATCATCAAGGAAGTCCGCACGATCACCGGACTCGGCCTCAAAGAAGCCAAGGATCTCGTCGAAGCCGGCGAGAAGCCCCTCAAAGAGGGTATCCCCAAGGCCGAAGCCGAGAAGATCAAGAAAGCGATCGCCGAAGCCGGCGGCGCTGTCGACATAAAGTAAGGATCCGGAATCAAGCGTCGAAACAACGCTACTCCCGCCGCGACATCGAGTCGCGGTTAGAGGTACCGGGCGCAAAGCGCGCCCGGTACTTTTTCGCGCCTTACGTACGCGGATAACGTAAGGCGTCTCCAGCGCGGCATGTCGTCGCGTCGCTTACCGGTTGGAAGCGTCGCGTTTACCATAGATTGAGTTAAAAACGTACACCGGAACCACGAGAGGGGGTAACGATGGCCTACACTGAAAACAAGATCTCCCGTACCTACATAGGCAAGGATTACAAGGAAGCGATAGAGCTTCCTGATTTGATAGACATCCAGTTGTCCAGTTACGAGCGTTTTCTTCAGCGCGACAAGGTGCTCAAGGGATCTCTGCCGGACGAACAAGGACTCGAAGAAGTCTTCAAAGCGACCTTTCCAATCGAGAGCCCCAACGGCGACATGCTCCTCGAGTACGAGCACTACGCGCTCGACGAAGAGGCCATGAAGTACTCGGAATACGAATGCAAGCAGAAGGGCCTCACCTACGCTGTCCCCCTCAAGGCTCGTATAAACCTCGTGTTCCAGAAGACGGGAGAAATTCGCCAGAAGGACATCTACCTCGGCGATATTCCCCTGATGACCGATAGGGGAACCTTCATAATCAACGGCGCTGAACGCGTTGTCGTCTCCCAGATCCACCGTTCGCCGGGCGTCATATTCTGTCACGAAAAGGGCATTTATAGCGCCCGCATCATACCGTATCGCGGTTCCTGGCTCGAATTCGAGATAGACCAGAAAAAAGAACTGATATACGCGAAGATCGACCGCAAGAAGCGCATCCTTGGCTCCATGTTCCTCCGTGCCATCGGCATAGAGAACCGCGAAGACATCATCGCCGCCTTCTATAAGACCAAGACCCTGCAGATTTCAGAAGCCCGTGCCGATCGCGACGGCGCGGTCAATCGCGTGCTTGCCCGTTCCATCTGGATAGAGCAGGAAGGCGCGCAGAAGAAGATTTACCGCGCCGGCGAGAAGATTCATCTCCATGATGTTGACGATCTTGTCGCGCAGGGCGTGACCAAGCTTGAAGTCGTGGATTTTGAGGGCGAAGAAGGCCTGCACTGGAACATGATACTCAACTGCCTCGAGCGCGAGGACATCAAGCTCATCAAGGAAGACCCCAACCAGGACGAGCCTACCAAGGCGGACGCCCTCGCCGCGGTCTATTCCACGCTGATGCCTGGTGAACCCATAACGGTCGAAAACGCCGAACGCGATCTGCACTCGTTGTTCTT
>CAZNCK010000176.1:0-3503 GCA_964571545.1 uncultured Treponemataceae bacterium | reverse complement strand
GATCTCGGCAAGGTGGGACGTTACAAGCTCAACAAGAAATTCGACTACCTCGTGCCGGTCAAGGACTTTACGCTGACCCGCGATGACATCATCGCGACCATGAAGTATCTGATGACCGTCTATTATGGCGAAAACAACCTCGACGATATCGACCATCTCGGCAACCGCCGCGTCAGGTCCGTCGGAGAATTGCTTGCCAACGTCATGAAGAGCGCCTTCAGCCGCATGGAACGCATAGCCAAGGAGCGCATGTCGCTCAAGGAAACCGATACCATCCGGCCGCAGGACCTGATATCCATCAAGCCCGTCGTAGCCGCGATAAAGGAATTCTTCGGTTCCAGCCAGTTGTCGCAGTTCATGGACCAGGTCAATCCGCTCGCGGAGCTGACCCACAAGCGCCGCCTCAACGCCCTCGGCCCCGGCGGTCTGTCCCGTGACCGCGCCGGCTTCGAGGTGCGCGACGTGCACTACACCCATTACGGCCGCATGTGTCCGATCGAGACGCCGGAAGGTCCGAACATCGGCCTCATCGTCTCGCTCGCCACGTATACCACGGTCAACGAGTACGGCTTCCTCGAGACGCCGTACCGCAAGGTCCGCGCCGGCAAGGTCACAGACGAGATAGAGTTCCTGTCCGCCATGGACGAGGACAAGTATTACGTCGCCCAGGCCAGCGCCAAGATAGACAACGACGGCAACTTCCTTGAAACGCAGGTTTCATGCCGCCATCAGGGCGACTACACGACCAGGACCTCCGCCGAGCTGCAGTACATGGACGTGTCTCCCAAGCAGATCATCTCCGTCTCGGCCGCCTTGATTCCCTTCCTTGAGCACGACGACGCCAACCGCGCCCTCATGGGTTCTAACATGCAGCGCCAGGCAGTGCCCCTCCTCTTTACCGATCCGCCGCGCGTCGGCACCGGCATGGAGAAGAAGTGCGCCTACGACTCAGGCGTGCTCATCAAGGCAAAGCGGGCCGGTTCCGTTGTCTGGGTTGACGCCATGAAGGTCATCATCCAGCCGGATGACGATCCCAAGGCAAAAGATGAGTATCTGCTCATCAAGTATCAGCGGACCAACCAGGATACCTGTTACAACCAGAGGCCCATCGTCAAATACGGCGAGAAGATACTCAAGGGTCAGGTGATAGCGGACGGACCCGCCACCAAGGACGGAGAGCTCGCGCTCGGCCGCAACATCCTTGTCGGTTTCGTGCCGTGGAACGGGTACAACTACGAAGACGCCATCCTCATCTCCGAGCGCGTCGTCAAGGAAGACCTGTTCACTTCCGTCCATATAAAGGAATTCCAGACCGAAGTCCGCGAGACAAAGCTTGGGCCGGAGCGCATTACCCGCGATATTCCCAACACCAGCGAGAAGAGCCTGGACAACCTGGACGCCGAGGGCATTATCCGAACCGGCGCCAAGGTTAAGTCAGGAGACATCCTCGTCGGCAAGGTGACGCCCAAGAGCGAAACCGAGACGACCCCCGAATTCAAGTTGCTCAACTCAATCTTCGGCGAGAAGGCCAAGGATGTACGCGATACATCGCTCCGCGTGCCTCATGGTATCGAGGGCACCATCATCGACGTGCAGCGTCTCAAGCGTTCCGCCAACGATGATCTGTCCCCCGGCGTAGAGGAAGTGGTCAAGGTTCTGATCGCCGCCAAGCGCAAGCTCAAGGAAGGCGACAAGATGGCAGGCCGCCACGGTAACAAGGGCATCGTTGCCCGCGTGTTGCCCGTGGAGGACATGCCGTACCTGGACAACGGTACGCCCTTGGACATCTGCCTTAATCCGCTGGGCGTGCCGAGCCGCATGAACATCGGACAGCTCATGGAAACAGAGTTGGGCTGGGTCGGATCCACTATGAACGAGTGGTTCGCTTCGCCGGTCTTCCAGTCTCCGGACCAGGAGCAGATAGAGGCCAAGCTCAAGGACGCGGGATTACCCGCCGCCTGCAAGACGCCCGTTCGCGATGGCCGCACCGGCGAGCATTTCCAGAACCCTGTAACGGTGGGCATCATCTACTTCATGAAACTGCACCATCTCGTCGACGACAAGATGCACGCGCGCTCCACCGGTCCGTACTCGCTCGTTACCCAGCAGCCGCTGGGCGGCAAGGCGCAGTTCGGCGGACAGCGCCTCGGTGAAATGGAAGTCTGGGCCCTCGAGGCCTATGGCGCCGCCAATACCCTGCAGGAATTGCTTACAATCAAGTCCGACGACATGACCGGACGCGCCAAGGTCTACGAAGCCATCGTGAAGGGCGAGCCGCATACGGCGGCCGGTATCCCCGAGGCCTTCAACGTCATGGTGCAGGAGCTGCGCGGACTCGGCCTCGACATGCGGATTTTTGACGCCAAGGGCAAGCAGATCCCGTTGACCGAACGTGACGAAGACCTGATCAACAAGCAAGGCACTAACTTCTAAGGATACTGAACAAAGAGGATAAGAGAATAAGAGGACGGAAAGAGAATGAACGAAGAGAAGATACTTAAGAATACGTCTTCTCTTTCTTATCTCTTTGCCTCTTATTCTCTTCGTTTGTCCTATGTATACGCCGCGTATACAGCCCGCTTTGAGGGGGAGACTGCATGAGAGACATTCAGGATTTCGATAGCATAATGGTTCGCCTCGCCAGCCCGGACATGATCCGGAGCTGGAGCTATGGCGAGGTGAAGAAACCCGAAACGATCAATTACCGCACCTTGCGGCCAGAGAAAGACGGTCTCTTCTGCGAGCGCATCTTCGGCACGACCAAAGAATGGGAGTGCTATTGCGGCAAGTTTAAGTCGATACGCTATAAGGGCGTGATTTGCGACCGCTGCGGCGTCGAAGTAACTCATTTTAAGGTCCGCCGCGAACGCATGGGCCACATAGAACTAGCGTCCCCGGTTTCTCATATCTGGTTCTATCGCTCCGTTCCGAGCCGTATGGGCCTCCTCCTCGACCTGCCCGTGGCCGCGCTCCGCTCCGTGCTCTACTACGAAAAATATGTCGTCATAGACGCCGGTGACACCGACCTCAAGAAGATGCAACTCCTCTCCGAGGAGGAGTTCTACGAGGCTACCGACCGTTACGGCGGAGCCTTTACCGCCGGCATGGGCGCCGAAGCCGTGCGGCAGCTGCTGGAGGGTCTTGACCTCGACGACATGGCCGTTGCTCTGCGCGCCAAGATGATAGAGAAAGGCGCCAAGAGCGACAAACGCCTGCTCAAGCGCATTGAGATCATCGAGAGTTTCCGCGGCTCGGGCAACAAGCCCGAGTGGATGATCATGGACGTCATCCCGGTCATTCCTCCCGAACTCAGGCCCATGGTACAGCTCGACGGCGGACGCTTCGCGACGAGCGATCTCAATGACCTCTATCGTCGCGTCATCAACCGCAATAACCGCCTCAAGAAACTCATAGACATTCACGCGCCGGAAGTCATTCTGCGCAACGAGAAGCGCATGCTCCAGGAAGCGGTTGACGCCCTGATCGATAACTCGATGAGAAAG
>CAZNCK010000175.1:0-5276 GCA_964571545.1 uncultured Treponemataceae bacterium | reverse complement strand
GCGATGGCAGGCCCGCCACCGGCGGGTAGATGCCGCGACCATGCATCTCGCGTTCAAATACGATCTGACCCTCGGTGATGTAGCCTGAGAGGTCCGGTATCGGGTGCGATATGTCATCGTTGGGCATAGTCAGGATGGGCAGCTGGGTGATGGAACCCTTGACGCCCTTGATCATACCGGAGCGCTCGTACAGTTCTGCCAGATCCGAGTACAGGTAGCCGGGGTAGCCCTTGCGTGAGGGAATCTCGCCGCGCAGCGTTGAAATTTCGCGTAGCGACTCGCAGTAATTGGACATGTCCGTCATCACGACGAGCACGTGCAGGCCCTTATCGTAGGCCAGATGCTCGGCGAGGGTCAGAGCGGTGCGCGGCGTTATGATGCGCTCTATGGACGGCGCGTCGGCCAGAGATAGGAATAGCGCCACGTTGTCCAGCGCGCCGGTTTCCTCGAACGATTTTGTGAAGAAACGCGCCACGTCGTGCTTGACGCCCATCGCGGCAAACACCACCGCGAAGTCGGTAGCGCCTCCGCGTAGCTTTGCCTGCCTGGCTATCTGGGCGGCCAACTCGTTGTGCGGCAGGCCGTTGCCGGAGAATATCGGCAGCTTCTGCCCGCGTATCAGCGTGTTCATGCCGTCTATGACTGAAATGCCCGTCTGGATGAAATCGCGCGGGTACTCGCGGGCGGTAGGGTTGATGGGCCTGCCGTTCACGTCAGGTTCCGCATCCGCAAGAGGAGAAGGACCGCCGTCTATGGGGCGACCGAGGCCGTCGAACACGCGGCCCAGCATCTTGTCGCTTACGCCTATGGTCAGCGGCTTGCCGCGAAAGCGTGTCCTGGTGCCCGGCATAGTCAGCCCGTGCGTGCCCTCGAAGACCTGCACCACCACCACGTCCCTGCTGGTGTCCAGCACCATGCCCAGGCGCACCTTGCCCTCGGCGTCCACGCACTCCACAAGCTCGCGGTACCCCACCGGATGGGTGTTCCTGACGAACACCAGCGGCCCGTCTATCCTGGCGGCCCCCACGTACTCGCGGCCGGACATCAGTTTGCGCCTGGCCTCGCCTGACATGGAATCAAGCATAGATGGCCTCCAGCTGGTCGATACCGCGTTCGAGCCTGGCCATGATGCGGTCGAATTCCTCGGGCGACTCGTTGGGAACGGTGAACTTCATCTTGACTATCTCCTGGACCGCCTTGACGCGCTTCAGCTTTACCAGCGTGACGCCGCGCTTTATCGCGGCCTGCCCTCGCCGCCAGTACGTCATGATGATGGACAGCATCCGCAGCTGCTTCTCCACGGTGGAGTAGCGGTCGATGTCGTCGTAGGCGTTCTGCTGCAGGAAGGCGTTCTTGAACATGGTACACACCTCGATGACGAAGCGCTGGCTGTCGGGCAACGCGTCCGGACCTACCAGCTTGACCACCTGCAGGAGCCGCACTTCCTTCTGGAGCAATCCCATGATCTCCTCGCGCTCGGAGGCCCAGGTCGGGCCCACGCGCTCTTCCCACCAGGGCTTTATGTCGTCCAGATACTCGCTGTAGCTGTCCAGCCACGAGATGGCCGGATAGTGACGCGCGTTGGCCAGCTGGCGGTCCAGGCCCCAGAAGCAGCGAACGAAACGCTTGGTGTGCTGGGTAACCGGCTCGGAGAAGTCGCCGCCTGGCGGGCTGACCGCTCCGATGATGGTCACCGAGCCGTCCAGACCGGACAGGGTCTCCACGTAGCCGGCGCGCTCGTAGAACTCGGCTATCCTCGTCGGCAGGTACGCGGGGAAGCCTTCCTCCGCGGGCATCTCTTCCATGCGGCCGGACAGTTCCCGTAACGCCTCCGCCCAGCGCGAGGTCGAGTCGGCCATCACGGCGACATGGTAGCCCTGGTCGCGATAGTACTCCGCCAGCGTCACGCCGGTGTACACGCTGGCCTCGCGCGCCGAGACCGGCATGTTTGAGGTGTTGGCTATGAGTATCGTGCGCTCCATGAGGCTCTTGCCTGAGCGCGGATCAACCAGCTTGGGAAATTCGGTGAGCACGTCGGTCATTTCGTTGCCGCGCTCGCCGCAGCCTATATAGACGATGATGTCCGCGTCGCACCACTTGGCTATCGCGTGCTGAGTCATCGTCTTGCCGGTGCCGAAACCGCCGGGTATGGCCACCGTGCCGCCCTTGGCCAGCGGAAACAGCGTATCGATGACGCGCTGCCCGGTTATCAGCGGAATGTCCAGCGGCTTGCGTTGCACGACGGGGCGGGGCGTCCGTATCGGCCAGCGCTGCATCATGGACAGCTTGCGCTCCCCTGACGCCGTGAAGATCGTCGCCACGATCTGATCCACGGTATAGTCGCCCGCCGGTACGATGGAGGCCAGGGTGCCTGAGACATCCGGCGGCACGCAGATACGGTGCTCTATGCGGGATGTCTCCTGGACGACGCCGAAGATCATGCCGGCCGTCACCTTTGTTCCGACCGCCAGCCTGGGTTCAAAGCTCCAGAGCTTCTTGCGGTCCAGGGCCTCGGCCGTGATGCCGCGCTCTATGAACCGCCCGGTCAGCGCCAGCAGGGTCTCAAGCGGCCGCTGGATGCCGTCGTAGATTGTGCCGAGGAGTCCCGGGCCCAGTTCCAGCGACAACGGCAGTCCGGTACCGTAGATGTTATCGTAGGGCGCCACACCCGTCGTGTCCTCGTAGACCTGTATCACGGCTCCGTCGCCCGACAGCTTAATGATCTCGCCGGTCAGGCCCGATTCGCCTACCCGCACGAGTTCGAGCATACGCGCGTCGCTGATGCCCATGGCCTCGATGACCGGCCCATTGACCCGTTTTACCTGTCCTAGTATCCGTTCGTTCATGCCGTCCCCACCGCCGCGCTAAACGCGCGACCCCTCGTCGTTGAGCGCCTTGTATATCAGTTTCCTGATATCGGCCTTGTTGCGCTCGAAGCGCGTGGCCACCCTGTTGTCGTACGCCAATCGCCCGCCTTCGGCGAGCAGGTACACGCCCTGCCCTATCACCGGGTCGCCCTCGACCCTGCGCAACCTAGTAGCCTTGCCGGTCGCGGCGAGCCCTTCCGACTCGGCGGCCCTCAGCAAGTCCTCGTCGATCAGCGGCAACTCGTTCATGGACGCGTTGACCGTCGCGGCCTCTGAAGACAGCCCTATGGCGGCCTCCACTATCCAGCCGCGCAGGATATCCCTGTAACCAAGCCCGGCCACTGTCGCGGCTATCGTCGATACGGCCCGCTCCACGATGACGCCCGATAGGCTCTCCTGGAGCCTCAACGACCGCTTGCGGCTCTCTATCGTCGCCTTGGCCAGCGTATCGGCCTGGATCACCGCAGCCTGGGCTTCCGACTTGGCGGCGGCCTCCCTGGCTATCGTGGCGGCCTGGTCAGCGGCCCTGGCAGCGGACTGAGCCGCGTACGCCTCGGCCTCGGCGGCAATGCGCACCGCTTCGGCATCCGCGTCGGCCAGAATGCCGGCAACGATATCCTCGGCGTCGCTTGAACGTTCTTCCATAGTCATCATCCTTGCGGCTATCTAGCCAAGCTTTATGCCGATAGCGGCATTCACCGTCTCGCGTATCGTTGGCCGGCCGGCCATGCGCCCGGTTCTATCCGGAATCTCGACGATCAGCGGAAACGTGTCGGAGAACAGGTACCGGTCGACACGCGGCCGAATCAGCTCGGCGGCCCGCTCGGGGACGACCACGATGCCTACCTCGGCGTCGGACACGGCCGCATCGAACGCCGCCTCGGCTTCGGCTACGCTGCCGGCCACGCGACCGTCCACGCCTACCATGCCAAAGCCGAGCACCGTATCCTCGTCGCCGATAACGAAATACTTCACGTCAGACTAGATCTTGCCCAGTATCATCAGCGCGGTTATAAAACCGAACACCACGAGGCCTTCAGCCAGCGCTATGAATATCAGCGCCTGGCTGGCGATTTCAGGTCGCTCGCCTATCGCTCCCATGGCTGCCGCGCCGACGTTGGCAATGGCGATGCCCGCGCCTATCGCTCCCAGGCCAAACGCTATGGCGGCGGCGATCAGGCCGTACTGCATCACCTTGGCTTGTTCAGGGGAGATGGCCTGCGCCTGGCCTGCTGATTCCTGCGCGGAAACGTTCACCGTCGAGACCACCGCGAACAAGGCCATCAGGGCCACCACCACGATCAGGCTCTTGCCGACACTGCCGGCGAAGCGTTGCTTCATGTCTACCATTGTCAAACTCCTTGGCTCATTCCATGCCGTTGAAAGATATAGGACGGTACGCCTTGCCGGTACCGTTGAAATACTTTGAGAAGAATTCGTAATAATTAAGACGGAGCGACTGTATGCCGGCCGACAGCCCCTCGAGCGCTATGACGAGCGTGTTGCCCAGCACAAGTATCAGAATCGATAAAATCGAGTATGGACCCTCGGGCGTTATCATCCGCGCTATCTGGAAGAACGCCGTCATCAGACTCACGTGCGCAATGCCCAGGCCCGCCACTCGCATAAACGACAGCGTGTTAGCCAGATAACCTGAGTAAATTTCGAGGATCTCTACTATCCATTCCATTATAAAATCGACGACAAGTCCTGGTTTGAAGCGCTTGCCTTCGTGCCGGCCGCGCAACAGGAATTCCAGGGGCGCCTTGAAGGCCAGTACTATCGTCGGCAGGCCGAGCATAAGGGTCAGGAGACCCGCGGGCGGAAACTCACGGTAATCGTGGCCAACGTAGTAGAACGCTACCCAGGCGCCCGCCCCGTAGATCCAACCGCCGAGGAGGCCTGCCTTGTCCAGTAGCAGCCTAAACCATTCCTTCTTCCGGAACAGGTTCACCCAGTTGATGGCGAGGCCCACGAACATGACTATCATGCCGAAACGTATCGTTATGCCCAGGATGTCGTAGACGTTCCGCACCGCGCCTTTGGCCGCGTGGCCGTTGACTATGCCGTGGTAGTCGAACCACAGCGGCGGGAACAGCTTAAAGCCGAAGTACGAACCGAATAGGATGCCCGTCACTATAGCCGCGCCGCCGCAGTACATCATGATGCGATACAGACTGTCTGGCTTGCCTGTCTTCTTAGCGCGCGCCAGCCCCAGAATACCAACCAAGGCCACGACCAGACCATGCCCGGCGTCGCCAAACATCAGGCCAAACATGCACAGGTAAGCCACCGCTACGAAAGGCGTAGGGTCGACGCTACCGTATTCAGGCACGGCGAAGTTACGCACGAGGCCTTCGAACGGCTTAAGGAACATCGGGTTCCTCATCTCCACGGGAACAGGAATAG
>CAZNCK010000174.1:0-5624 GCA_964571545.1 uncultured Treponemataceae bacterium | reverse complement strand
GCCATGGCTACGCAGGAGCGGGCACCGGCGCTTGCGGTGTGGGCACAAGGTTCGAGAAACTACTAGAGTTTTACTGTAAGCCCGTCCCAGGCAGGCCCCGCGGGAAGGCTCAGGCCCGCGGCGGCGCAGTGGGCTTCCAACGCGGTGTGGCTGAGGTCGTGGCAGATGTGGGTAAGGAGCAGTCGGCTGGGACGTAGTTCCGCCGCCAGTTCGAGGGCCTCGTCTACGGAGAAGTGCGTAGGGTGAGGTCGCAGCCTGAGGGCGCCTACGACTAGCAGGTCTAGGCCCTGAAGCAAGCGCTTGGAGGTCTCAGGGACCCCGGAGCAATCGGTCAGGTAGGCGAACCCGCCGAGCCTGAAGCCCAGAATACGCCGTTCGCCGTGCAGCAGGGGAATCGCCTGAATACTCAGGGTTCCCACGCTGATTACACCCTCGTCCGCGTCTACGAGTTCGAGTCGCGGTTTGCCGCCGCCCTCCTGGCCCTGCGCAAACGCATACGAGAATCTGAGCCTGATTTCGGCCGAGTCCGCTTTGGAGGCGTACACCGGCAGCGGCTTGCCTCGGGTCAGCGGCCTGACGTCGTCGAGGCCATGGATGTGGTCTGCGTGCGCGTGCGTGACGAGCACCGCGTCCAAGCGCGAGAGCCCGGCGCGCAGGCCCTGCAGCCGGAATTCCGGCCCCGCGTCGATGAGGACCACTTCGCCCGCGCCACCTTCTACGAGGACAGAGGAGCGATACCGCGAATCCCGTGTATCGGTGGAGGTGCAGACAGGGCAGGAACAGCCAAGTACCGGTACGCCATGGCTGGTACCGGTGCCCAGGAAGCGCACCCTCACGGCGCGGCCAGGCTCTGAGGTTCGAAGCGCGAGGCCGCTGGCATCCGCACCAGCTTGACGAATTCGTATCCTCTACCGGCAATACTCTCGAGAGAGGTTTCGGCGGCGCTTTCAAAGACGGCTACCCTGAATACGCCCTCGTCGTCAAAATACGGGAAGAGCGCCGCGATGTGGAAATAGCGCCTGAGTTGTGGCGGTTTTTCGTCACGGGCGTTGAACTGCGCCAGATAGAATCGCCCGGGCTCCTGAGTGGCGAGCAGGAACAAGGTTGCCTTGAGGCCCCGCACGTCTATGCCCGCGTCCTCGAAGTTGTCCGAGAAGGGTTCGTATAGCGAGCCGCCGTTGACCGGATCCGCATCGCGGACGCGGAGTGAGAACGGCGCTTCCGCAACGTCGTTGGCCAGGGGCGAGTCATCTTCCAGCGACGGGTAGAAGGCGGACCAGGTTGACTTCGCCAAGGCCCTGGACCAGTCAAGACCGAAGAAGGGATCGAACTTCTCCTCAAACCCCAGGGTGAACGAGGAGCCGCGCCAGTCGACCATGCGTTGCCTGAGCGAATCGACGGAAAGGTATGAGCCGGTAATGGGGTGCAGCATGCCGTCTACTATCCATTTGGCAAACCCCGAGCAATTGAAGCCGGCCGGGGCCGGCTGTTCGGTCAGGGTCGATATGAAGACGCTTCGGCCGTCTTCGTCTATGGCGCCGTCTTCCGCGTACCTGAGCGACGGCAGGTTTTTCCTGACGGCCGACGCGAGGCCGCGAAGGTCCTGGTACAGTACCGGTTCAGGCGAGAAGACATTCCAGTCTATGACGTAGGAGGTCAGCTCGCGTATCCTTGAAAACGGAGAACGGAGGAGTTCGTTAAACGAAAGCGGTACCATTACTTCGCGGTAGAGCACGCCTCCGTACGCGACGATGTCTATGCGAGAACGCGTGCCGGCCGGGTAGATGCGGGCAAAGGTTCCTGGATCGCTTCGGAGGAATATCTTGGCCTGCAAGAATGATCCGTCGACATCGGATCGTTTCAGTATCCAGGTGCCTTGAGCGTATATGGGAAAAACGCCATTCCGTTCGGGAGAAAGAATAATATAAAAAGCGCCTTTGCTCTTTTCTACCGATACCGACCAGCTGCCCCAGGCATTGCGCTCCTTTGCCCCTCGGTATGAGGTTGCCGCGGCGCGCGGCGCTTCCAAGAGCGTATCCCATACCCGTTTTCTGATGTCCGAGTTCTCCGCCATCGAGCCTATGGGCTTGTCGCCGCCAAGCGCCGGCCATGCTCCCTGTGCTGTAAGCGGGGCGACGGCTACGAATGTGAGGAGCAGCATGCAGGTTTGTACTATCGAAAGCGGTTTCATGTCAGGCGCGTGTTTCGTGGTTGTCATCATTATAAGTATCGGAAGACCAGGGGCTTTAGACTAGCCCTTGATGCGCATGAGTATTCAGACTGAAGGCTCCGGCGCCGATATTGATACAGATATCGCTCAGCAAGGACGCCCCATGCCCTCGTTTTCGTTGAAAAAACCGAACCTCGTCTCTTTAGGTATATTCGCCGGCGCCATGCTTGTCAGCCTCGGGTCCTCCTCTCAGTTCGAGGAAAGCGCCGAACCCGCAATAGACTCCGCTCCTGTCGTAGCGGCGTTTGGCGAGGCTGTTCCCGCCTCGCCGAAACCAGCGATTGAGGGGGAAATCCTTGATCCAGCCCCGTACCGTCTGTTCCCTGATTTGCTGCGAGGCGGCAGGACCGGCGTTTCCGAACTCAGCGGCGTTCCCCGCGGGGGGTACGGCCCCATTCCGCCGGCCGAGCGCAAGGCCCGCGCCGCGGCTGATGCTCAGCTCGCGGAGAGCGCCGCCGAATGTCAGCCCATACTCGCGGGCAACCAGGTATTGGCGTTTTACGGCAAGCCCAATTCGCCTTCAATGGGCATCCTCGGCGAGTACTCCAAGGAAAAACTTGCGCCGCTACTGGAAGGCTACGCGCGCTTGTACGACGCCGCCAACGGAGAACTCGGCATCGTCCCCGCTTTCTACCTGATATTCGGAACCTGCTGGCCCGCGGGCGATATAGGCACCCTCAATAGTACCGTTGTCGAATCGTACATAGAATTCGCCGCGGAACGGGGGTGGCTCGTGTTTCTGGACCATCAGCTCGGCAAGTATAGCGTGGACGATTCGGTCAGGGCCATGTTGCCTTATCTCCGCTATCCCAATGTGCATCTGGCCATCGACCCCGAGTGGCGTACGCTCAAGCCTATGCAGGAAATAGGGTCAATAACGGGGGCCGAGCTGAACGAGGCGCAGGGTCTGGTCGACAACTACCTGCGTGAAAATGACCTGCCTGGCATCCGTATGCTTGTCGTGCACCAGTTCAAGCCGACAATGATTCGCGACTCCCAGGTGGTGCGCGCGGAATACGACAGGGTGGTGCTGGTTCATACCGCCGACGGTTTTGGTTCGCCGCCGCTCAAGCGCAACACCTATGCCACCAACGCCCGCTCTCTCAACATGCCGGTCAAGGGCTTTAAGCTCTTTTTCGAATCCAAGGTCGTAGGCGCGGGCTGGGATAAGCCGCTGATGAAGCCGGAAGAAGTCCTTGCCCTCGATCCTATGCCTATGGTCGTCATGTACCAATAATTGACGCTGTATTGAAATAACTACGCCGCTGAATGTAACCGCGGCGTGTAGCATAGTATTATACTATAAACGTGAACCATTACTCGCCAAGGAGAATCTATATGTATGCTCGCGGAAAGTCACTCGCACTCGTCGTCGTCGTAGTCTTGCTGTCAATGACGACGGCCTGGGCCTACGATCCGCCCGCGGGAGCCGAGACCGCGGCCGCCTTGGCTTCTCCAGCGCTCAGCTCTGGCGGCCTTTCGGCCGCGTCTACCGACTCGCCGATGGCTGACCTAGCCAATCCGGCCGCGTCCGCGCTGCTGCAACGGACGACTATGGATCTGAGCTACGCCGCTCTCGTCGGCTTGGGCGGCGAAGTCGGATGGGGCAATGCCTTTAACTTCGGGCTCGCCGCGCCCAAGCCGTACGGCGTCTGGACCGGACACCTGGGCGTGCTACATTCTCCCTTCACGGCCTCAATGCCCCTCGGCACGGTCTTCACCGGACGCGTCGGCATGGCCAAGGACCTGTATCCAAACCTGTTGGTTGGCGCTTCCCTTGATACCCAGCTTGGCAGCAACAATGATACCTTCAACTGGGGGCTGGGAGCCGACCTCGGCGTCATAGGCCTTGTCGGAGACGTGAAATTCCTCAAAAGCCTGGTATGGGGCGCGTCGCTACGCAATATAGGCAAGTCGTTTACTCCCGCCGGCGTCACAGGCATTTCAGGCGGCGCGGCCAGTTCATACGACGCGCCGTTCACGCCGCAATTAGGCGCCTCCGCGAATCTGCTGAACGCGGAGGCCGCGGGCGTCAGGCTGTCCGCCAACGCCGATCTCTGGTTTCCGAGCTTCCAGAACGCCGTGTTTTCCACCGGTCTCAAGCTGGGTTGGCGTGATCAGGCCTTCCTGCGCCTGGGCTGGGACTTCAACCTGCGCGAAGCGATCGAAGGCGCACACCAGGGACTCCTGCCGAGTATTGGCATCGGCGCCAGCTTCGCCATCGACCGCAAGAGCGATGACTCTTTTATTAGTAAAACCGGCCTCAACCGCTCCGAAATACGACCCACGCTAGCGGCCGCTGAACTGTACAACGGCATCTGGTCCTTTGGCGGCGGCGTCAATGTGCCCATAGGCGTCATAGACAAAACGCCGCCGGTCATAACCATTGCCTGGCCAAAGTCCAGCTACGACGCATACTATATAAGCCCCAACAACGACGGCGTCCTCGACGAGGTTACGTTGCCGCTCAAGATAGTCGACCAGCGTTATGTCCAGGGTTTCTCCCTCAAAGTGCTCGACGAAGCCGGAACGGTCATCAAGACTATCACCAACAAGGAATCCAGGCCAGAGAACCAGGACTGGAAGGGCTTGCTGGGCCGCTTGCTATATGTGAAAAAAGGCGTCGAGGTACCGTCTGAACTCGTATGGAACGGGCTGGCCGACTCCGGCGCGGCGGCTCCCGACGGGCGCTACTTCATAGTAGTCGAGGCCGTGGACGACAACGACAACGTAGCCATAGCCGATCGCTGGGCGGTGGTCGTGGATACGGTTCCCCCGTCAATAAAGATTGCGGGCCCTGCCGGCGGAAGCGACGCGCTTATTTTCAGCCCTGACGGAGACGGCAACAAAGAGACGTTCCGCATAACTCAAGAGGGCTCTTCCGAGGACCTCTGGAACGCCGAGATCCTCGACGCGGCCGGTACCGCCCTGCGCGTCTGGAAGACTAGCTCAGCCGCTCCTGTAACCGCCGTGTGGGACGGCAAAAGCGACGCGGGACAGATAGTGCCCGACGGCGTCTACGCCTACCGCATTGCCGCCACGGACCGAGCAGGCAACGCCGGCTCATCCAAGGTCGAGAACATCATAGTCAACACTCAGCAGCCTCCGGTTGGCGTCTCGATAGATCAGGCCGCCTTCAGCCCCAACGGCGACGGCGTCAAGGATGTCCTCACCCTCACTCCCAATGTGCCGGTGCGGGGCGGCATGTCCGCCTGGAACCTCTCGGTACTCGATGCCGCCGGCGCCGAGCGTTGGACGGTCTCGGGAACGGGCGCTGAGTCTCTGGTTGCCCGCTACCAGTTTGCGGGCAAGGATTCCGCCGGCGTCGTACTGCCCGCCGGATCGTACCGCACCCGCATCTCGGTGGCGTACGTCAACGGCCACCGGCCGGTGG
>CAZNCK010000173.1:0-5910 GCA_964571545.1 uncultured Treponemataceae bacterium | reverse complement strand
TTGTAGTCGCCCTTGTACCACGCTTGGCCATTCTTGTAGGCCTGGAACTTAGCGTACACCTCGCGAAGCGCCGCGAGGAAGGAGTCATCGCCGGCCGCTTCGTCGTAACGCTCCTGCGGCACCATACCGAGCATCTTGGCGGGATTCTGCCGCGACAGGCTCCATATCTCGTAATCCAGCCGGATGAACAGCATGATCGCGTCGAAATTCCACGATATCCAGAGGTTATGAGCCATCTCGTCGAGTGGCGCCAGTGCCTCGGGAATCTTAGGTTTTACTGTATGGGTCAGGATTTTCATACGTACTCCGCCGCAACTTCAAAAAGATAACGCCGCTTGAACGTGCGCGCCATTTGAAGAATCATAATGGAGTCGGTGCTCCAGCGCAATCCGGCAATCGCGGGCCGGTAGGCCGCGATTGCCAGCCGTCATTTAACCTGACTCGCTACGCTCGCAGGTTAACGACGGCGCGACCGCGGGCCGGCAGGCCGTCATTGCCAGCCGTCATTTAACCTGACTCGCTACGCTCGCAGGTTAACGACGGCGCGACTGCGGGCCGGCAGGCCGCGATTGCCGGCCGCCGCTCAACCTGACTCGTTACGCTCGCAGGTTAACGACGGCGCGGGTACGTATCATTGTATCGAATTGTCGAAATTCGCGGCCTCTATCTCGTTGAAATAGCGGACGGTGCCGACCTTCAACTCATCGGTGGCCTTTTCGTCGCAGACGACTATGACCCTGGGATGCAGCTGGAGGCACGAGAAGGTCCACAGGTGGTTCACGCCGTCCTCGATGGCATGACGGAGGGCGCGGGCCTTGTTGGCCCCGGACACCAGGATGAGCACCTCGCGGGCGTCCATGATGGTACCCACACCCACCGTGAGCGCGGTGGGCGGAACCGCGGCCGGGTTGTCGCCGAAAAAGCGTGAATTGACTAGGCGCGTGTCCCTCGTCAGCGTCTTGACCCGAGTGCGCGACGACAGCGACGAACCTGGCTCGTTGAACGCGATGTGCCCGTCCTCGCCCACGCCGCCGACAAACAGGTCTATGCCGCCGGCAGCCGCTATGGCCGCCTCGTAGCGTGCGCATTCGGCGTCGAGGTCAGGCGCGTTGCCGTTCAGAATGTTTGTATTAGTCGCCTGAAGGTCTACTCTTGAAAACAGGTGGTCGCGCATGAAGCTGTGGTAGCTCTGCGGATGATCCTCGGGCAGGCCGACGTATTCGTCCATGTTGAACGTGACGACGTCGCGGAACGACAAGGCGCCGCGGCCATGGAGGGCGGCAAGCCTGTCGTACAGACCCAGCGGCGACGAACCGGTAGGCAGGCCAAGCACGAAGGACCGGGTTCCGGAGCGAGTTCCCTGAATGATGCTACGGGCGACGTGATTCGCGGCCCACTCGGAGACAGCCTCGTAATCGGGCCTGACGATAAGACGCATGAAAGTACCCCTTGCGGGCTCCGACCGAAGCCGTTTCAGCCCAATTCGTTCCTGATGAAGCGTCCGCCCACCATGGACGAAAGCACGGAAAATTCCTTATCAAAGACAACCAAATCGGCCTCGTAGCCTGGCACGAGCAGGCCGCGCTTGCCGAGCCCCACGATGCGGGCCGGGTTGCTGGCCGCCATCTCCACCGCCGCTTCGACGGGTACGCCCCAACCGGCCAGATTTTTAACGCCGCCCATCATCGTCAGGCACGAGCCGGCTATGACGCCATCGCTTTTCCGGTGGAATATACCGTCTTCCAGAACGACTTCTTCATTGTTGGCGTACAGCGGGCAGCGGTGCTGCTCGGTAGGCTTGAGGGCGTCGGTGACCAAGACAACCTTGCTCTGCGGCTTGTCGCGCAAGAGGAGCCGTATCAAGTCGGGGTGTACATGCTTACCGTCCGCGATGATCTCGCAGGACAGCTCGGGGTTGATAAGTATGGCGCCAACCGCTCCGGGGTCCCTGTGATGCAGGCGGCTCATGGCGTTGAAGAAGTGGGTGGAATGGAGTATGCCTGCCTGCATGCCTTCCATCATGTTCTCGTACGTGGCATCGGTATGGCCCGCCTGAAGAACGATGTTCCTTGAAAGGCAGTACAGAGCCAGCTCCCGCATGCCCTTGAGCTCGGGCGCCACGGTCATATTAGTGATGTGTCCCTGACCGGCACGGTACAGGCGCTCCATGACCTCGATGTCGACGGGGCGTACGAATTCCGACCGCTGGACGCCAAGCCTGGCCATAGATATAAACGGTCCTTCGAGATGCACGCCCATCACCCGGGCGCCTGTCTCCTTGCCCATAGCACCGACGCAGGCCAGTATCGACTTTTCCATGTCGTCCAGGTCCATGGGATAGATGGTCGGACAGAATGCGGTGACGCCGTACGAACCAAGGTGTTCGGACATGGCGATGATGGCGTCGACCGACAGATCCTCGGTTCCGTATCCTGCAAAACCATGGATGTGCGTATCGATGAATCCGGGCGCCACGAAGGCGCCGGCCGCATCGTAGATACGCGTATCGGGCGAAAAATGCTTCTGCGCAAAACGCTTCTCCGAGAAAACGTCTGTTATCCGGCCGTCCTCGACCAGCACGGCGCAGTTCTCCATCCGGGCATACCCGGCGAGCAAGGTGGCGTTATGAATGCAGGTTATCGACGTATCGAACCTCCTGTATCAAGTATCCGATAATCCATACATTTCTGCAACATTATTTTATAGAAACTCATAATTATTAGAAATTATATTCCAAGGATGGTTTTCATGTGTTAGAATGGCAATGCGTCGTTTGGACGTACGCATTACTGTCGGCACGAGAGGACGGATACCAGCATGACGAGCGGAGTTGCGCTTCTACGTGAAATCGTCGATTCATGTACGGAATCAGAGCGAAAAATCGCCGAATACCTCATCGGCAGCCCTAAAACCGCGGTGTTCTGCACGATAGCCGAACTTGCCAGGCAGGCCGATACCAATCCGCCGGCAGTTATACGGCTCTGCAAGCGGGCCGGGCTCTCGGGGTACCGGGAGTTGCAGATACTCTTAACCAAGGACCTCTACTCCACGGCCGACTCCGATGTTGAGGAACCGCCCCCCGCGTTCGAACTTGACTCCAATCAGTCGGTCGAGATCATAGCCAAGACCATCGTCACCAGGACGACGGACGCTATAGAACGGGTTCTTTCCTTGATCAATACCAGCGCCATTGAAGAGGCGGCGGCAGCCGTGCTCGGAGCTCGGTCTGTGGCCATATTCGGAGTCGGAGCCTCGGCCAATGTGGCGTACGATCTGTACCAGAAATTCTCCCGCATCGGCATACCCTGCTCCTTCGCCTTTGATGCGGACGTGCAGGTCAGCATCGCCTGCGGCATGACCTCCGCGGATGTCGCCATAACGATATCGTATTCAGGTAAGTCAGCGCATACCGTATCCATCGCGGAAGAGGCTAAACTCTCAGGCGCCCGCCTCATAGGTATCACGAGCGTAGGACAGAGCACGCTCTCAAAGCTGGCTGACATAGTACTGAACGTTCCCGCCACAGAACCGCTCCTCCGCACAAGCGCATCGCTGTCCAGAGCCACGCAACTCGTCATGGTGGACATCTTGTACGCGACGGTCATCTGCAGGAGTATCGAGGTATCGATACCGCGACTTGAGCGTAGCCTCAAGGCCGTACATGAGCAGGATATCAAGACTCCCTCGAGAAGCTAGCGCGAGGCCCTGGTCACTGACTGGACTAATCGCATCAAACTGTATGGAAAGCCAGGTTTCAAGGTATGCAAACGGTACGAACCCATGAGCGCCCCTCTATGATCGACGAAAAAATGGATCTGTCGAACCTGACCACCGAGCGAGAAAACCCCGCAAGTTTCGACATCGACTCCAAAAGCACGCGCGAGATACTCGGTATTATCAATAGCGAAGACAAAAAGGTACCCTTCGCCGTAGAAACGGCGCTGGACTGTATCGCTGCTCTCGTCGACGATGTCGTGGAGTCGTTCAAGAAGGGCGGCAAACTCGTGTACATAGGGGCAGGCACTTCGGGCAGGCTGGGCGTACTAGACGCGTCCGAATGTCCTCCGACCTACGGCACGCCGCCTTCGCTGGTACAGGGGCTGATAGCGGGCGGGCGCGAGGCCTTGGTGAGGTCAATAGAATCGGCCGAAGACAAGGAAGACCAGGGCGTCAAGGACATCGAGGCGATTGGTTTCTCAAACAACGACGTGCTCGTCGGCATCACCGCGTCAGGTCAGGCGCCGTACGTGCTCGGGGCCATGCGCCGCGCCAGGGAACTGGGGGCGGTGGTCGGAGCGATATCGTGCAATGCCAACTCGGGAACCTTCGAGCTGGCTAATCACCGTATTTTCGTCGACGTGGGCCCTGAGGTCGTGACCGGTTCGACGCGCATGAAATCAGGCACGGCTCAGAAACTCGTGCTCAACATGATAACGACAGCCTCAATGATCAGGCTCGGGAAAGTCTATCGCAACCTGATGATAGACCTAAAACCCGTCAACAAAAAACTCGTGGAACGTTCCAAGAATCTTATCATGAGAGCGACCGAATGCGACCGCGAGACGGCCGAAAAAGCCTTTACCGCTTCAGGGAAAAAACCGAAGATAGCCATCCTGATGGTGCTGCTCGGCATCGACGCCGTAGCCGCCGAGGATCTAGTAGCGGCCAATGACGGCCATCTGTCCAAGGCTGTCGAAGCCTTCCGGGGCAAGGGCGTCCGAAAGCCAACCGCTTGACGATTATGATTGAATGGGTTTTCGGCATCGACGGCGGCGGCACAAGCTCACGCATACGCGCTGAGTCGTTGGCAGGATCGCTTCTATACCAGGGTTACGGCGGCGGCACCAACCTCAACGCGAGAGATGTCCAGTCCGTCAAGCAGACGCTTACTCGGCTCATTTCCGGAGCGCTATCCAGCGGGCTTGATCCCGCAGGCTGTCGCGCGGGTTTCATAGGTTCCGCGGGCGTCGATCTGGATGACGACAGGGCGACGATGGCGGCCACGCTCTCAGACGCCTTTCGCGACGCGGCACGCTCTTCCAGTCCCGATGCGGACCAGGAGATTGCGACTCCGGCCTTCGCGGCTGGAAACGACGCGGAACCGGCCCTCGTCGGCGCGTTGGCTGATCTGGAAGGCTTCCTGCTCATCGCGGGCACAGGCTCGATAGCCTTCGGTCGTACGCGCTCTGGAGAAAGGGTCCGCGCGGGCGGCTGGGGTCATTTCCTGGGCGACGAGGGTTCAGCCTTCTGGATAGCGTTCGAGGCGATCAAGCGCGGCATTCGCTCAAGCGAAGGCCGCGATTCCCCGACAACGCTCCTGGAATCCGCAGTCCTGCACTTTGGACTGTCGGACGCGCAGGCGCTCATACCGTTTACATATCTGAACTTCAACAAGGCGACCATAGCCTCGTTCGCGCCACGGGTCGCGGAAGCGGCCGCGGCGGGAGACGCGCTGGCTCTCGACATCATGGATCACGCCGCGACAGAACTGGTAGCCCTCGCCGTATCGGTGTACGACACGCTAGCGGGCCGTATGAGCAGTCCGAGGCTGGCCCTGTATGGCGGGCTGTTGGAAAAAAACCGCTGGCTCGACGCAAACGTCGCAACCAGGATAACCGCCGCCCGACCCGGGCTCCAGATAGTCCAACCGATGGCAGACGCCCAGACAGGCGCCTGCCGCCTCGCCCGGGACCTGCTGACCTGAAACCTCGATCCGGCTTCAGGTAACGGAGACGAATTTTATTCGTCTTTCTTTCCGAACAATCCCCTCAACGCGCCAAGCAAGCCCTTCGCGGGAGCGGAAGAAGCCTTTGGCGCGGCGTCTGGACGAGGCTGCGGGCGGTTTGAAGCGGCGTCGGAACTCGTAGGGTCTCTTCGCTGGCCAGACTTGGCGCCGCCTGGTTTTGTTCC
>CAZNCK010000172.1:0-6000 GCA_964571545.1 uncultured Treponemataceae bacterium | reverse complement strand
GATTCCGGATCGCAGACCGTTGCCGGCCCGCGGATCTCCTTATCCTGCTTCTCCCATCCCTTATACCTGTTAATGAACTCCGCTCAACCGCAGCACTTCTTGGCCAGGTCAGCAACTCTATCTTGCCGTTCGACATTTTCAGTCGTCCGGCGCGGCGCTTTTTATAGCGCTTTTGCTATTCTTTGTCAAGCGATTCGAAATACTTTCGTATTTCAAATCCTATATACAATTCTGCAATCCGCGGAAGCGAAAAACAGTCGCCCGCCACAACTAAAAGACGGGTTGAACCTATAACTAGTGCTTAATGATTGAAGTTAAATATCCTACAATCGATTACGTTAGTCAAGCTCGATTTCTATTTAACGGTGGCATTCGCTACCGCGTGGATGGTTATAATATACCGCCCTCTTTATGTCAATATGGTGCTCAAGGAATCATCCAGAATACATCATCATCTCCATATCTGCGCAGAGTAAAAGCTTCATCGATATGCTCGGTTTCTATTTTAGGTGCAAAGTCGAGATCCGCTATTGTCCTGGCAACTCTGAGCGTCGCATGACAGGCTCGTGACGAGAATGATTCTCGCTCCGCCTTTTCAACG
The DNA here is from genome assembly GCA_964571545.1 of uncultured Treponemataceae bacterium. Lineage (GTDB taxonomy): Bacteria > Spirochaetota > Spirochaetia > Treponematales > UBA12059 > SZUA-370. The sequence continues at coordinate 5,399 of CAZNCK010000172.1, read as the reverse complement.
AAAGTAGCCGCGGCTTGGACTCCGAGCATGCAAAACTTGTCTATTCCGCTTGCCGGAATACGTCCGTTTTCATGAAAAGGAAGACCGGAGAATCGCTCCGATTGTACAGTTCGGGCGGCTGATACCCGCCGCTTGATAGAAAGGCTGGCTTCTCCGGGTCCGGAAGCCAGCTCGGCGGGTCCAGCAGGTTTGACGGGAACTCTGATATCAATCCGGTCCAGGAGCGGCCCGCCTAGGCGCTTCCAATAACGCCGTATTTCGTCGGGAGAGCACAGACAGACAGCGCCGCGTCGACCAAGATTGCCGCAAGGACAGGGATTGCACGATAAAATAAGCATGAAGCGTGATGGATAGGAAACGACGCGGTCAGCCCGCGCAATGGTCACGCGCCCTTGCTCCAAGGGTTCCCGGAGCGACTGGAGCACATCGGCCCTGAATTCAGCGGCTTCGTCGAGGAGCAGAACGCCTCCATGAGCAAGGCTTATCTCGCCAGGCTTCCGGCCTCGCCCGCCCCCGACGATCCCCTCGGCGGAGGCTCCATGATGAGGCGATCGGAAGGGCGGGCGCCTGAGCAGCCCGGAGAGCTCGGGCAACGCACCGGCAAGGGAATGCAGAGTCGTCACGACAAGCGCGTCTTCATCATCAAGATCCGGCAGCAATCCTGCGAGGCGCCTAGCGGCCATGGTCTTGCCAACGCCGGGAGGACCAAAAAGGAGCATATGGTGTCCACCCGCAGCTGAAATTTCCATGGCGCGTCGAAGCGCGGGCTGACCGCGGATGTCCGCCATGTCACCATACTCCGCTCCATCGCCAAACGCGGAATTTACGCTCGGTCTGCCGAATCCTCCGATCTCCGGGCAACGGAGATCGGCTCGAGGCCTGAACTCATCAGCAGAACCGATACCACGCAGGGCGGCGGTCAGGCGTACACAATCATACAACCCATCGATAGCTAAGGCGGCATCACCGGCAAGAGCGCGGGCTTCAAGCAAATTTGGCCTGGGGACGACAAAGTAAGGGATGCCCGCGCGAAGGCCAGCCGAGACGGCCGACAGGACTCCCGCGACAGGCCTGACCCTGCCTGACAATTCCAGCTCGCCTAACGCAACGACGGGAAAACCGATGTCGGGAATCTGGCCGGATGCGACGAGCACGGCAAGGGCCATGGCAAGGTCAAACGACGCCCCGCCCTTTCGCACCCCGGCAGGCGCGAGGCTGATTAAAAGCCGTTCTAGCGGAAACTGGAAGCCCGAATTGCGGATGGCGGCCCTGATGCGCTCCCGTGCCTCTTTTACGGCACTGTCAGGCAAACCCACAAGATCGACGCTGGGTATCCCGCGACGAAGGTCAACCTCCACCGTGACAAGCTCTCCCTCGAAACCGACGGGTTCGAATGCATAGACGGTCATGACAGGCCTCCAGAGGCTGGTACGGCGATCCGCGCATAGGCGCTTTCGACGTGATCCAGTTCTGGGAGCCGTTTTAACCCCGAGGGCGGTGTTTGATTATTATCGATATGAACGCTATGGAGAAGAAAATCCAGGGGAGGTTTGGAAAGACGAAGGCTAGTAATCCGATTCCACCGGCGGCCTGGTCGATCTCCGGTACAAAGCCGAATTCCACCAACAGCGAATAGAGTATATCGCCATAGCCGGCGATAATGCCGACGACAATGAGCATCCACGCGACATCCCTGATGCGGGACCAGACGACGATGGCAAGAAAGCTGGCTATAGCCATGACGATAAAACGCAGCCCAAGCGCGGCAATTCCGGCGCTCATCTGCCTGCCGCCCGCGCTGCGGCTTGGGAAGGCTCGCCGTATCCGGCATATAAGAACCGTCGGATCTTCGTGCTGCTCGTTTTATCGAACGCTTCGTCGCGCACAATAAAATCCACGATTTTCATGAACGAGGGAAGATTTCTGTTGATGATCTGAACCTCATCACGCACGCGCTCCGCGGCAAATTCGATACGAGACACAGAACCGCGCTCCGCATCGATGCGATCCCAATCGGGAACGCAGACAGCGATGACCTGTTCGCCGGCTCCAGAACCGGCAATTTTGCGGCCGAGCACCAGGACTTCCTTGATCCAGGCCGATCCTTCGAATTTAAGCTCTATCTCCTCTGGATAGATGTTTTTGCCGCCCTCGGTGACGATGATGTTCTTTGACCTGCCGGTAATGAAGATGAACCCCCTGTCGTCGATGTAGCCGAGGTCTCCGGTACGGAGCCAGCCGTCCTGGGTCATGACGGCGGCAGTAGCCTCTGGAGCGTCGAAATAGCCCAGCATCATTGAGGGACTACGGACCTGGATCTCACCCACGGCATCGGAACCCGGGTCGGCTATGCGTGCCATGGTCCGCTTGACGGGCAGGCCCACCGATCGGTTGTCCTTGAATTCAGGCAGATTAACGGCGATGAGGGGGCCATTTTCGCTCATGCCGTAGCCCTGCACGAGGTTGAAGCCTAGCGTTTCGAAGAATTCAGCGGTGTCCCATGAGAGGGGACCGCCGCCGGCTACGCCGAGCCTCACGGAGCCCAGGCTGGCCTTGGTCCTCAGAAACGCGAGGAGATAACGCCCGGCAGGAATGCGCAATAGCTTCGTGGAGAACCTGGACAGGCCGAACATCGATTTTACTAATAGCGCCGACGGCCCCTTGAGTTTATCAAGCTCGGAGCGGATACCCTGCTTGATTTTGTCAAACAAGAGCGGAACGCCGATCATGAACGTCACGCCGGACTCGCGAACATGCTTGAGTATGACGGTGGGCACTATTTTCTCGACGAAGGTGATGGAACCGCCCACGGAGAGCGGAGCCAAGAAGGAACAGGTGGCGGCATAGGTATGATGGAGCGGCAACACGGCTATGAAGATGTCCTCAGGCCCGACGTTCAGCGACTGGATTGAGGCGTCGACGTTAGCGATGATGCCGCGATGGCTGAGCATTATGCCCTTGGCCAATCCTGTCGTGCCCGAGGTGTAGATGATAACGGCGAGCGAATCGCCGGCGATGCTCGACGCGGGAGGAAGGCGCTGAGTCCAGTCAACGCCGGAAACGGAAGCCAGCGCGTCGGACCAGCGAATCGAACCAGGAACGGTCGAAGTCGCGGTTTTGCCATCAGAGAAAGAGGCGAATTCAACGGCCACTTCGACAGGTGCTTTTCCGATGGCTTCCATAACTTTGGAGGCAAGGGTTGCGGAGTAAAAAAGAGCGCGGCATTTCGATGCGGCCAAAATGCCCGCGATGCCGGCCGCATCGAGGCTAGCATCGACAGGCACGAGAACGAGCCCCGAGACTACCGCGCCAATGTACGCGAAGCACCATTCGGGACGGTTCTCCGAAATAACGGCGACGCGGTCACCGGGGCGCAGCCCTTTTTCGGCAAGGTAACACGCCGCGGAATACGCGTCGCGCTGAAGGTCCGCATAGGTCCACACGGTATACGGGGCTCCCGGAGCCAACCGTGCCCGCAGGGCAGGCAAGGCGCCAAATCCGGAGCAGATCGCGTCGAACATGACCCGGAAATTACTGAAGTCGCGATCAGGAAGCCTCGAATACCGTTTTTCTAAATCCATGGACCCTCCACGGGCGTTACAACAACGAATCCAGATCCAGTTCGCAGGCTACACAGGGCATCGTGATGCCCCAGTTCGCGAGCACCGACGGATGCAATTCGCCGAACACGCCTACGTCGGCTCCGCGGATAAGGACCCTGGCCTGACGACCAGGCAGAAAGCGGGGGTCAACCGAATCGTCGACCGTATACTCTTCGCCTACATAATACAACAACGCGGAAACGACCCCGGCCAACTCGTTGTAGTCGGCGCCCTGGTGCGAACACAGGAAACCCATGCGCTGCCTCGTCGAGGTGCCGTAATTGCGCGTATCATCGAGGAAGGCTACCTTGCCGGCCTCAAAGATGCGATGCGGGTACGGCGCCTTGCTGGAGACGGCCTCGGACTGCAAGAGTCCGGGCAACGTTGACGGCCTGACATACTCAAAATTCTCGCTCATGGGGTTGGAAATGCGGATGACATCGTCAGCCGGAATGTTCATCCGCTCGATGTAGTCCTTGCCTGAGCCGAGATAGTTGTAGATCATCTCCTGATACCCGAGGCCCACCATAATGTCCTTGGCCTTACGTGTGAACGACTCTATGGGTGACAATCGACCTATGGTGAAGTCGCGCGGGCGCTCCGGCTTGAAGCTGGCCATGCCTCGCCCTATCATCACGTCCTCGACCAGGTCTACGGCGTGGATAAAGTCATCGCGGTATTCAGGCGGCCAGGCTCGAATATGCTGTCCGTGGGCCTCGGCGTTAATGCCCATAGCGGCCAGCGCCTCGACGACCTGCTCGGGACCGATGCTGTCGCCGAGCAACCTGGAGACGCGGCCGGAGTCGACGGAGGCTGGCGCCTGGAAGTAGTACGGGAACGTGACCGAGCGGCCGAACGGGGTATCGAAGGCGTAATCGACGCGGAGCGGCTTGATTTCATAACCGGCGTCGGCAAAATCGCAGGCGACGATATTGGCGGCCAGGCAAACGGCGGCAAGATCGGTGCCGGTGAACTCGACGAGCAGGTCACGGTCGCCTACCTGGACGGCTCCGATGTCGGCGCTGTTTATGATCGGAGCCATGGACAGCACGCCGCCGTCGGCGCCCATCAGTATGGGGTAGACGGGCGAGCCTGAGATGATGTGGCCGTATTCCTTGCCCTTGGGGTGCTCCGCGACGATGCGGCGAAGCGTCAATTGCTCGTCCATCTGGAGCGGCACGAAGCTGACCGAGTCAGGGTCGACGCCCTTGTACGCTACCGGCCACTTGATGAGGTCGATGCGGTACATGCCCATAGATATGGAGCGGCGCTTGCGGCCGAAATTGGAGCACAGCTTTTCCTGGGTCTGGATGGCGTCGCGAAGCATGTCGTCGCCCAGCGGCTTGCCCGAAATGACGAAGCCGGCCATGAACGGCCGCAACTTCTGTATCGACGCGTCTACGACGACGCGATACTCGGATGGCCGTATGTCGCCCTCGCGGGAAAAAAAAGCGTATTCGGGAATAGCGCCGCCGTCCTTTATGCGCAACTGGCGGGCAATGCCGGCCGTGGACCAGAGATCGGGGCGGTTGGTGTCGTTCAGTTCGATCTTGAGTACGCGTTCGTTCAGTGGCACCGTTTGGTCCCACTGGTCCAGTTCGGCTTTTGCGGTTTCGAGCGCATGCTCGAGCTCGGCGGCTTCCATGCGCCGGCCGACCAGGTCGAAGAACAGGTTTTCGTCTACTTCTATCTTGGGCATGTGCGTTCTCCGTTATTTGACCAGCGCTCGGCGCAGGCGGACGTTTTCGATGTCGTAACTGAACAGTTCGCGAAGGTCATTGAGGCCGAGCGCCATCA
>CAZNCK010000171.1:0-6032 GCA_964571545.1 uncultured Treponemataceae bacterium | reverse complement strand
AGTCCTCTTCGTCGTATACCAGGTAGAACGACGTGGCTCCCGCGGCGGCGACAGCCGCGTCGAGCCAGAACAACATCATCTTCCACTGCGGACACCAGCCTTGGGTCAACACGACGGCGACGAGTTCCGCCGCTTCGCGAACATCCGGGCCGAAATCCTTACCGCGCATAGCCTCGGCGCATTGCGCCGCCGTCAATTTTATCGAATTCGACTTTACCATATGTTCCTTCCTAACCGCCCGACATCAGGTGCGCGGCGTCCATCACGTCTCCGTCCACGACGGGAGCCGTGTTCCAGTCCGCGCGGGAGACGAGCCTGCCGTTCACCGTTACGACTATCAGCGGAAACGACCAGGCCTTGGCCTGGAGCACGCCGCGAACGGTGCTCGCGTCCATATCAAAGCGCTCCCCGGCGCCATTCAGCGTTATAGTCATAAACTGAATATAACATATATTGCATACAAAATGCTCTATACACAAAAGAGTAATAGAGACATATACTAAGGAAATGCCGAGTGACAACCTCGGAGCCCCCCTCGAGGCTCACCGTAACAGCCCGAAGAGCGCTAGGCTCAAGAGGGTCATCATCCTGCCATTTTTCCTCATCATCGCCGCGGGCTTCGCTTTATCATGGGTTCTGTATATCAACAGCTCCAGAGAAGCCCTCCGCGACGCCGTATCGGCCATAATGCGCGAATCATCCGACCGCATCTCTGAAGAAATACACGGGCGGCTCAATGTAGCGGCCCATGCCGCCAGGGCCAACGCGGCATTCATAAGCGCTATCCCCCATTCTGACGACGAAGCGACCCATATCCGCAAGGCCTTCCTCGACCAGCTCCGCGGAGAACCAATGATCGCCATACTAGCCGTCGGCGCTGAAGACGGCGAGTACCTTGAAGCGCAGCGCCAGGCCGATGACTCGTATCGCGTAGGGGCCGCTGGAGCGGCTACAGGCGGCGCGCTGGCATTCAGGCCGGTGCTCGCCGACGGTAGTTTTGGCGAACAAAATCTCCAGGCCGCCGGTTACGACCCCCGCAAGCGCCCCTGGTACCGCGCGGCCATCGCCGCAAACGGGCCTGCGTGGAGCGCGCCCTACAACCTCTATTCCAACGCTGAACCGGCTGTCGCCGCGACCATGCCCATGTACGCCAACGGCAAACTGGCCGGCGTATGCAGTGCCACCATAACCCTGGGCACGTTGTCCAGGTACCTTGCGAACATGAAAGAGGCTAAAAACGGCTTCATGTACGTCGCGGACGCCGAAGGGCGCCTGATAGCCGTCTCCTCCGCCGCCTTGACAGACCCCCAGGGCAACCGAGCGCTCGCGGCGGCGCACGTCGATCCCCGCATCGCCTCCGCCGCCAGCGCCGCATCCGCCGCCCTCGCAAAAAACAGCTCCTCAGATCCCGGCAGATTCACCTTCGTAATCGACGGAAAAAAATATATTGGTAGGGCTATCCCCTTCGCTCCAGGCTCGAACCTCGACTGGATCATTGTCCTCGCGGTAGCTGAAAATTCTTACTCGCAAAAACTGCTGACCGCGGATATCAGGAATTTCATACTGCTTGCGATCTTTCTCGGCATGTCGCTGTTCGTAGGCTGGCTCATCGTCGATTATATTACAAAGCCCATCCGTACCATGGCGAACTGCGTCGACATGCTCCTGCCCGGTAAGGCTATCCCAGAAGAACTCAACACCTTCAGCACCCGAGACAACGAACTCGGCCGTTTGTCCCGCTCCTTCGTAGCCATGAAACAGCGCCTGGACGAAAGCTTTGGAGCCCTTGAGGCCAGCCTCTCGGAAAAGGACATTCTCCTCAAGGAAGTCCACCATCGCGTCAAGAACAACCTGCAGATCGTCTCAAGCATCCTGTCCATACAATCGGGAACCCTTGACGACGACGGCGCCAGGACAGCCTTCGAGGAATGTCAGGATCGCATTCAGGCCATGGCCCTCGTGCATGAGGAAGTCTACCGCACCGGCTCTTTCGTGGAACTCGGCATGTACGGCTACCTGACCCAGATCTGTGAGACCCTCTGCTGGGGTCGCAACCGCGGGGACTGCGCCACGACTATAGCTGTGCAAGCCGGCGAATTGGTCGCCTTATCACTCGACAAGGCCATACCCTGCGGCCTCGTCGTCAACGAACTCGTCACCAACGCCCTCAAACACGCCTTTAGCGGCCGCGAACTCGGCACTATCATCGTCTCATTTACCCGCCAGGACAGCAGTTGGCGCCTCTCCGTCACCGACGACGGCATCGGCAGGGAAAACACCCGTTGCCACGACGTCCCCGCTACATCGGCCAGCAAAGGCATAGGCGAACAACTTGTCGTCGGCCTCGTAGCCCAGCTCTCGGGCACCCTCCGTTACGAAACGCCCCCGGGCGGCGGCACCGCCGTCATTGTCGAATTCCCCGCCTGATTCCACCCCAGCAATTTTTTTTTGCACTGAATAGTTAATTTTCATTGCGATTGCGTCAACGGAGCGCTACACTTGATGCGTGCGCTTTGCGCCTGAGCGTAGCCCGGGCCTATCCTGAAAATTTCATCCAGTAAGAAAGGGAACACATGAAACGTATTGTAACAGCTCTGCTCCTCATAGCAGCCCTTGCGGGGCCAGCATTCGGGCAATTCGTGCCCCAGTCGATGGAAAATGGCATGACCATGGGCCTGTTCGAGAATGAAATCGATCTCGCCTTCCAAGCCAATCCCGACTTCGGCCTCTACGACCAGAATTTCCTGTTCGCGGGACTGGGGAATCCCATTTCCGGAAACAATCCATTCAACGGAACCTTGGCATTCGATACAACGTTTGCAACCCCGCTCAGCCTGGGATACTTCATGGCCGGATCACTGCCGATATCGCTCTATACCTCGATGGATTTTACCGATCTCATCAACCGGTCCATCGCCCAGGATTACTCGACGACAGCAGCCGGAGCTCCTGTTGCAGTCCTTAGCGGAGTTACAACAACCAATTATAACTGGATAGCCCAGACGACCGCCTACTCGCCTACCGGAAAAATCCTGTTCAGGTCTTTTGACGTGGATATCCAGGCTCTGACCAAGCTCGGACCGGCAACCACCGGCCTTTATTTCAACCTGACAGCCAATGACAGCGCTGCTGATACTGGAGTGGCCAACGGCTATAATTCTTCAATAATTGATACGTACAGCTACAATACCGCCGCAGCGGGCGTAGCACCCACCGTTGCAACAAATTATTCGACAACAGAAGTAGCAACGAATTATAATCCGGCCGACATCGCGACAGTCACTGCAGGCGACACGGGAATTTATTCCGTCAGCAATACGCTCCGTTTCGGCATACCCTTCGCAATGCGCACGGGAGATATCGAACACCAGGCCTACCTCGATGCGACCTTTGGTGGATCTAATGCATCAGGCTCCTACAGCCTGGTTGAAACCGCACACGCTGATCCTGCCGCACTCGGCGCGGCCAGCAATGACGACCAGCTTCTCAGTATCACCTCGGAGTCGACATCAACCACCTTTATCTTGAACTATCAGATCAAGCTCCCTGCGGGCGGAGAAGAAGATCGGTGGTTTGCGGGATTGAATGCCGATATCGGCACCAATGGCAAAAAAGACTATGCGTATGATTATCTGACACGCCCTTATGATCTCTCCGTCGTAGCCACCAAGACCGCACTCACCGGAGGATACCACGAAGCCTTCACGAGAACGTACAAGAGCGTGCTGGACTTTGCCGTCGACCTCAGCGGAGGGCGCATCTTCGCCTTCAAACCCGCAAGCGCAATAACCTTCAAGTTCGCGCCAACGCTGTCTTTGGGCGTCAGCGCTAACTCAAACTCCAATACTGCGTATGTATCCGGCTCCTCTTATTATGACCAGAACCTCAACGCGGCCGGCGCATATGATGCTACGACCTATACACGCACAGACACAACCGTCTCCGGTGATCCTGCAAAATCAGTATCCCTGTCGACCACTGCCTCGCTTCCCATGGGCCTTGTGGTAATGCCCGAGAGCTGGAAATTCGGTTTCATCATGGGAGCCAGTCCTACTGCGATGGTTGAATCAACCACCAACTCAACATCCACACTGGTCACCACCACAACCACCACCGACTATACCGGTGACACCGTATCTGCAACCGATATCTCCATATCGACTGCCAGTCCGGCTCAAAAAACCTCCAGTCTGTTAACCACGTTCTCTGAAGCGCATTATATCGGCATCACCATACCCTTCGACGGCGGCGTCCGTTTTGATGCCCGCCTCAATGGCAACTTGCTCAACTTCGAGTCATTCACCATCCAGGCCTTCGTCCCCCTCGGCAAGTAAAAAAGCCAACCGCATACCCAAGGCCCCCTCCTCCCGAGGGGGCCTTTCTTCCCCCAAACGCCATCTCCCCAAGCCCCGACATTTAATAAAACCAACCGACCTAACCAACCAACTAATCCTAAGCCTCTTCCCATGCAAAAAAACCACGTCCGCACCACAGGTCTGAGTCGCCTCAACCAGGTTTCAGAAAGGCCATCGCATGAAAAGCGCGTGGGGCGCCGGGAAAACAACGGGCCGAGCGATAAGCGACGCCCTTGTTTTCCCAGGCGGGGCCTCACGCACCTTTCAGTGTGGCCTTTGAGTGTAGCCTCTTTGAGTATTGCGACTCAGACGTGCGGTGCGGACGTGTTGCATATTCGGTATAAATATCCATGTTGCGAATTTGCTCGTATTTCCATATACTACCCGCTCACCACACTGAAACACCAGTTTTATATATTGAAACAGCCTCTGGACCTACAGAGACACGATAAGAGACTTAAAAGGGAGGTCAACTACCGTGATCAAGTACCTGAAGATGGACGACAAGAAATGCGTCGGCTGCATGAGTTGCGCCACGGCCTGCTCGCTGGCCTATGCCAAGGAAGACAACCCGGCCAAGGCGCGGATACAGGTGCTCGGCCTCGGACGCGGACGCTTCCATCTCGTAGCCTGCGACCAGGAATGCCGACTGTGCGTGGCCGAGTGCCCCGTGCAGGCCATTACGGTCAACAAGCAGGGCGTCGTGATGATAGACAAAAAACTCTGCGTCGGCTGCCTAGCCTGCGTGGCGGTCTGCCCGATAGAGGCCATGCGGTTCTACCCCGCCGAATCAACCCCATACAAGTGCGTCGCCTGCGGCATCTGCGTAAAAGCCTGCCCCAAGGGCGCCCTGGAGATAGCCGAGAAGGAAGACAGCCCCGCGTCGCGCTTTCCCTTCGAGGTAGCCGCCGCCGCCAGGCGCGACGCGCCTATTGGGCGCGAAGAAGGTACCAAATGAGCCGCGCATTCGATATGAAGGAGTTCAAGCTCCGCTCAGAGACACGTTTCGAGAAGAAGCCGATCCACCGCGGTTACGCGATGCGCACCATGCACGTGGACATCGGCACGCACACGATGCGCGAAAAACCGGTATCAGAAGAAATGAAGGCCACGTTCGTTGGCGGCAAGGGCTTCGGCCTTCGACTCCTCTGGGACGGCACAAAACCTTCAACCAAGTGGAACGACCCGGAGAACGAGATAGTCGTCGCTATGGGTCCGGTCTGCGGCAACACCAACTACCCCGGCTCCGGCAAGAGCCTCGTCGTCAGCCTCTCGCCTATGACCGGCGTGCCCATAGACTCCAATGTCGGCGGCTACTTTGGCCCCTACCTCAAGTTCGGCGGCTGGGACGCCCTCGAGGTGCAGGGCAAGGCCGAACGCGAGACTATCGTGTTCATAGACAACGTCGAGGGCTTCGTGCGCTTCTACGACGCCCCGGACGGCCTCCAGCAAGACACCCACCTCCTCGCCGAGGAGCTCACCCACGCCTTCGCCGGCGGCGGCGCCTCAAGCGACCCCGCCGAACTCCAGGCCATCTCGGTGATTTCCGCCGGCCGCGGCGCCGATCACTCGCCTATGGGCGTGCTCAACTTCAGCCTCTACGACAAGCGCCGCGCTGGCATACGCGTCAAGCAGGCCGGCCGCGGCGGCATAGGCACCGTCCTCCGCGACAAGAAG
>CAZNCK010000170.1:4198-6079 GCA_964571545.1 uncultured Treponemataceae bacterium | reverse complement strand
GGGAGAGGCTACCTCGGACGGAGATACGCCGGCGGCATGGTACACGTGCTCCGAGGTCTTCAGACTGTCATAGACAGTAAAAAAATCAATGAGGCTGTTGCAGATGCTGACGATCCGCTGGACGCCGAATTGCTTGGCCTGCTGGCACGCGAGCAGTTGTTCAATGGGGTCATCGAAAATAAGCCCGATGTGGGCATGAGTGTCAAAATAACGCATGTTGCTTCCGTTGGGGTGAGTGATGAAGGAGCCCGTAAACGGGTAGGTTGAATATAACATGAGCATCCCGCGCCGTCAAGTTTAGCGCGAAATGCTACCAGGCTAGCCCCGGAGCGCGAGGACACTACATTCGGAACGTCTCGCCTAAGTATATCTGTCTTGCCAGTTCCGATTCAAGTATGGCGTCGCGGTTTCCTGACACTAAAATTTCGCCTTTGTTGATAATATGCGCTTCGTGCGTGATTTCCAGCGTGTCGCGCACGTTATGGTCAGTTATCAGCACACCGATGCCCTTGCTTGAAAGGCGCCGCATTATGCTTTTGATCTCGTGCACCGCGATGGGATCGATGCCCGCGAACGGCTCATCCAGAAGCAGAAACTTGGGGCTGATGGCCAAGGCGCGGGCTATCTCCGTGCGGCGCCGCTCTCCGCCTGAGAGCGTATACGCGTACTGCTTCCGGAGCGACGAGATGCCGAATTCTTCAAGCAGGCTATCGAGAGCCACTTTACGGGCACGGGTGTCGAGATCTGGCCTCGTTTCAAGTATGGCCCGAACGTTCTGCTCCACCGTCATCTTGCGGAACACCGAGGGCTCCTGGGGTAAGTAGGCTATGCCCAGCCTCGCTCGCCGGTACATGGGCAGCGACGACAGCAGGTGATGATCAAGGTACACCGACCCGGCGTTGGGCCGCAGGAAACCCACGATCATGTAGAATACCGTCGTCTTGCCGGCGCCGTTGGGCCCGAGCAATCCGGTGATCTGCCCTGTACGCATCGAGAAGCTGACGCTCTTTACGGCCACCTTCCTGCCAAACCGCTTATTAAGCTCCCTGGCTTCAAGGACATGGGGCTCTATCTCCATCGAAACTTCGGTAGGCTCTATCTGTGGAGCGTCCTGGTCTTCCAGCAATATGTCGCTCACGGTGCGCCTTCCTCGGGGGTAACAGCGACTGCGGGTTCGCCGGTAATGGCGTCGCCGCTAGCGGTTGAATCTTTCTTCGTTCCCGCGGCGACCGTGCCGGACACCGAGCCCGAAAGCACGATGTCCTCGGTATCAAGATCGACGAGGATGGTAGCCGCGCGGTATTCGTCGCCCTCGCGCCGTACTACGGGCGTGCCGGACAGCTCGAGCGTCTTTGCGGCCCGGTCGTAGCGCGCGAATTCGGCGCGGCAGGACAGGTTTTCCTTGAGAATGCGCACGTTGATCTGTACCACCGCTATCTTGCGTTCGTCATCGTTCTCTATGTAGTCGCCCTTGATGACGACCTTATTCTGCCGGTCTTCCATCACGGAAGGGCCGGTGAGCCTGGAAATCCTGTCGCGCCGGTCGTAAAAAAGGCGCTCCGTCGTCAACCTGAGCCCGCGTTCCTCATCCACAACAAGGACGTGGCCAAAACACTCGGCGAACCGGAATTCGTCGCCGTACAGTTCTATGCGCTCAGCGGATATGCGCATGCTACCGGAAAGGACCAGGGCATTGCCCGTAAGCACGGCACGTTCGCGGCCCTTGGTCATGGCCCCGGACATCGAATCGGCAGAAAACGAAAAATCCTCCGCGCGCACAGACTGAGCGGCCGCAAGAGAAACCAGGGTCACAAGCATTCCCAGGAAACGAGCTACGTACAGTTGCCGTCTCATTCTGATGACTCCGGCGTGATGAAGCGG
>CAZNCK010000170.1:0-4188 GCA_964571545.1 uncultured Treponemataceae bacterium | reverse complement strand
CCATCGGCGCGATTGCCAAAGCTAAAGGAACGCCGCGCCGCGTCGGCGCTAAAACCGGCGCCGGAGAGACTCGAACCATCATCGTCGCTGAGGCTGGTCATAGTCTCGGCCCGACTCCTGAGCAAGCGCGCCTGACCGTCCCATTCCAGGTAACCGGATTCCACCGTGACCCCGTCCTGCGACGAATGGAAACGGACAGAACCGGATAGCTCTGCGCTCTCGGTATCGGTAAAAAACAGGGCGGAATCGGCGCTGCCTTCGGCTGACACGTCACGGCTACCCGCGGCGTACTCGGTGAAGCGCACCCCGGTGAGTTTCATCTTCTTCTGGGCCTGGTACGATTCGCCTCGCTCGGCCTCCAGACGGAACCGGGGAGAGCCGTTTTCGACGACCGTGTGGGAAAAGCCCAGCACAACGGTATCGGGGACGTCCTCCGCCAGATCTTCCGCCAGGGCCTCTCCGTAGTCGAGGCTACAAGCAACCAAGGCCAGAGTCGCGGAGGCGACGGCGGTTGCAAGCACTACATTTTTCAAAGATGTTTTGAACGTTCTAAGCACGCAACCTCTTCTCGGCATGCGCCAGCGACGCCTTGATAAAGGCGGCGAACAGCGGATGCGGCGCGGTGGGTCTAGATTTGAACTCGGGGTGATACTGCACGCCGACACCCCACGGGTGTTCCGGCCACTCGAGGCTTTCAACCAATTCGCCGTCGGGCGTGAGTCCCGCAATGACCATACCAGAACGTTCGAAGTCGGCGCGGTAGATGTTGGAGAATTCGTAGCGGTGGCGGTGGCGCTCGGAGACTCTCGTGGAGCCATAGGCCAGGGCCGGCTTCGAGCCCTCCTTGAAATGGGTGTCGTTGCGGCCAAGGCGCATGGTGCCGCCGAAATTCTTGACGTCCACCTGGTCTTCAAGCAGGCTGACGACGGCGTGGCCGGCGTCCTGATTGAACTCGGCGGAGTCGGCATCGGCCCAGCCCAGCATGGTCCTGGCCCATTCGATAGCCATGATCTGCATGCCCAGGCACAATCCGAGATACGGCAGCTTGTTTTCACGCGCCCAGCGGGCGGCCGCCACCATGCCGTTGATGCCGCGTTGCCCAAAGCCGCCGGGCACCAGTATTCCGTCGACGTCCTTGAGCGCGCCGCCGGGGTCAGCCCCCTCTGCTTCGAACTGGCTTGAATCGATCCTGACTATCTCCACGCCGGCGTCATTGCCTATGCCGCCGTGGTACAGGGCCTCCCAGACTGATTTGTACGCGTCGTGCAGCTCCATGTACTTGCCCACGACGCCGATGCGAACTCGACGCTTCGGCTCAGTGAGCTTGCGCACCACTTCCTTCCAGGCCTTGAGGTCGGCATGGCGGCTCTCCACGTTCATGCGCTTGAGCAGGAACTGGTCCAATCCCTGCGCGTGGAACACGAGCGGTATCTCGTAGATGCTGGAGGCATCCTTGGCCGAGATTACGCCTTCGTACTCGACGTTGGTAAAGGCCGCGAGCTTGCGGCGTAGCGATTCGTCCAGGCCAGCGGTGGAGCGGCACACGAGGACATCGGGCTGGATGCCGACCTCCTGGAGCTCCTTGACCGAATGCTGGGTGGGCTTGGTCTTGAGTTCGCCGCCGGTTACCTCGGGCACCAGGGTTACGTGGACGCTAGCGGCGTCCTGCCTGCCGTACTCGTGGATCAACTGGCGGGCAGCCTCCAGGAACGGCACGCTCTCCATGTCGCCTACGGTGCCGCCTATCTCCACGATGGTGAAGTCCACGTCGGGATCCTTGCCCACGGCGACGATGCGTGCCTTTATCTCGTCGGTGATGTGCGGCACGACCTGGACGGTCTTGCCGAGGAATCGGCCTTCGCGCTCCTTGTTGATCACCTCGCGGTAGACCTGCCCGGTCGTTATCGAGTTGGCCTTGGAGATAGGCGCGTTGGTAAAGCGGGCGTAGTTGCCGAGATCTAAGTCGGTCTCGGCACCGTCGTCGGTGACGTACACCTCGCCGTGCTGGTAGGGGTTCATCGTACCCGCGTCTACATTCAAGTAGGGGTCGATCTTCATCATGCGGACCGAAAGTCCGCGTGCCTCAAGGAGGCTGCCTATCGATGAGGCGGTGATGCCTTTTCCAAGGGAGGAGCAGACGCCACCGGTCACGAAGATTAACTTCTTCATGGGAGTACATTATCCGCCGCCGCCGCCCCTAGGGTCAAGCGCCTTACTCGTCCTTAAATAGGCTTACCACTTCTGCGGGACTACGGCAGGCCGCGAGAGAGGCGCAGAACGCCTTGGAGCGTGACATTCTGGCAATCTCCGCGAGCGCCTCAATGTGCGGACCGGCCTTGTCCGGCGGCGCGAGGATCAGGAAGAGCAGTTTTGCCGGCTTGCCGTCCATGGAACCGAATTCTACGCCATCGGAGGATACACCTATCGCAATGGTGAGCTGGCGGGCGGAAATCGTCTTGCCGTGCGGCACCGCGATACCTTCCTCGAGGCCTGTAGAACCCTTAGCCTCACGGTCGAGCACCGCGAGGTACGCAGTTTCAGCGTCCAGTATCTTGCCGGCCGCCGCCAGTGCATCGACGAGCTCCCTGATAACTGAATTCTTGTCAGTTCCCTTGAGCGGAGCCCGTACGACGGTTTCTTCTATCAAATCTATGAGCGCCATAGGCAGCCTTCCTTATTCCAGGTCCTCGTAGAGGTCCCATATCTTGTCTTCACCCTTGGCGACCAGCACCGGGCAGGGAGCGGTCCGCATGGCCCGCTCTGTTTCGTTGTACAGTTCGTCGCGCCTCGATCGTATCTGCGAAATTTCTCCGAGCACAAGCAAGTCTATACCCAGTTCAGCCACCTTAGCCTTGATTTCGATGTGCACCGCGCCTGAAGACTTCTCGGTAACTACCGAGAGGCCCTTGCGGCGAGCCAGCTCACGTACATGGTTCAGGTACCTGCTCGCGTCTCCTTCGAGGTCGCGCTTATACTCGTCCTGTTCCGATTCCAGGAATATCCTGGACTTGACGAGTTCAGCGAGGGCTCTCGTGTCGACCACATAGAGCGCGAACAGCTCCGCGCCCAGCGCCTTGGCCAGCACTATGGCATACTGGGCAGCCGCTACCGACTGCTCAGAGCCGTCGACGTAGACCATAATCTTGCGTATCGGTCTCGTCATCCTTGCGATACCTCCGGATCCGGTTTTGAAAGTCTGTCCTTGACCATCTTCATGAGAACGAACATGTCACGTTCGCTCTCCTCCAGCCTGTTCTGTATATAATGCAACGATTCGTCCAATTCCGGTATCGCTATTTTCTCAAGGGCGTTGACTTTTCGTATCGTCTTGCGCACTTCCCGGGCCAGCCGGACTATGGACACCTTGAGTTCCGCCATGCGGCCGAGCAGCCCGAGGGCGTCCCGGAACTCGGCCACCGCGCTGTCTATGCTGGCGCTCGTGTCCATGGGGCTGTAATACGGCCCGTGGTCCTCAAAGCTGGTCTGCACGACCGGCAGGGCAACGCCCATGACGCGGCGCTGCCTGAGCGCCATCGTCGAACGTACGTCTATAGCGCTGGCCAGTGCGCCGACCTTGAGTTTGCCCATGGCCAACACAGCGTCCTCGAGACCCGCATACGCCTTGGCTAGCGCCGCGTCTACCTTGCCTTCATGGTCTACCGCCTGGTCAACCAAGTTGAGAAGCTCTATGACCAGGATGTTGCGCTTCTGGTCCAGCAGTTCGTGGCCCATCTTGGCGAACTTTAGTTCGTCCTTGAGGCGTATCAGGTTGGTCTTGGTCGGCGCTACGTTCCTCATGGTCCGGGATTCCTCATAACCCGCCGTACCCGTGGTAGTGAACGTTCAGCTCCTCTTCGGTGACGCGGTGCAGTTCCTCCGCGGGCAAAAGCTGGAGGGCGGCCCAGCCCAGATCAAGGGTCTGCTCTATGGTCCGGTCCTCGTCCTTGCGCTGGTTGACGAACTTGCGCTCGAAGAACTCGCCGAACTCCATGTACTGGTGATCTAGCGGCGTCAGCTCCTCCTCGCCGATGACTGAGGCAAGGTTGCGCACGTCCTTGACGTAACTGTAGGCGGCGAACAGCTGGCTGGCCAGGTGCGGGTGATCATCCCTGGTCATGCCCTCGCCTATACCATCCTTCATCAGGCGCGACAGCGATGGCAGGCCCGCCACCGGCGGGTAGATGCCGC
>CAZNCK010000169.1:0-6099 GCA_964571545.1 uncultured Treponemataceae bacterium | reverse complement strand
GCCCAGTATATCCTCACCCAGAAGACCGTATTCCTTGGCCTGTTTGATACCAATCTTGAGGCGCTCGATGGCCAAGGGGTATTCTGCGCGGATGTACACGAAGCCCTTGGTCGAGCCGACTGTGTAACCGCAGATCGTCATCGCCTCGATGATCGAGTGTGGGTCGCCTTCTATGGTGGAGCGATCCATATATGCGCCTGGGTCGCCCTCGTCGGCGTTGCAGACGACGTATTTCTGGTCAGCGGCCACGCTCTTTGAGAAATCCCATTTGCGCCAAGTGGGGAAACCCGCGCCGCCGCGGCCACGGAGACCCGAGATCTTGAGTTCGTTGATGACATCGTCCGGCTTCATGGACGTAAGTACCTTTTCGAGGCCGGCGTAGCCGTCGCGCGCTATGTACTCGTCGATATTTTCAGGGTTGACGATGCGGTACTGCTTCTGGTAGAACTGGATGTCTTCTACCTTGATGCGGTCCTTCTGTCGTTCGTCCTTGTAGAGCAGACGCGTGACTTCGCGGCCCTTGATTATCTGCTCCGCGATGATTTCCCTGGCGTCCGAGGGCTTGACCTCGACGTAGAATGACTCGGAGGGCAATACCTTGACTATCGGGCCTTTCTCGCAGAAGCCGAAGCAGCCGGTCTTGACGACCTGGACGTCGTTCTTGACGCCCAGAGCCTCGGCGCTCGCTATGAGTTCCTTGTAGATTTCGTCCGCGCGGCTGGATTCGCAACCGGTGCCGCCGCAAACTAGTATGAAGTGCTTGTATGCCATGATTTCGGCCTCCGCTCTATTTCTTGACGATGTCGACCGCGGGTCGGTCGTAAATATGGTTCTCGACGAGCGTCTTGCCGACGACGTGCTTGACGACGAGTTCGCGCGCGGTCGGAACGTCGACCCTGCCGTAGATTGTTGCCGGCATGCCGGGCATGACTATCTCGACCGTCGGTTCGACGTAGCAGAGGCCCATGCAGCCGGTCTGCCTGATGATCACGTCGGCGTTTAAGCTATTCTCGTCGATAGCCTTGATGATCTCGTCAAAGGTCTGCTTTGCGCCGGCGGCGATTCCGCAGGTGCCCATGCCGACGATGATCTGTATATTCTTGCCTTCAACGTCTCGTTTTATCATCTCGCCTTTTTTTTCCTCGCGGAGCGTCCGGAGTTGTTCAAGGGTCATCTTCGCCATACTGGTTCCTTTCGTCACGAGGCTTCTTGCGAAGCCAGGAATTCACGGACCGCTACCAGCGCGCCCGCGTCGGTCAGTGGTCCCACGGTCTCGATTATCTCGGACCGTCTGATTTCATACTCGACGCCGCGTTCAGGGGCCCGTCGTCTTACGATCAACTCATAATCACCATCGAAGCACATCGCGGACAGAATCAGTCCTGGCAGGTCGCCCAAGGGCGGCGTATCCAGTCCATTGGCCGGAAAGCTGAACGAAAGCGTCGTGCCTTCGCCTTTGCGCGATTCGAACGTGCTGGAACCTCCAGCCAGTTCAAGCGACTGCAAGAGGAATGGTATGCCAAGGCCTACCTTCCTCCGCGCGTGTTTCCGTCCGTCCGTGTAGAACGGATCCTTTGCCCGCTCCAGTTCTTTGCCGTCCATACCCTTGCCGTCATCCGCGACTGAAGCCTGCAAGAGCTTCCGCTCTTCCGTCACATCCAACGATATGGTTCTCGCGCCGGCCTCTACCGAATTTTGTATCAGGTCGAGGAGGAAGTCGCAGATGGCGAAGTGCATCGGATCAGCCGAGGTTTTTGTACTTCGCGATGATTTCGGGTACCTGCTCCTTGGTCAACTTGCCGTAGACCTCGTCACCGACCATGAGCACCGGTGCCAGTCCACAGCAACCGACGCAACGAACCGCGTCAATGGAAAAAAGCCCATCTTCGGTGACTTCGATTCCCTTGATGCCGAGGATGCTTTCCGCTTCCTCGAGAAGAGATTGTCCGCCCTTGAGGTAGCAGGCGGTGCCCAGACAGACTGCTAGTCTATGCTTGCCTGGTTTCGTGGTTTTGAAGTAGTGATAGAACGTTACCACACCATAGATCTTTGCCAGAGGCATGTTCAGGTCCTTGGCCAAACGCTCCGCGGCTTCCCGCGGAATGAAGCTGAACTCCTGCTGCACGCGGTGGAGAATCATTATCAAGCTACCGGGCTTGTCTTTCCACTCGTGTATGAAGCTCTGGAGCTCTTTTGTGAACTCGATCTGAGCAACTGCCATACCATATCCCCCTATATACATCGATATAAACATATCGATATTAATACTGCGTCAGTGTACCCGAGCGATTTTTAAAATGCAATCATTAAGCACCAGATGCAGGGTCTGAAAACATAGAAATTTTATAATTTGAAAACAAATCTTTAAAAATTAAAACACGATTTCATGAAGTTGGCAATCTAAAGCCAGAAAAGCCAATGGGCACGTGCCTATTTTAAGATGGAAAAGATAGCGTAGAACGGTTACTATGAATCCATGATGGCCAAAAGTACAGTCGAATTTATCGACGGAATTTTCTCGACTACGCAACTTGGACTTCTTGGATTCTGGGTTGCGTTGCTCGCTTTTTCCGTCGCGCTGGTAGCTTACCGCAAGAACGCGCCAGTATACCGTGCCGCCGCGTTCTACTTCGGGTTGTCTGCCTTAGCCCAGGGGGCTCCATTCATCGCCGCACTGGCTGGAATTCCGGTCCTTCCAGTGATGCTGGCTCTGGTAGCGCTGTCGAGGGTAGCGTTGGCTTTCGTTGTTGATATCGCCTGCGACAAGATGCTTCACAGGGGCTGGCGTGTCCTCACCTTCAGTCTTGCCGGAATCCTGGTACTCGCGGCGATTGCGAGCTTTATTATGGAGCCTTCGTATAGGGGTATCATCGAAACGGCCTCAATCGTGCTTCTGGCCATCCACGCGCTGGCTTCGACACCATTCTTCGTTATCGCGGCCAGAAAGGCGCCGGCCGCTGCTAGGCTCCTGGGCGGCTCGGTTCCCTGGGGACTGGTCCTCGCAGCAGCAGGAGCGCTCGGAGTCGTCAGGCTCTTCGGCGTCGAATTCGTTGAATCAGTCGACGCGTATACGGCCCCTGCGATCGCCGCCGCTGAGGGGCTTTTAGGCGCCGTGGTGCTTCTCGCCGTCATGCTGGAACTCGCCAGGCCCGCGCCCGAGGATACCGCACTGGACACGTATGTGGCGATGATTGGCGCCTCGATCAAGCGCTTTATTCCCACCGAGTTCCTCGACCACCTGCAGAAGGCTGATTTCTTCGACCTGCGCCTCGGCGACCACGTCAAAAAGGATATGACCATATTCTTCTCCGACATCCGGGCGTTCACCGAGATGTCTGAACGACTTACCCCCGAGGAGAGTTTTGCCTTCATTAATTCGTACCTCTCGCGCGTGGTGCCGGTGATAACCGGCCATGGCGGCTTCGTCGACAAGTACATGGGAGATGGCATCATGGCCCTGTTCTCGGAGCGCGGCGGAGCCGATCAAGCCGTCGAGAGCGCAGTGGAGATGCAAAAAAAGATGATCGAGTACAACGGTCATCGCGCCAAGGTGAACTACCGGCCCATTTCTATGGGCATAGGCATCCATACCGGCCAGCTCATGCTCGGCGTCGTCGGCGTCGCGGACCGAATGGAGGGCACGGTTATCTCCGATGCGGTCAATCTATCGTCGCGTCTCCAGAGTATCGCCAAGGCATTCAATATACCGCTGGTCATAAGCGAGCGGACGTTTATGCAACTCGAGGATCCGGGCAAGTACAAATATCGTTTCATCGGCAAGGTGAGGGTCAAGGGCAAAGACGCGCCCGTTTCCGTGTTCGAGATTTTCGACGGCCTTCCGGAAGATCTGTTCGAGCGCAAGATGAAATCCAACACCTTCTTCGAGCAGGGCATGCTCGCGTACTACCAGAAGGATTACTCCCAGGGAGTCTTCTACTTCAAACGGGCCTTGGAAACGGTGCCCAATGATGGAGCCTCACGGTTCTATCTTGAAACCTGTCTACGGAAGGCCATGGCTCCTCCGAAGCCTACGGAGAAGGCATGACGAAAACAGGCTTGGAGTTCGGCGTCGACTGGTATCCTGAACAGTGGGACGAAGCGCGATGGCGAAGCGATGCGGAGCGCATCGTGGGATACGGATTTACCTGCGTTCGGGTGATGGAATTCGCGTGGACGCTCGTCGAGCCGGAGCCAGGGCGTTTCGATTTTTCTCTGTTCGACAGGGCCATTGCCGTTTTGTCAGAAGCCGGCCTCAAGGTCATAATTGGAACCCCGACGGCGACTCCGCCGCACTGGCTCCTCGACCGGCCGGTCTTCCGCGTGCTGCCCACCGGCGCGCCGCACGGGTATGGATCGCGGCGAAACCTGTGTTACAACGCGCCGGATTACATCGAGGCCTCGGCGCGAGTCGTCAATGCGGTAGCCGGGCACTATTGCGGAGATGAACGCGTATGCGGTTTTCAGGTGGACAACGAGATTGGTCATGAAGGCTCTGACCGTTGCATCTGCGGGCATTGCCGCGCCGCCTGGCACAGCTGGTTGTACGCCCGTTACGGCGACATCGGCGCTCTCAACGTCGCTTGGGGCACTGTTTTCTGGAATACTACCTATTCCAGTTTTGACCAGATACCGGTTGCCTCGCTTCAGCCATCTACGGTGCTCAATCCGGCGCTGATCCTGGACTACGACCGCTTTAGCTCGGACGCCGCAGTGCGTTTCGCGAAGTCGCAGACAGAACTGCTCCGTGCCGCGGCGTCACCGCAGCAATGGATTACGACCAACTTGTTTCCGCCGCCGCTCTCCAACGCCATCGATATGGAAGGTCTGACCGAAGGCATGGATTTCGCGTCGTGGGACAATTACCCAGTCTGGGGCGACCAGAACGAACCATTGCCCTGGCAGTTCAACGCGGTGGCGCAGTCGTACGTGCGCGGGCTCCGTGGTGGCGCTCCGTTCACGGTTATGGAGGAGATGTCCGGCTTCCAGGGGCATGTATGCCTGGGATATCTGCCTCCCGAACGCCGTGTGGCGCTGTGGGCCGTGCAGGCCATAGCCCGCGGAGCCGAACGGATTGTTTTCTTCAGGTGGCGCACCGCGCCATATGGCCAGGAGCAACTATGCTATGGACTTCTAGACAGCGACGATAGGGAAACCGAGCGCCTTCGAGTCCTCAAAAGCATGATGGATCGGGCAAAAGTCGAGTTGTCGTCGATTGCCGCGACAAGGGTAGAGAGTCCCGTCTGTCTTGCCTATTCCAAGGATGACGCCCGCCTGCTCCGCGAGCAGTACCTGTCTAAGGGTTTGCTCCTCAGGGTTTCAGCGACGGTACAGGCTGGCTACGACAAGGAAGCAGCCGCCTGGTACGCTCCATTCGCAACCCTGGGCATTGGGGCCGATATAGCGTCGACTCGTTCCCTGGACGTCGATCGCTACAAGGTTATCTCGTTGCCGATGTACCAGATGGCAGACCCTGTCTTGATCGACAGACTCGGCCCTTGGGTGGAAAAAGGCGGTGCGCTCATACTTGGCTACCGGGCTGGAGCGCGTGACCTCAAAAACCACAATATCACGACGCCCTTGCCGGGGCTTTTTGCAGAACTAGCCGGCGTTACCGTTCCCCGCTTCGAGTCCCTCAACGAGACGAGCGCCCGCCTGCGAGTAGGCTTGATTCCCGGTCGCGGCCTCGTGTGGGCGGATATCATTGAGTTGCATGGCGCGGAGGCTGTCGCGGTCTGGACCGATGCCGGAAAATTTTACCGGGGGCATCCAGCTGCCTCCGTAAATCGGATTGGTAAAGGCCATGTCTGGTATATAGGCACGAGTCCTGACCCAATGGCCATGCTCGCGCTGTATCGTCGCGTCCTCAAAAAAGCCGGACTCAAGCCTCATTTCGTGGGGGCTGACATAGAGTCCGTGACCCGCCGGGACGGAGATGGTCGCGAATGGCGGCTGGTGCTCAACCACTCTCCAAAGACCCGTTATGTACAGGGACGGCGCCTGGAACCTTGGGGATGGGCAAAGATTCCGGCTCGGTAGAACTGACTGGCGCCACGAGACTTAATAAACGGCCGCCGGGGGTTCCGGCGGCCGTCTTCAGTT
>CAZNCK010000168.1:3401-6173 GCA_964571545.1 uncultured Treponemataceae bacterium | reverse complement strand
CTGGAAGAGCGGCCAGTACTGGGAAGGCCTCTCCGCCGATGTGGTCCGCCTCGCAGAGTTCAGCCCGCTCGTCCCGCAGGATGTCCGCGATCTAGTCGCCACCCAGAAGCAGAAGATCGTCGGCGGAGCCTGGGATGTATTCACCGGCCCGATCAAGGACAACGAAGGCAAGCTTCGTGTCAACGAGGGTGCCAAGATGTCAGACGGCGAACTGCTCGGCTTCGACTGGTTCGTCGAAGGCGTAGTAGGAAAAGTAAAGTAATACTTCGATCGTAACGGTGTCGTCCGCGGGCTTCGCCCGCGGCGGCACGGGCCGCAGAGCGCTAGTCGCGGGCGGCCCGCCGCTTCGCGGCCCCTCTGTTCGCATTCGTATTCGCCATGCCCGAATGCGCTCCAACGTATGTTTCGGCGAACATCCCTAACTAAGGCAACCACAAATGGAAGACACCGCAAACGCGGCTCCTCTCGTCGAGATGCGGGGGATCTGCAAGAGCTTTCCCGGCGTTCAGGCTTCCGATGGAGTGAACCTCCGTCTGAAGCGCGGCGAAGTTCTTGCCCTCCTCGGTGAAAACGGGGCCGGCAAGAGCACTCTCATGAACATACTTTCCGGCCTCTACCGACAGGACTCTGGCGAAGTATTCCTACGCGGCGTCAAAGTGGACATCCGTTCTCCGCGGGACGCTACCGAAGTAGGCATAGGCATGGTGCACCAGAATTTTATGCTGGTGGATACTATGACCGTGGCGGAAAATGTAGTGCTCGGCATACCGGGGCTGCCGTTTATCCCCGATATGACGGCCGTCAAGCGCTCGATCCTGGAATTGGGTGAACGCTACAACATGGTCGTCGACCCCGACGCGTATATCTGGCAGCTCTCCGTAGGCGAGCAGCAGCGCGTGGAAATTCTCAAGCAGTTGTACCGCAAGGCCGAGATACTGATACTCGACGAGCCTACGGCCGTGCTTACTCCCCAGGAATCAAAGGAACTCGAAACCGTCGTTAAGCGTATGCAGGCCGAGGGCAAGAGCGCCGTATTCATAACGCACAAGATGGACGAGGTGATGGCCTTCTCGGATCGCGTGATGGTGCTACGCAAGGGCAAGGTCGTAGCCGAGAAGAACACCAGGGAAACCGACCCTAAGGACCTGGCGCGCATGATGGTGGGCCGCGAGGTGCTCTTCCATATCAAGAAGGGCCCGTTCGAGCCGGGCGCCGTGGTGCTGGAACTCAAGGATGTCTGCGCCGCCGACGAACGCGGCCTGCCGGCTCTGCGCGAGTTGTCTCTGAAAGTACGCGCCGGGGAAATTTTCGGCATAGCGGGCGTGGCGGGCAATGGCCAGCGCGAGCTGTCCGAGGTCATCACCGGCCTGCGCCCCGTCATGTCTGGCGGTGTCTCCATCAACTGCATCGATTCGACCAATAACACGCCCCTGCAGGTCATCAGGCGTGGCGTCAGCCACATTCCGTCTGACCGCATGGCCGTAGGCGCGGTGGGCGATATGAGTGTGGCTAATAATCTAGCCATGAAGGACTATCGTTCGCAGCCGATTTCCAGGGGCATATTCCTGCTGCCCAAGCGTATACTCCAGTTTGCCACGAAGATGATAGGGCTCTTCAACATAGCCACTCCGTCGGCCGAGACCAGGGTCAAATTCCTGTCCGGCGGCAACATACAGAAGACTATCCTGGCCCGCGAGATAGAATCATGCGGCAGCCTGCTCGTGGCGGTGTACCCGTCGCGCGGACTGGACATCGGAGCTACCGAGTCTGTGCGCATGGAGCTGGTCGCCCAGCGTGACGCGGGTAAGGCCGTGCTGCTCGTGTCCGAGGACATAGACGAGCTGCTGTCGGTAGCCGATACGATAGCCGTCATGTATGACGGCCGCGCCGTCGGTGTCATGCCGGCTATCGGAGCCGATCCCGAGGAGATAGGACTGCTCATGGCGGGCCTGAATTCATCCGACAAGGAGACCTCGTCATGACCTTCGTCTTTGAGAAGAGGAAGACCGTCTCGAAGACGGCCATCATCGTCGTTCCGTTCATATCGTTCGCCGCGTCGCTGCTCCTGACGGGCCTGCTCCTCATCTTCTTCGGCGCCAATCCCGTAGCCACCTTCCAGGCCATGTTCAAAGGCGCCTTTGGTTCGGGACGCGCCTTTACCGAGACCCTGGTCAAGGCGATACCGCTGATGCTCACCGGCCTCGGCGTGATGCTGGCGTTCAAACTGAAGTTCTGGAACATCGGCGCCGAGGGCCAGTTGACGCTGGCCGGCGTGGCGGCTACCTGGGTGGCCGTCTACTGGAATTCCTGGTTGCCGGCGCCGCTCCTGCTGCCCGTGATGGTACTGATAGGCTGTGCCGCGGGCGCGCTGTGGGCCGGCATTCCGGCGCTGCTCAAGACGAGCCTCAAAGTCGACGAGACGCTCGTTACCCTTATGCTCAACTACGTGGCCATACTGTTTTCCCAGTTCCTGTACTACGGGCCCTGGCGCGACCCCAAGGGCTTCGGCTTTCCGGGCACCGAGATGTTCCCCAAGGCGGCCTGGTTCCCCAGGATCGCCGGACGGGCGCACATAGGGCTGTACTTCGCGCTGGTCGCCGCCGTGATACTGTGGTTAGTGCTCAACCGCACCCGCTGGGGTTTCGAGCTTAAAGTGATAGGCAACAGCACCAAGGCCGCTCGCTATCAGGGAATTTCCGTGGAGCGTAACATTCTCCTGGCCGTGTTGCTGTCAGGCGCGTTGTGCGGCCTGGCCGGCGTCGGCATGCCGGG
>CAZNCK010000168.1:0-3391 GCA_964571545.1 uncultured Treponemataceae bacterium | reverse complement strand
CGGAATTTCGCGCAGGCTTCAACAGGGGCTGTCCCTGGGCTACGGCTACACCGCCATCATTGTGGCGTGGATGGCTCAGCTCAACCCGTTTGCCATTCCGTTCGTTGCCGTCATCATGGGCGGCCTCCTCGTGGGAGGCGACCAGGTGCAGATGGTCATGGGCCTGCCGTCGTCTATGGGCCTCTTGATGCAGGGCCTGATGCTGTTCCCGATGCTGGCCGGGTCGCTGTTCACCGAGTACCGCATAAAACGGATCAGCTCGGCGCAAGCCCGCGAGAAACAGAGAGGAGCCGCGTAATGGGCCTGATTACATCATTGTTAGCTATTCCCCTCCGCGCCGGCACGAGCCTCGTCTACGCGACGATAGGCGAGACCTTCGCCGAGCGCGCGGGCATACTCAACCTGGGACTCGAGGGCATCATGTTGATGGGCGCCGTTTCTAGCTTCGCGACGGCGTACTATACCGGCAACCTCGGCCTGGCCATCGTGGTCGCGCTGGGCGTCGGCGGCCTCATGGCGCTGATACACGCCTTCCTGTCGGTGACGATGAAGGCCAACCAGGTCGTTTCCGGTTTGTCGATAACGCTGTTCGGCACCGGCTTCGCCAGTTTCCTCGGGCAGCGCCTGGGGCCCGAGGCCAACGGTCACTACCTCATCGGCCTGACCGGACCCCGGTTCACGCCCATCGATGTAGGTGGACTGGCCAAGGTGCCTATACTCGGTGCCATCCTGTCGCAGGACATCTTCACCTGGGGCATCTACATACTGATCCCGCTGGCGTGGTTTTACCTGTACAAGACGAGAAACGGGCTGTCGCTTCGCGCCATCGGGGACAATCCTCGTACGGCCGACGCTATGGGCGTCAACGTGAACCTCGCCAAATACTGCTATACCATCTTCGGGGGCATGCTGACGGCCCTGGGCGGCGCCCACCTGGCCCTGGCCTACACGCCGGGCTGGTCTGAAAACATCACCGGCGGCCGCGGCTGGATAGTCATAGCGCTCGTGATATTCTCCATGTGGAACCCCGCGCGGGCCATCACCGGCGCCCTGATATTCGGCGGCATCAACGCGGTGCAGTTCAGGCTCCAGGCTTCCGGGACCAATGTGCCTGCAGCGTTCCTCAACATGCTGCCGTACCTGACGACCATCATAGTGCTCGTAGTCATTACCTGGTGGGAAACGCTCTCCAAACGCGTCGGCGCGCCGGCCTCGCTCGGTACAGCGTACGTGAGGGAGGACAAGTAGGCTCCATGCGGGCCAAGCATGTGTTCGGCCTCACCCCCTGGGGCCGTTTTTTTATTGAAGCAATGGAAGCGCTGGCCGACGACGGTCGTCTGGCGCGCGGCCGTTCATACGCCGGTAATGGCGCCGTCCTTGAGCTGACTATATCGGGCGGAGTGGTCAAGGCCAGAGTAGCGGGCAACTACGCGCCGTTCTACCGTGTTTCCATCGGCTTCGCGCCGCTTCCGGAAAAAGCCGCCGCCGCTGTCCTGCGCGAATTCAGCTCCGATCCGCTGCTCCGCGCGAGGATAGCCACAGGTGAGCTGCCGGCTGGCCTGATCGAACGGCTGGCAAAGGCCGGCGCGTCGCTCGTCCCGCGGAACTGGTCTGAGATGACGCGGTCGTGTAGCTGCCCAGACGACGGCGATCCCTGCAAGCACCAGGCGGCGGTGTACTATCTGCTGGCCCAGGAAATAGACCGAGACCCGTTTGTGCTGTTCCGCCTGCGCGGCGTCGATCCCGGCACTGCAGCCTCGACGTCGGTTTTCCCGCCTGCCAAGAAGGGCAAACTAGCGCGAACTGCCGAAAAGCCTATCAATTTACTGATTCCTGGACACCTGTTACCGTGTCTTGTCGAGCCGTGGCCCGAGCCCCAAGGTACGGGTGATCCGCTCGCCGGCGTAGGCCCGCTGTCGTGCTATGTCGCGGCGCTTCCGGCCATGCTTCCGCCTTCCCGCGGCCTGGCTCCCTTCGACCTGCGCGTGGCGCTTTCGGCGTTTTACCACCGGGTGGCAAGTCGGGGAACCGAGTTGCTCGCCGCGCCCGTAGCCGCCGCCATGAGCGCGGCGCGCCAGAGGACTTTTGCTCGGTCGCATTTTGACATAATCTTCTGGCCGGACGGGAGTGCCTTCATCTACTCGCCGTTGTTCCCCAGTGACGGCAACCTCGAGCCGCTGGAGGCCTCCCGTCTGTTCGCCGCTTGCGACGAAAAAGACGGTAGCCCCGCTTACCGCTTCCTGCGTGCCTTCTTCAGTGCGGTGCGCTCCATAGTTTCTGCGGGCGCCTTCGTGCCCGACATCATGGTAGCGGACGGTAGCCTGTCAGTATTCTGGAAGCCGGCGCGACTGTTCTCAGATGTGCAAGCGCTACTTGCGGCCCTGGAGCCGGCGGCACCTGCTCCTGCCGGCTACGACGACGAGGGACTCGTTCCTGACCGGCGCTCATCCATCGAGCTGCTTGCTGTCGCCTTTTTTTCTGGCCTGGTATCCGCGTTGCGCTTCTCCTTGCCGACCGTACGTGAGAATGATCACCCCATTTCACGGGCTCTGTTCCGGTCGCTCGCCGTACCCTGTGACCTGCCCGGCAGCCGCGCCTTGCCGGGGGCTCTCCATGCGTGGCTGTCGGTCTACGACATGGCCGCGAAAAGGCTGCCGCTGGAACTCAAAGTGGCCGCTACCAAGACCTCCATAAAAGCCGCCGCCAAGGCTGGCGCATTCGAGAACAGTATAGCGTACCGTTTGTCGGCAGCGGTGGTGGGCGAGGGGGGCTCCAGGGTAGCCCTTTGCAAGGCTGCCGCGAGTGAGGCGCTGGCGTTCGCGGCTTTGCTGTCGAATTTCGTACCGGCCCTGGCACGGCTCGGCGTCGACCCTTGGGCCGAGCTGGGAGAAAAAGAGCTTGCCGATTTTATCGTGGAGGCGGCGCCGCTGCTGGGGCGTTTCGGCGTGCGCTTGGTGTTGCCGAAGGAATTAAGGCGGATCGCGACGCCGAGGCCCGCATTGCGGGCTACCAGGAAGGCTGGTCTCGTCACCTATCTGGACATGGCCACCGCGTTCAACTTCGACTGGACCGTGGCGATAGGCGACGAGCGGCTCACGCCAGCCGAGTTCTCGGCCCTCGTCGGCTCCGGGCTCGCCCTTGTACGCTGGCGCAACGAGTGGGTGCGTATCGACCCCGCGGAGGCCGCCCGTGTGCTAGCGCGCGTCTCGGGCCGCAAGGCTCCCGGCTCCATGGAGGCCCTGCTCACGGCTCTGTCCGGTGACGCGGACATTGACGGGGAGTTTGGAGACGCTGTCGATTTTCTCGTTGGCTCAGGCAGGCGGGAAGTCGACGACGCGCCCGTGCCCTCGTCGCTTCATGCCACGCTCAGGCCGTATCAGGAACGTGGATA
>CAZNCK010000167.1:1781-6280 GCA_964571545.1 uncultured Treponemataceae bacterium | reverse complement strand
GAATTTTCATATGCGGTACGCGCCGTCTCTAGAGCGCCGAGCCGCTCCAGGAGCGGACGCACCGCGGAACCCTCGGAATCGATGAGGGCAGCGAGCAGGTGTTCCAATTCTATCTGCGAATGGTCAGATTTCTGCGCGGCAGAATGAGCCGCCTGTATGGCTTCCTGA
This sequence comes from uncultured Treponemataceae bacterium, assembly GCA_964571545.1. Lineage (GTDB taxonomy): Bacteria > Spirochaetota > Spirochaetia > Treponematales > UBA12059 > SZUA-370. Next base: position 6,112 of record CAZNCK010000167.1, on the reverse strand, counting down.
GCCTTGAGCGTGAATCTCTCGTAATCCATGGGTTATTCTCCGTGTGCGCTAGAACATACCAACGTGCTTGCCCAACGGCAAGCACCTGTATACATTTGTATGATGTCGCAGAAACCCGGAAAAGTAGTCGTGATGCATGGGCTGTCGCAGGATGAGGCCGTGGCCGCAATGCGGGCCATCAAGGCCTCCCTTCAGGTTCAGAACGAGGTGGCGTTTGCCATGAGCACCGAGACGAACCTCGAATGGAAGCTTTCAGATCTCGTGGAACACGTTCTTGAAGAGCATAAATTCATGACTCGAACCACGTAAGAAGCGCCTTGGGATTCAGTTCTCGTCGAGTTCGGGAATCCTTGCCTTGAGATCACGGAGAAAATCTTCTCCAGAGTAGCCGGTGCGCAGGGCGGCGAACACGACATTGTCCTGCCCGGCTATTGTGCCCAGCACGCCTTCAAGGCCCAGATTGTCCAGAGCAAGGGCTACCGGCGCGGAATGCCCGGAGAAGGTCTTGATGACGACGAATTGCTCGTTCCAGTCTATGGATACGTAGCCGCGCACGAAATCCTGTCCGTGAATTTCTTCACGGCGCCGTACCTCGTCGTCGGAGGGTACGGCGTAAAAGTACCCCTCCGAGCCCGCGCCGACCTTGCTGACTTTCAGCAATTTTAGATCTCGTGATAACGTTGCCTGAGTAATGAAGATACCCTGGGCTTCTAGGATGACGAGCATTTCCTCCTGTGATTCTACACGATTTTCACGGAGAAGCTTTAAGATTACCCTGAGGCGTTCGCGCCGGTTGGCGATGGATGAAGCGTCGCGCATATGCGCAGAGTATGGCGACGCATGCGTTTTTTGGCAAGATCGCGGGCCGTGCTTCCGATACTGTATGAAGGGAGGAACGCCATCGTGACTCGCGAGCAGCAGAGCCCCGTTGATACGGGCGGAGATTCGTCAGGACTCTCCTATTCCGCCGACGTCCGCAAGAACGACGGCAATCTCGAAGTGAGCGTAGCGGCTGACGCTATGCTCGCGACAGCGACGCTCTACCCTCCCATAGGCGACGGCGCCCCGCTTACGCCGGATTACGCGGCGGAACTGCTGTCCAGGCTCGGCGTGACCGCGGGCCTCCTCTGGGACGAGTTCGTGGAACGCATCCTGGAAGTGAACACCGACCGGCACATACAGCGCGACGTACCCGTAGCCCGCGGCGCGACGCCTGTATCGGAGCATCCTGAACACATCGTAATCTCCGAGCGGTTTATGCCCGGATTCAGGCCGGTTTCCGACGAAGAGCACTCGGTAGACTGGAAATCTATCAGTCCTGTGCTGGTCGTCAAAAAAGATGAGATCATAGGCACCGTGGTCGCGCAGCAAGACGGCGTACCCGGTACCGATGTCTGCGGGCGAACCATAGCGTTCACCAAGGACGCCATCAAGGGCTACGCTCTGGGCCGAAACGTGGAACGCGTCGACGACAAGATACGGGCGACGAGCGACGGCCGGGTCGTGCTGGATGCGCAGAAGATCAATGTGGAAGAAATTCTCATAATTAAAGGCGACGTGGACTACCGCGTAGGCCACATACTGTTTCCCGGCGACGTCGTCATAGAAGGCGGCGTCGGAGCAGGCTTCAAGGTATACTCGGGCGGTTCCATCTCCATCAAGGAGACGATGGACGCCTTTGACATCAGCGCCAAGCGCGACCTCATCTGCGCCCAGGGCATCATAGGCAAGGACCAGGGTCAGGTACGGGTCGGGGGAAGCCTCAAGGCAAAGTTCATAGAGAATGCCCGCGTCGCGGTACGCGGCGACGTGGAAGTTCCAGGCTCCATAGTCGGCTCTAAAATCTATGCTCTAGGGCATCTAGCCATGGGCGACAAGGGACGGATAGTAGGCGGAGAAATTTTCGCGACCCATGGCGTCGTATGCGGATTCCTGGGCGGCGGAACAAAACCCGTGACTATAATCAATGTTGGCGTCGATTTTACCGTTCAGCAGAAACTTGACCAGGCGGGGGCCGTGCTCAGGGAACTCTCGGTCAGGCTGGCCAGACTCCAGAACATGTTCAAGGCCAGGCCTGAAGAGTCAGTGCGAAAGGCCCGCGACGAAACCGACGCCAAGCTCCGCGCGCTGGCAACCAACATCGCGGAGCTTTCTAAGCGCGTCGACATAGACGAGGGAGCCTCCGTCGAGGTCAAGAACATCGTCTACCCCGGCGTCATCATCACCATCTGCCATATCCGAGTGAGCATCGACGAGCCCATAAAGAAGGCCCGCTTCCACCTGGATCGTGTTGCCAACAGGATCATCGTGGAACGCTAGGCGTGCGCCAGGATCGCGTCCAGCTCAGCCAGGATGTCTTCTATATCCTCAAGACCTACTGAAATCCTTATCATGCTCTCGGTGAGGCCGAATTCCTTGAGGTGCTCGTGGTCGTAGCCGCGATGGGTCATGGCCGCGGGCAACTGGACCAGGGTCTCGCAATCGCCCAGGCTCACCGCCAATTGGAACAGGCGCATGTCGTTGACCACCCGCTTGGCCGCTTCCAGGCCGCCCCTCACCTCGAAACTGACTATGGCGCCGAAGCCGCTCATCTGAGCCTTGGCAGCCTCGTGTCCCGGAAAATCTTCAAGACCGGGATAGAACACCTGGGTAATCTTGGGGTGCTTCCGGAGGTGCCGCGCTACGGCCATGGCGTTGGCCGAGTGCTGGCGCATGCGAAGGCCGAGGGTCTTGAGCCCGCGGAGCAGGAGCCAGGCGTTGAACGGGCTGAGGACTCCGCCGAATTCGCACATGTAGTCGAATTTGAGGCTCAGGATATAGTCGGGATCATTGGCCACCGCGACGCCGGCGACAACGTCTCCGTGGCCACAGATGTACTTGGTAGCGCTGTGCACGACCACGTCGACGCCGAGCTCCAGCGGACGCTGGAAGTACGGCGTGGCGAACGTGTTGTCTATGACGACTTTGATGCCGCGCGGTTTCGCGAAGGCACAAACGCGTCTGATGTCGACGATGCTGAGGTTGGGATTGCTGGGTGTCTCGAAGTATATGACCTTTGTGTGTTCGTCCACCATGGAAGCGAGGTCATCGAGTTTTTCAAGGTCGGCGATGCGGTAGCCCATGTTGTATTTGGGCAAAACCTTGGTGACGACGCTGTACGAGGAACCGTACAGGGTACGGTGGACCAGTACGTTGTCGCCGGGCTTGAGGAGCGAGAAGAGCACGGAACTGATGGCGGCCATGCCTGAGGCGAAGGCTACGGCGCCTTTGCCGTTTTCAAGCGCGCTCATGCGCTCCTCGAAGAGGCGCAGGGTAGGATTGTTGCCGCGGGTGTACACGTAGTCGTCGCTCTTGAAGCTCATCACATCGTCTACCTTGTCGGTATTGTCGAAGGTAAACGTGGAGGTCATGAAGATGGGCGGGTTGAGCGCATGCTCCGGATTGACGTGCTTTCCGCCTGAGTGTATGGATTGGGTGTCGAATTTCACGTGTGCTCCTTGTCTGGCTTGGGTTTCGCGAGCCTTAGTGTCTCAGGATTGCTATGGACGCCGCGAAGGGCGGGTACAGGACGCCCTGTTCAGTGACTATGGCGCTGATGTTTTCTGCCGGCGTTACATCGAAAGCCGGATTGTAGACTCGTATGTCCTGGGGAGCGACGCGCAGTCCTTCTATAGTAGTCACTTCTTCAGCGCTTCGCTCTTCTTTGACGATAGCCTCGCCGCCGGGGCAGCTGAAATCTATGGTCGACACCGGAGCCGCGATGTAAAACGGCACCCGGTAGCGTTGCGCCACGACTGAAAGCATGAAGGTGCCGATCTTGTTGGCAGTGTCGCCATTGGCCGCGATGCGGTCGGCGCCTACCACTACGAGCGATATCTTGCCGTCGCGCATGAGAGTGGCCGCTACGCTGTCCGCTATGAGCGTAGCGGGTATGCCCTCCTGCAGCAGTTCCCAGGCCGTCAGCCTGGCGCCTTGTAGCCGGGGGCGGGTCTCGTCGGCATATACTGAAATTTTCTTGCCGGCCCGGTGGGCGGTCTTGACGATGCCAAGAGCGGTGCCCAGGCCTGGTACCGCGAGCGAACCGGTGTTGCAGTGCGTGAGTATCACAGCGCCTTGCGGCACCAACTCGTTACCGAAGGCCGAGAGCCTTTCGCTCTTGGCTATGTCTTCTGCCAAAATATCGTCGGCTTCCTGCTTCAACACCCGATACGCGGTGGAGATGGAAGCGTCATCAATCGAGGCCAGTTTTGTCCTCATGCGCTTTATGGCCCACATCAGGTTGACGGCCGTAGGACGGGCGTCGTTCAGGCTCGTCCACGCCTGTTCTAGCT
>CAZNCK010000167.1:0-1771 GCA_964571545.1 uncultured Treponemataceae bacterium | reverse complement strand
CGATTTGTTTCTTCTTTGGCCAAACCAGAGTTGTAAATATTTTCTGCCACTGTCTCATAAAGTGAGGCTGGAATAGAAAAATAAAAGACGCGGTTAAATTTTTGACTCGACTCTTTATCCAGTTCGTCAAGCTCCTTTGCTAACTGGCGATAACTAGAGACATCATTAAAATCAGTCTGAGAGTAAAATAAACGTTCAGCGAAAAATTGCAAGCTGCGCTCGTCAACGCCTGTTCTAGCTCTTGGCGGAAGGCGGCGGCGGCCAGCCCTTGGTAGGTCCCGGCAGCGAGCGCGACGCCGTAGGCCGCCGCGGCGCCTATGGCCGGTGCGCCCCTGACGACCATGTCCTTGATGGCGAACACGACATCCTCGTAGGTGGCGCATTCGAAAAACTCATAGGTTCCGGGGAGCTTTCTCTGGTCTATGAGCCGCAGGCGGTCATTGACGAATTCCATAGCGACTATTGCTTGCATTCAGGCAGGATAGATTAAAAACAGGCGGTTGTCCAACCTGGAAACGCGGTTGCCGGTCGCCAGGCGTACAGGACTATGTAGCTGAGGGAGGAAGCCCGAACTGAAAACCCCTCTCCTTAAGCGCCTTGAGCATTTCCTCTGGCGATGCCGCCCACTGGCCCCACTTTCGGGAAATATGTTCGGTCCAGGAGTAGTCGTCGAAGGTAAACGTGTCCGCGCGGCCGTCTTGGATTGGTATCTTTATTTTCTGGCGGGAATAGTAACCCTGTTCGATGTAGCCGTCGTCCATCGGCTTCATCGCGGCGCGAACCTCGTCATCGCTCAGTTCGGGGTAACGCTCCTCGAACAAGGTAAACTCCATCGGGTAGCGCGGGCGGGGCGCGAAGCTCTCGTCGGGATAGCCCATGACGAGTTCGACCATGGGGAGCACGCGCGGAGGTAACGCGTACTGTTTTGCAATCTGGCGGATGCGCGCGCCGTTCATGCTGCCTTCTCCCAGGAAACAGGAGCCGAGGCCGAGGCTTTCGGCGGCCGTGACCATGTTCTCGGCTACATATGAGGCGTCCTGCAGGCCCAAAAGCAGCAGGGTCAGGTCGTTGGTGACGAGGTCCCAGCCGCGGAGCTTCATGAAGCGCTCCAGCTTGTACGCGTCGACGCAGATGACGAACCACAGAGGCGCGCCGAACGGCGCCTTCTTCTTGCGGGTCAAGAGCACGCTGTACAACTGGGAGGCGAACGGCGCCTGCTGGCCAGCGCGCACGATAGTCTCTATGACCTCGTCGGTGGGCTGGTCTTTCTTATACGCCCGCACGGAGCGGCGGTCGAGCATCGCGTCTATGGTCTGGTTATGGATCATGGTTCACTCCCACTCTATGGTCGCCGGCGGCTTGCTGGACACGTCGTAGACGACGCGGCCCACGGCGGGCACGCGGTTGGTTATCATGGCGGAGATGGCCAGGAGGTCCTTCATGGGGAACTCGTAGACGTCGGCGGTCATGCCGTCGGTGGAGGCTACGGCGCGCAGGGCGACCGTCCAGCCATAGCGGCGCACGTCGCCGGCCACGCCGACGGAGCGCACCGGGAGGAGCACGGCGAAGGCCTGCCAGATGCTGTGGTATAGGCCGCGGGCCTTGAGTTCGCTTAAATAGATGTCGTCGGCGGCGCGGAGCGTGTCGCACTTCTCCTTTGTCACCTCGCCCAGCACGCGCACGCCCAGGCCAGGACCGGGGAAGGGGTGGCGAGAGACGACGGCCTCGTCGACGCCCAGCACGCGGCCTAGAGAGCGGACTTCATCCTTGT
>CAZNCK010000166.1:0-6344 GCA_964571545.1 uncultured Treponemataceae bacterium | reverse complement strand
AGGCCTCGATGCCTTCTATCTTCTGCTTCTTATCCAGTTCGTGGCCTTTGATGAGCACCTGGTCCACCTCGCTGAAAAGCTGGAACCGATTCTCTATTTCCTCGGGGTAGACGTTCTTGCCGCCCTCGGTGACGATCAGATTCTTGGCCCGGCCGGTCAGGTACAGATAGTTGTCGTCGTCGAGGTAGCCCACGTCGCCGGTGAGGAGCCATCCGTCCTGGAACGATTCCTTGGTGGCCGCTTCGTTCTTGTAGTAGCCCTGCATTACCATCGGACCCTTGACGACAATCTGTCCCCGGCCCTCGTCGTCCGGATCGATGATCTTCATCTCGGTGCCCGGGATTACCTTGCCGACGCTTGTTTCCTTGTAGGCCTCGGTCGGGTTGAGCGTGATGATCGGGCTGGTTTCAGTGAGTCCGTAACCCTGCACGAAGTCTATGCCTAGCTGGTTGTACATCCTGAAGATGCTTGGGGCCAGTGGGCCGCCGCCGGAGATGCAGTTCCTGATGGTGCGAAGGCTTGCCTTGTCGAGTACGGCGCCGAACATTTTCTTGCCGGGGTTCACCTTGAAGGTTTTCTTGATAAAGCCCGAGACGAGCATCAGGAACCTGATGAGACCATAGACGAATGGGCCCTTGTCCTTGAGGCCCTTCATGATGCCGGCTAGTACCTTGTTGAAGAGCAAGGGAACGCCGAGGAGCATCGTCACCTTGGCTTCCTTGAGATCCTTGAGGATGGCCTTGGTCACCATCCGCTGCCCGAACACGATTTCCGCGCCTACTGATATTGCCTCAAGGAAGACCGCGAGCATGGTGTAGGAGTGGTGGATGGGGAGCAATGCGTAGAATACGTCGGTGGGGTAGATGTCCAGATTGCCTTGCGCGAGGAAACAATCGGAGACGAAATTGGAATGCGTCAACATGACGCCTTTAGGCGTGCCCGTCGTGCCGCTCGTGAAGAGTATGGCCGCTAGATCGGCTTCTGTGGCCGGTTGCAGCGTCGGGGCCTCACCCTTGGACACGAGATCGTAGCAGTAGCCCGGCTTCTTTTTAGACAGAGACCAGCGCGCCTTGAGCCCGAGTCTTTCCGCGTCGATGGCGTCGAATTTTTCTTCATCGACGAAGGCGGCTACCGAATCGGAGGCCTTGATTATAGTGATGATCTCGTCATTGTGTATCGCGTAATCGATGGGGACGACGATAGCGCCGGCGAACAGCGTGGCAAGGTAGGCTATTGCCCATTCCGGGGAGTTCTTGCCGGTTACCGTGATCTTGTCGCCCTTCTTGATGCCTTCGGCGACGAGGAAGGCCGCGAGGCGTTCGATTTTAGCAAGGGACTGGGCATAGCTGAGCGATACGCGATCGGGTTCGTAGATGGTAAAGCAAGCCCGCTCCGGGAAGCGAGTGGCCGTAATCCTGAAAAGCTCCGGCAGCGTAGGCCACTGGCCGCTGAAGGTTTTTCCTCTATACTCGTCCAGAGTTTTCCACGGAGTTCGTTCTGTCATTTCGGTAGCCTCCATTATTTTATCAAGCGTAGTATACGTTTGGTGGTATAGACAAGCCAGGGGCATAAAAGTTGCGGGTTTGCGCTAGCACGGCACTGCGCGGCGCGGCACTGCGCGAGTAACCTTAATGGCTTCTCGTTGTATTGCTTGGGGATGGCTTGTATACTGCCAGTCCGTCAAGGAGCTTGGATGCGTCAGCACAGAGTCATAGTCATTTTTACGGCCGTTTTGCTGGCTTGCGTTGCGTCGTCATGCGGGGTCAAGGCGGATCTGCTGTTTCGCGCCGACCGCTCCGCCTCGCTGGCGCTGGCCGTCGAGGTTCCCCAGGCGCTTGAAGCCAAGTTGCGACAGTTTGCCGCCGCGGCTCCAGCGCCGGCGACCGGATCTTCGATAGTCGTTCCCGCCATGTTCGATGCCGCCGCCATTGCCGCCTCGGTCTCGGCCCGCGGCATCGTCATAGGCGAGTCGGTAGCCCCTTCGCCCCGTTCCTGGCGCGGGGCCTTTAGTAGCGCAAATCTTGAGAAATTATTGGCAAGCGATAGTGAACTGGCTACGCTGCTTGCATATGCCCGAGGACCGGGCTGGGCCTCCATCAGGCTACGCGTGGACCGAACCAACGCCGCGGCCATCGCCGGCTTGTTCCCGAGCCTCGACGGGCAGTTGCTTGAAGCGCTCCAGCCTCCAGCCCTCTACGACAATCCGGTAACCGCCGCTGAATATCGCGCCATGCTGTCTGGCCTGCTCGGCAAGGCCGCGGTGAGCGCCCTTGACGGCGTGGCCTTGGTGTTGTCCGCCTCGTTTCCCGGCGCCATTATGGAGTCAAGCGGCGGGGTCAAGATTGATGCCGCCAGGAAGACCGCGACTCTTTCGGTTCCGGCCATCGAGCTGATGGTTCTGGAGCAACCCGTTGTTTTCTACATACAATGGAAAGAATAGTGTCTTCTTCCGCTTGCCTCGCCGTATATCGAGCGCGCTTAGATTGACAGCTTAACCGTGCCATGAGACGATAAACCTCGTAAAAACTGAATGCAGGAGCTGATCCTTTGGAGTATCGTCGAGCCAGAATTGCGGCGTCGGCCGTTTCATGGGCGCTTGCCGCGCTGGCGTTTGCGTTCATAATCTACGTTGCCAGCGCAAGTTCAGGGCTCGTTGGCACCGGCATAGCGGCAGTTGCGGCGTTCCTGATAGTGTTTGTCGTCAGGCGGAATGCATTTGTACTCATCGATGCGCGCCTGTACCGATTCATACTGGGTTCGGGCGTCTCGCGGCTTGTACATGATTTCGTAGAGCGTATCAGAACCTGCTTTACGATGCCTGAATTCGTGCTGGCCATACGCGAGAGTCTTGAAAAGTCACTGGATGCGTCGGTCGTGCTGATCCGGAGCAATACCTGGGAGGTTGTCTACGCGAGTCCCGCGGCTCTGACTTCAGATCCCGGCCTCGTTCCCACGCTCAAGCATAACTACCGCGAGTTGTCCGAGGGCTTGGTCTTCATGGATGAACACCTCAACCTCACCGTCAACAACGCCGGCGCGCGAGGTTTCTTCGTGTTGTGCAAAGGCTACTACTTCTTCGTTTTTTCCCGCGTCAGCCCGTACGTCGACTATGATGCGTACCGCGTGATGTACGGCGAGTTGCTTATATTTTTCGACCGCGTGCTCACGGTGGCCAAGCTTTTTGAAATTGCCGCTTTGACCAAGGAATGGCGCCAGATAGCGGAAACGCAACGGACCTTCCTTCCGGAAATGTTGCCGGAACAGCCCAAGTTGGCGCTGGCGGCGTATTGGCGGCCTCTCGTCAACGTCTCGGGCGATTTCTACGACGCATTGCGCATCGACGACGATCGTACCCTGCTCGTGATGGGCGACGTTTCCGGCAAGGGCCTGGCCGCCGCGCTCGTCATGGGCATCGTCATAAACACCGTACGCATGGCAAACGACAAGACCGATCTGGCAGGCTTGATTCGTGCCTGCGACAGCTCCATACGGGGCATGGGTTTCGATGACAAGTATGTCGTTATGTTCCTCGGTCTCGTCGACGTAGGCGCAAAACGGCTACGTTACGTCAACGCGGCGATGCCGGAGCAGTTCGTTGTCGTCAGGACGGTCAAGGGCCCCGTCATAAAGCGGCTTGCGTCCAATTGCGGCATAGTCGGCCTCGTTTCCATAACGTCGGTGGAGGTCGAAGAAATAGCGCTCCGGACCGATGATGTCATAGTGCTTTCCACGGACGGACTGACGGAGATAGTAAGCGCGGACGGCGTGGCCCTCGACCAGTCGCCTGAATTCATCAAACTGATGGGAAGCGCGGCGGACTCAGGCATCGATGAGTTCGTAGAAAGGCTTGCTACGCTTGGCGAGACCTATGTGGCAGACAAGAAACTCCGCGATGACATCACGATACTCGCGGCCAAGGTGGGACGGCTATGGGACTGACGCTTTTTACTTTGCTCGCGGCGATCCTGGTCACCCTGATCGCTGCTGGAGTCAAGGGGCAGGGGAGTAGCATTTTGACCTTCCGCGCGGCCGCGGTTGTCAGCGTGGCCTTCGCCGTCTTTTTATCCGTCGGGTACCTGCTAGCGGAAGATTACCGGACCCCGGCGCTTTTCTTGCTCAGGGCCGCGGATCTCTTTGCCATTTTATCGTACCTCGCGTTTCTGAGACTGTCCCTGTCGTACCCGTATAACCCTAAGCTGGTAGCAGTGGACATCACCATAGTTACGGCCTCCGCCGCGCTGACCGTCTTCATGGTTTTTACTGACCTGTACGTCGCCGAGGTCAAGCGCTTGGGTATCGAGTTCATACGGTTTGAAGGCGCTTTCTATACCGCGATCACCGCGTTTGGGGCTTCCGCGGGCGCTGTTGCAGTCATGATCATGGCCGCGCGCTCCATTAGAATGAAGAGCCGCGTGTATCGCCAGCACCTGATTGTGATGGCGCTCGGTGTGGCCGCGAGCCTTGTCTGGGGTTATACCGTCTCGGTGCTTGGCCCTGCCTTAAAACTCACTCGCCTGTATGCGCTCGCGGCCACTAATATTCTCCCCTCGGTGCTGGCGGCGGCGTATGCGTTTACCTCGACGAGGGTGTTCCAGGCCCGCACCGCCGCAAAAGGACTGGGAACCTGGGCTATCATCACCGTCGCGTTTGGTCTTCCGCTCGGTCTGGCCGTCGGAATTGGTTTCCTGTTCAAGGCCGCGTCTCCCGTCGCATCGGTGGCCTTGGCCATGTTAGCGTTTATAGTATTCGGGCGCTGGGCTGAACGATTCTCGCGGGGCAGGCTGGGCGGAGAGCGTGACGAGTCTGCGCGCGAGGAACTCGAGGCCGCTATCGCCCACCTGGACCTTTCCGGCGGTCGCGAGACCGTTCTAGGCGAGCTTTCAGCCATCATGGGCAAGGCCTTCGGGTGTTCCTGGTTTGCGGTTCTGTCCGAGGATGACTCAGGCGGCCTCCGGCGCATCTATCCCGACGACGACGACGAACTCGTGGCTACTCCGGGCTCGCCTGCCATCGAGGCGCTGGCGTCCATGGACCGGCGCGTGGTGCTTAAGACCGACATTGTCGCTGACGTAGCGTTCGCCGCTATGAAGCCCGCGTTATCGGCTCTCTTCGATGTGCTGGGCGCCGAGGCCCTCGTCCTGGCCAAGGAAGGCCGGCGGGTGGTCGGCGTATTCGCGTTCGGGCCAAAGCGCTCCGGCGCCGACTACGACGCGCTCGACTTTGAGGCATTCGACGCCGTGCACGGCAAGCTGTTCGTCGTTGCCTACTATGCCCGCCACGTCGCGCGCGAGTCGCTCCTTGAAACAGTGGAAAAGGAAATTGGCCTGGCCGACCAGATCGTGCGGTCCATCCAGGAGAAGATCGATCCCATAGAGCACGCCGGCGTCAGCGTTTCCTTCAGGTGCGAGTCGCCTCGCGGTCTGGGCGGCGATCTGTTCGACTCAGTCAGGATTTCTGAACACCGATGGTTTTTCGTCGTCGGCGACATCTCCGGAAAAGGCCTCAATGCCAGTATGTCGATGGTCATCCTTAAATCGATGATACGCACGCTTCTCAAGGAAGAGCAAGATTTCATCAAGTTAGTGGCCAGGACCAACAGCTTCATAAAGGAACGCCTACCCCGCGGCACCTTCTTTTCCGGTATGTTCGGCTTTCTGGCCCTCGACAAGGGGGCCATCTACTTCATCAACTGCGGCATACCGGCGATGTTATTCAGGTCGCCTGGTCTGGATTCCGTGGTTGAGACCCAGGGCGAGGGCAAGATGCTTGGCTTCGTCAAGAACATCGAGCCGTACCTCAAGACCAGGAAGCTTATCCTTCCGCCGGGATCACGGGTCCTCATCAGCACGGACGGCATCATAGATGCCGAAAGCGTCCGCGGAGAACGTTACGGCAAAGAGCGCCTCGTTCGCATTCTCGGCGAGAACAGGAATTCGAGCGCGGCAGAAACGGTGGACGCCGTCGTGCGCTCCGCCTTTGCCGCTCACTACTCCCTGGCGACAGCCCTGGACGCGAAGGTCGAAAGCCCGTGGCAGGCATAGATGAGACGGTGGTGCCGGACGACGACTACGGGACCCTCGCCTACATCCGGTTGCTCACCTGGGCCACCCTCTACCAGTGGGCCGCCGAACGCGGCAAAGGATACCTCTGCCGGCACCGGCGCTTCCGGCCCGGAAGGCTCACGAGCGACCACCTCACGGTCGCCATCAGGACCGACGCCCCTGGAGCGTGGAGAACATGAGGGTCGAGGTCCTGGGCGCGAGCGCGCACTGGAACGACTGGCGCGAAGAGTGGACGCTGGAGCTATCGGTCCGGGGACCGTTCCGGACGAGGGTGGAGATGGG
>CAZNCK010000165.1:0-6352 GCA_964571545.1 uncultured Treponemataceae bacterium | reverse complement strand
GCTTGTCCAGCAGATGGTCAACTTCATGGGCATACTGCAGAACGAATGGGCCGGCGCCCAGGCCTTCTCCAGCTTCGACACCTATCTAGCGCCGTTTGTAAAGATCGACGCGCTGAGCGCTGATGACGTCAGGCAGTGCGTGCAGAGCTTCATGTTCGGCGTCAACACGCCCAGTCGCTGGGGCAGCCAGGCGCCGTTTACCAACATCACGCTTGACTGGACCTGCCCCGCCGATCTGCGTGACCGGCCCGCCGTCGTCGGCGGCAATGAGCAGGCCTTTACCTACGGCGACTGCCAGGCGCAGATGGATGTCATCAACCAGGTATTCATCGAATTGATGCTCGGCGGCGACGCCGACGGGCGCGGCTTCCAGTATCCCATACCCACCTACAACATAACGCGCGACTTTGACTGGGACTCCGGCAACGCGCGCTTGCTCTTCGAGATGACCGCCAAGTACGGCACGCCGTATTTCCAGAATTTCGTCAACTCGGATCTGGATCCGGGCGACGTGCGGTCCATGTGTTGCAGGCTACAGCTCGACAAGCGTGAACTCCGCAAGCGCGGCGGCGGGCTCTTCGGATCCGACGAACTTACCGGTTCAATAGGCGTCGTCACCCTGAACATGCCGCGCCTTGGCTACCTTTCCGACGGCAAGAGCGATTTCTACCGCCGCCTGGACCGGCTCATGGATCTTGCGGCTAAAAGCCTGACTATAAAGCGCAAGGTGTGTTCCCGGTTGCTCGAAGGCGGACTATTCCCGTACACCAAGCGCTATCTCAAGAGCTTTGACAACCATTTTTCTACCATAGGACTCGTAGGCATGAACGAGTGCTGCCTCAATTTCCTGGGTAGGAGCATAGCCGAGCCGGACGGCAAGGCCTTCGCGGAGGAAGTGCTGGAGCACATGCGTAAGCGGCTGCAAGACTACCAGGTCGATTCCGGGGAATTGTTCAATCTAGAAGCGACGCCGGCGGAGAGTACCTCGTACAGGCTGGCCAAGCACGATCGCAAGCGCTATCCGGACATCATCTCCGCCGGCACGGACGAGCCGTACTACACCAACTCGTCGCAGTTGCCGGCAGACTACACCGAAGATCTTTTCGACGCGATGGACCACCAGGAATCGCTACAGGCCAAGTATACGGGCGGCACCGTTTTTCATGTATTCCTGGGCGAGGCCGTGGATGACTGGCGCTCCTTGCGCGATCTTGTCAGGACCATAGCGGGGCGCTACCGTATTCCGTACTACACGATATCGCCTACGTTCTCCGTCTGTCCCGTGCACGGATACATCTCCGGCGAGCACTTTTCCTGTCCCAGGTGCAAGGCAGAAAAAGAGTCTCGCCTTCGCGATGAAATTGCCGTACTGGAAAATGAACTCGCCGGATCAGCCTGAAAGACAAAGAATTTGGCACAGAGCCACTAATAAGATGGGGCAGGAAGATGAGGGAAGAAGGCGAGAATAGACTAGGACAACGAAGAGGATAAGAGGTAAGAAAGAGCAAAGCGATGAGAGAAGAATAAGAAGATCGACAGGAAATTTGAGCCCAAATTTCTTGCTCTTCTCTTTCCTTCCTCTTATCCTCTGCCCCTCTTTGTTCAAATTTCCCGTCCTTGTCTTCTCCTGTCCGCCCTCATCGTCTCTGTCTCAGTGGTTTTATTATTGATATAAGTTTGGGGGATGGTATGGAAAGCAGGGAGCAGAAGCTGGCCAGGTTGGCGGGGCTGAAGGGGAGTTTGCTTACGGTGGAGGGGACGCCTACGGAGGTGTACAGCCGTATTGTGGGATACTACCGGTCGGTGCGCAACTGGAACGCGGGCAAGCGTGAGGAATTCAGCAAGCGGCGCGAGTACTCGTTCCCGTCCGGTGTCAGCGGTTCAATGGCGGCTGATACCAGGAATCCGGCGACCTACCTGCTGTTTTCGCGCGCTGCCTGCCCGAACTGCCCTCCGGTCAAGGAATACCTGAGTTCCTGCGATCTGCCCGGCGTCATCGTCGATGTGGATACCGCTGACGGCCTCGCGCTGGCCCGGCGCTACGAGGTACTGTCCACCCCGACGGCTCTGATCCTCGGAGCAGACGGCGGGCAGCTTGTCCGCGCGCATTCGCGCAAGCAGCTCGAAACGGTGGTCCAGCCGACCCTCAAGGCAGAGCTTGCACGTTCAGTGGCGGCCGCAACCGCCTAAAAAGGGCGGACGGAATTGTCATGCGGCTCGGCATCCAGAAGACCAGTCTCGTAGACTATCCCGGGCGCGTTTCGGCCGTACTGTTCGCGGCCGGGTGCGCCTTGCGCTGCCCGTATTGTCACAACCCCGAGCTCGTGGAACCGTCAGGCAGCCAGGCTGCCGTCCTTGTCTCCGTTGACGAAGCGCTGGCTTTCCTTCAGCGGCGGCGCGACGTGCTCACGGGCGTCGTGCTATCCGGAGGCGAACCTACCCTGCACGCGGGGCTTCCCGAGCTGGCACAGTCCATACGAGCGCTCGGGCTCAACGTTAAGCTCGATACCAACGGCACCCTGCCTGAGCGCATTGTTCCAGTCGGCGCCGACTACATCGCCATGGATCTGAAGACAAGTCCGGAGCGCTACAGCGAACTGTGGCCGGGAGCGCCGGACGACGCCGCTGACAGGATACGGAGCAGTGTGATCGCGGTGCGACAGTCGGGGGCCGAGTACGAATTCCGCATCACTTGCGCGCCGGGAATCTTCGCTGAGGCGGATGCGAAGGCTGTAGCCGCGTTGCTTGCCCCGGAGGACCCTGTATTCCTGCAGCGCTATCGGCCCGGCCGCGTGCTAGACCCGGCCTGGGACTCGGGCATTTTTCCGTATACCGAGGAGCGGCTGGCCGGCTTGCTGGCAATCATCAGGAACGTTGCGCCAACGGCAAGAATCAGGGGCTTTTGAGCAGCCAGCCGGTAGCTTCAGCGAAGATAGATTCGTAGTCATTCGCGCCGAACCACCGCACATCTGACAGGCTGCGCATGAAGGTCAGCTGCCGCTTCGCGTAACGCCGCGTGTGCATCTTTATTTCAGCCGCTATGGCTTCGAGCGGCAGGCTGTCGTTCCGGCGCGGCGCGGCCGCAAGGAATTCCGCATAGCCTATCGCGCGCATTCCCGGATCTCCAGGCCCGTAGCCGGCGGCCCGGAGCGCCTGTACTTCGTCCGCAAGGCCCGCCGCGAGCATTGCGTCCACGCGGGCGTCGATACGGGCGTACAGTTCGGCCCTGGGTCTGTCCAATCCGACGACGAGCGTATCCCAACGCGGGCGTGGTTCGGCGAGCGGCACGAAACTGGACAGCGGTCTGCCTGAACACCGGTATACTTCCAGCGCCCTCGTGATGCGGTACAGGTCTGCGGGAGCAATGCGAGCGGCGCTTTCGGGGTCGACGAGGGCCAGTTCTGTCCGCAACACCGCGGAGCCGCGTTCGGCGAGTTCCGCCTGGATGGCGGCCCTGATCTGGGGATCGGACGGCGGCGCGGGGGGCTGTCCATATAGGAACGCCTTGATGTAATACGCGGTACCGCCCGAGAGGACAGGCAGGGCGCCTTCCGCCGTTGCCCGCTCGCAGGCTTCGTCGGCGAGTCGCACGAAATCGCCTACGGAGAAAGGCTCTGTAGGGTCCAGGATATCTATGAGCTCGTGCCTGATCCGCGACCGTTCGAGCTCGCTGGGTTTTGCCGAGCCTATGTTTAGCCCCCGATAGATCTGGACGGAGTCCGCCGATATGACGACGACCGGCTTCCTGGGAAGCCGGTCGTCATGGCCGAGACGCTCGATGCTCGCCGTCTTTCCGACGGCCGTCGGTCCAAAAAGGACGAGGACTTTACTCGAAGTGGTACTCAATCTGCTTGCTGAATACCTGACGCATCGCCAACGAGACTACCTTGCCATTGTTCTTCTCGACCTCGGGAGTCTTGAGGACGGCCAGCTGGTAGGAGCGCCTATTGACGGCGACGGTGAATTCGTACGCGTTGCCATCGTACTCGAAAAGATCCTCTAGCGGCATGCTCATGGTAACCCTCCGGTTCGATCCGCCTGAATACGCAGCGAATCGTCAATTTTAGCGATAAGCCTGTCGGCCACGGCGCCCACATCAACGTCCGGGGCAGCCAATCCCGAGCGGATCGAAGCGTCGACCCGTTCCCTGTACAGTTCGTCCACCAGAAATATCCCGGCCAGGATCGACGCCTTGAGAGGGTCGTCTACCTTGGAAGATGTCTTGACGGTCTCTATCTTTGAACCTAAATACGCTATCAGCGACGCTACGTATTCCCGGCTTTCATCGGTCTGGATCACGAACGAGGCGCCGAGCAGCTCTACGCGCACGGTCTCGACGGCCATCCTAGAACAGGTCGAGCGCGTCCGCCGCGTTATCGCCGCCAGTAGCGGCGGCACCGCCAATAGCGGTGTCGCTAGCAGCGTCTTCGGCCAGCAACTCTTCCAGTTCCCGGTCAACCGCCGCGGCTATCTCGATTTCAGACACAAGGGTTTCTTGCGCCGGAACGCTGCTTTCGAGGACGATGGCCGCGGGTGCCTCGATTACGACTTCAGGAGTAGCGGCTGGTTTCAGGGCAACGGCTTCGTGCACCGCGTCCTCGAACGAATCGAGTTTGCGCAGCGCTTCCACGATGCCTTCCTCGATTCGGGCTTGGTCTTTTTGGAAATCGGCGACAAGACCCTCGAGCTCGGAAACGCGAAGTTCCGCGATCGCGATGCCGGAGCGCATGGACGCATTCTCCGCGCGGAGTGACGCAATCAGCGCAACGGCCTTCTCGACGCGCGATTCAAGGGCGCGTACCTGCTCGAGGCTTATCATGCTATCAGGCCTTGACCGTCATCGTTGTCTTGACGAGATCGACAATGGCCTTGAATGCTGCCGGATCGCGTATGGCCATGTCCGAGAGAACCTTGCGGTCTATCGTCATGTTGGCCTTGACGGCGCCTTCGATGAAACGGCTGTAGCTAATGCCTTCCGCTCTGCACGCGGCGTTGATGCGCGCGATCCAGAGAGCCCTAAACGTGGGCTTCTTGTCGCGACGATCGCGATACGCATACATGAGCGCCTTGGCAACTGCATCCTTGGCGGTCTTATGGTTGGTGGACCTGCGTCCGTAGTATCCCTTGGCAAGCTTTAGGATCTTCTTGCGATGATCCTTTCGCCTGGTACCGTCTACTGCTCTGGGCATGGTAAATCTCCTTGATAGTATAGAAAGCAGGCGATCGTACTCGCGTACTGATCGCCCGGACGCCTTGTCGAGCGCCTTGTCGTCCGGAACGGCTGATCATGGCAACGGCCCTAACGGGCTAAGAGCCGCGCCTGGCTCAACCGTACGGGAGCAGCTTTTTCTTGATCATCTTGACGGGACCAGCTGAGACGTAGCCGGCCTTGCGAAGCTTGCGTTTGCGCTTTGAACTCTTCTTGGTAAGAATATGGCGAAGGTTCATTTTCTTGTACTTGACCTTGCCGTCAGCCGTCAGCGTGTAGCGCTTGGCTGCTGACTTCTTCGTCTTCATCTTGGGCATTACATTCCATCCTTCACGCTAGGTATCTCGGCTGCGGCGTCCGTGGCGGGCCGCGGTGCGTCCGGCTTCTTGGCTACCGGAGCCTTTGGTATAAGCATCATCGACATGAAGCGGCCTTCCATCCTCGGCGGGCTCTCCATGACGTACAGTCCTTCAATCTTGACCAGCACGCTCTTCAGCACGTCTTCGCCGATTTCGGTATGAGCCAGCTCGCGGCCTCTGAAGCGTATGGTAACCTTGACCTTGTTCCCCTCGAGGAGGAACCCGCGCACGTGCTTGGACTTGAAATCCAGGTCGTGGTCGTCGATCTTAGGCTGCATCCGGACTTCCTTGATCTTGACGATCTTTTGGTGTTTCCGGTTGTCCTTGAGCTTCTTTTCCTGCTCGAACTTGAATTTGCCGTAGTCGAGGATCTTGCAAACCGGCGGGCTTGATTGCGGCGCTATCTCGACGAGGTCGAGGCCAAGCTCCTTGGCCATATGAAGGGCCTCCGCCGTGGGCAATACGCCCTTCTGCTCTCCCGCATCGTCAATTAACCGCACTTCACGGACCCTGATCTGATCGTTGGTCCGCAGGTTCTTGTTGTCCGCCAATGGACCTCCTTCGGCTTACCCTGCAAATTTCTATGGTGTCTGGCATACTAGCACAGAGCCAGTAATCGCGTCAAAGGGTCCGTAACCCCTTGCAGCGCATAAGCGATTTGACATCCACCCTCCGCGGTGCTATCGTTTCCGCATGAGTGAAAATGTTGCAGCGGCAAGGTTTCCTCTCTCCAGGTCATGCGAGGAGGCGGTGGCCGCGTATCGCGATTCGGGCAAGAACATCC
>CAZNCK010000164.1:0-6400 GCA_964571545.1 uncultured Treponemataceae bacterium | reverse complement strand
CTCGCCGTAATTGTTCGAGTGCGTGAACGAGAACTCCATCCGGTCGCCGTGCCAGTAGCCGGCGTCGTACAGCACATCGTCGCCCGTCTCGTCCTTGAGCAGGTCCAAAAGGCCGTTCTGACTGGCGAATTCCTGCCCGTTGAGCTCCAGGGTAAGGCCGGAGTTGAGGTACGCGTAGTGGCGCATGCGCTTCTCGACGAATTCCATGTTGTACGCGTAGTCGCCGAACATCTGGCTGTCTGGCGTGAACTCTACGAGGGTGCCGTTGGGTTCCCTTGAGGCGGCGCCTTCCTTCTTGGACTTGAGCACGCCGCGCTCGAAGATGGCCTCGAAGTACTTGCCTTCACGGTAGGAGACGACGCGGAACCTCGTTGACAGCGCGTTGACGGCCTTGGTGCCCACGCCGTTGAGGCCCACGGAAAACTGGAACACGTCGTCGGAGTACTTGGCGCCGGTATTGATGATGGACACGCAGTCTATGACTTTGCCCAGGGGTATGCCGCGTCCGCGGTCGCGGACCGATACCGATCCGTCGGCTATAGAGACCGTTATCCTGGAACCTACGCCCATGATGAACTCGTCCACAGCGTTGTCCACGACTTCCTTGAGAAGCACGTAGATGCCGTCGTCGGGATTATTGCCGGTTCCGAGCCGACCTATGTACATGCCCGTCCGGAGGCGTATGTGCTCGAGTGACGAGAGGGTCTTGATTTTCGATTCGTCGTATTGAGAAGAAGAGCCTTTCGATGCCATGGGGCGACTATAGCACATCCGGACCGCTATGTTCAAAGAGGCTTTTCTGAAAGGCCATCCATGAATTCGCGCGTGGGCCCGCCTCGTGAATACAAGGGGGTCGCTTATCGCTCGCCCCTTGATTCACGGTCGCCCCGCGCACTTTTTATGCGATGGCCGTTCTGAGACCTTTTTGATGCGGTCCGGATGTGCCTTTTCTGCATTGTCGGAGCCTTAGGATTAGTCAACGGTGATGATGCCGATTCAAAGGCTCCTACTTGCAAAACGGATACGCCCAGCGCGCGAAGAACAGTACCGGTCTGCCTTGTATCCCCGCCCGAGTCAGGCCGGGGTGTGACTTAAAGGCCATCACCAGGGAAGTTGCGTTGGGCGCCGGCAAAACACCCGCCGCGCGCGTTAGCGCGGCGGGTGTTTTGCCAAGGCGGGCCCCAACGCAAAATTCATTTCATGGCCTTACAGAATTAAAAACCCTTCCTCCGGCCTGACCCGGGCGTGGAATAAAGCTGAAAACCTGAAAATTCAGGCCAGCACGCGGTTGCGTCCCGCTTCCTTGGCGCGGTACAGGGCCGCATCCGCGAGATCAAGCAAGGTGGAAGGATTGAAGTCAATACCAGGGATGACCGAAGCATAGCCGACGCTCACGGTGACCACTTCGGAAACCATGGAGGATGAGGCGTGTTCTATCGCAAGCGATTCGACCGCGGCACGTACCCGCTCGGCGACTTTCAAGGCGCCCGCATCGCCTGTGCCCGGCATTATGGCGGCGAATTCCTCGCCGCCGTACCTAGCCACTGAATCTTGAGGGCGTTCCAATGCGGCCGTTATCGCCGCCGCTACGGTGATGAGGCACTCATCGCCGGCCTGATGGCCGTAGCGGTCGTTGTAGGCCTTGAAATAGTCAATGTCTATCATCAACACGGCAATCGGTTCCGCGAGCCTCGCGGCGGCAAGGCAGCGGCGGGAGAGTTCGCTATCGAGGGAGCGGCGGTTGAGCAATCCCGTGAGACCATCATGCGCGGCGAGCACTTCCAGGCGCACATTGGCGGTCTCGAGCTGGTTTTTGAGAAGCGATAATTCATGGACTCGGCCCCGCAGCAGGGCCCGGCTTCTAGCCACGCTGATGGTCCAGGCGGCAGCGAAGAGTAGAGCGAGGTATACGAGTATTGCCCACCAGCTATACCAAGGAGCAATGGACACGTCGACGCGCAACTCTGTCGCCTCTTCGCCCCAATCCCCGACGCCGTTGGCCGCCTTGACCTTGAACACGTAGGTTTTCCCGCCAGGCAGGTTGGTGTAGCTCGCATAGGAACGAGCGCCGGAATAAATCCATTCGTCGTCGAAGCCTTCAAGTTTGTACGCGTATTGCACACGCGACGGATCACCGTAATCGAGGGCAGCAAAGCTGAGCGACAGGTTCGCCTCGTTCCACGCCAGCCGAATGCGGTCCGTAAACCAGGGAGCTAGACCAGAATCGAATTCCTTGTTCAATACCTTTATGCTCGTCAGCTTGACGGGCGGTATGGCAGACCTGTAACTGATCGAATCCGGATCGATGCGGTATAGGGCGTTCAGGGCTCCAAAATACAGAATACCCGTTTTATTTCTGAATCGGCCGGCGGTGAATTCACCAAAACGCAACCGGCTTTGGTCGAAAAAGGGGCGCCAGCGTCCGCTTTCCGGGTCCAATTCAGATAGTCCATTGGCCGTCGAGGCCCAGATCGATCCGGCGGTGCCTTCGAGCAGACCGATAACGACGTTGGACTGTAGCCCGTCGCGCTTTGTCCAGTGCTCAAAAGAATCGGTAGCCTCGACGTAGCGTGCTACGCCTCCCCCGTTCGTGGCTATCCAGAGCCTTCCTGTCGAATCCACCAGAAGATCCCTGATATTCTTGGAAGGCAGCAGGGCTGTATCGCTTTTTGAAGCGAGATAGCGCACAAAAGCGCCTGAACCTTCATAGCGGCAGAGTCCCCCGTTGGTCCCAGCCCAGAGTCGGCCCCGACTATCGTAGGCTAGGCTGTATACTAGGTTGTCGCTCGGGGTGGACGGGTCGCTTTGCACTGATGGATAATGAATAAACGTGCCGGACTTACGGTCCCAGTACTCCAGGCCCTTGGTATATGTAGCTATCCAGAAATTGCCTGTGCCTGGTTCTTCTATCATATCATAGAGGATATTGTCAGCTATTGAATCCGGATCCGCCGGGTCGTGGACGATACGGGTAAAGGCATCCCGAGCTTCGTCATAATATGCTAGGCCCAGATTTGTGAGCGTCCAGATTGTGCCGGTGCCGTCCTCGTAGAGTTTAACGACGATATCGTTAGGCAGGCTTCGAGGATTTTCGGGATCATGGCGATAGTGCCGGAATGCCGTGGCTCCGGGGTCGAGTCGGTCGAGGCCTCCGTTGTAGCTACCTACCCAGAGGCGGCCCTTACTATCCTCGAGGACAGAAATAGTCTTGCCTGAGGCCCTAGAACCAGGCTCCGAGGGAGAGTGTTCGTAAATAGAATAACCTTCGGAATCCCTGACGAGCAGTGAAAAACCGCCGCCGTTGGTGCCAATCCACGAATTGCCGAGCTTGTCTACCAACATCGAGTACATCGTGTCGTGTGGAAGCGACCATTGCCGATCCGCATTGCTGCGGTAGCGCCTGATTGTGCCTGAATCGGTGTCAAGCTCGAACAGTCCGCCGCCCCAGGAGCCTGCGCGGACAAGGCCGGGCGCTTCGGCATTGACGAAATATACGCGGGTATCCTCAAGCGGATAATTCGTGAAGGAGCCGGTGACGGGGTCGAAGCGTGAAATGCCGTAATTCCACAACGCGAGCCATAGGAATCCCGAGGCGTCTTCTTTAATTGAAAAGACGTAATCCGACGACAAACCAGCGGTACTGGATGGATCATCCCGTAGCGCCTCGAACGAGTCGGACTCGGGTAGATAACGGTAGAGGCCGCCGCCGGAGGTTCCCACCCAGAATGCGTCGCGGGAATCACGATATAACGAGCGTATCAACCCAACCGCGAGAGCTCCTTGCCGCAGCGGATCGGCTTTGTAGTGGGTAAAGTCGTTGCCGTCCATGCGCTCAAGGCCGTCGAGGGTGCCGACCCATAGCCTGCCCTCTCCGTCGCGTCCTATGGATACCACGACATCGTTGGCCAGGGAAGCCGGATTGTCGGCATCGTGGGCCCAGGATGAGAATGTGCCGGTCTTCGTATCAAACCTGGCCAGCCCTCCATAGGTGCCGAGCCAGATGGTCACGCCGTCATCATCCATGTAGAGCGTCTGGATGAGGTTGTGCGGCAGAGACGAGGTGTCGAAGGGCTCGTTCTCGTACAGCGTAAACGAGCGGCCGTCCCAGCGGTGAAGTCCGCCCTGTGTGCCTATCCAGATAAAGCCCGCGGCATCCTGAACCATGGATGAAACACTGGCGTTGGCCAGCCCCTCCCGCATGCCGGTGTTTATAAAACGAACAGCGCCATCGGTCGCCCAGCTCGTCGCAGTGATACACATCGAAACGAGGACTGCAAGTACGAGACGGAACGGAGGCTGACGGCGGGCTGGTTTCATATCCTTGCGTACTCCGAAGCTATGGCGGCGGCGAGTCTCGCGTTGTTCATAACGAGGGCGATGTTAGACTCCAGGCTGTCGCCGCCGGTCAGCTCTTTTACCCTGGCCAGCATGAACGGCGTCACGTCCTTGCCCCGTACGCCCGCGGTTCTGGCTTCCCCGAGGGCCTTCTCTATGGCGGCGCCGATGATATCCGCTGGCATCTCGTGCGCTACCGGTATGGGGTTGGCGATGACCACGCCGCCTTCAAGCCCGAGCGTCCACTTGGCCTTGAGCATGGCGGCGATCTCCGCGACGCTGTCAATGCGGAGTTCCGCCTTGAGCCCGGAACGGCTGGTGTAGAACGCGGGGAATTCATCGCCGCGGTACACGATCACGGGCACGCCCTTGGTTTCGAGGTACTCCAGGGTCATGGGTATGTCGAGTATGCTTTTCGCGCCCGCGCAGACGACGGCCACGCTGGTGCGGCCGAGTTCGTCGAGGTCGGCGGAAACGTCCATGCTACGCTCGGCTCCGCGATGAACGCCGCCTATGCCGCCGGTTGCGAACACGCGGATGCCGGCCATTTCGGCGATTATCATCGTGGCGGCCACGGTGGTGGCTCCATCGGCTCCGGCGGCGACGATGCGGCCTATATCCCGCCTGGAAACCTTGGCGACTCGGTGCCCTGTTTCGCCGAGAAAGCCTATCTGGCTCTCGGAGAGGCCCGCCTTGAGGCGGCCAGAGATGATGGCTATGGTCGCGGGAACCGCTCCGCAGGCGCGAACTTCGGCTTCAACGGCTAAAGCTGTCTCGGCGTTCCGCGGGAACGGCATGCCGTGGGATATAATGGTCGATTCCAGGGCGACGACAGGGGCTCCACGGGAGAGGGCGTCGCTGACTTCGTCACTCAGGTCAAGATAGTCGTTCATTTCGTACTCCTTTGGCCAACAGGGCAAGTCTATCAGCATTCATGCCCGCCGCGACTGCGTCGGGATAGGATGCGCACAACGAAGCGGCGGCTACCGCATACGAAGCCTTTTCTCCGCAATCGAGCTTATGAACCGTAGCCCATGCGAGCGCGGCCGTCGCGGCGTCGCCTGCCCCCGATACGTTGACGACGGGCAAGTTCACCGGACTGGCTATTCCCATACCGCTGGAGTCCACCCATAGGAGGCCGCGTTCCCGGAGCGATATGAAAACTTCCCGCACCCCAAGCGACAGTAGAGCGCGGGCCGACGAGATGGCAACACTCTCATCACCGTCAGGGCCGTCGTCAATGGTATCAGGATCAAGACCTAGCAGCGCGCGCGCCTCTTTTCGGTTTGGCTTTACCATGGAAAATCGGCCTATCACCGGTGCTGCCCTGACGGCCTTAGCGACAGATACGGTATCGAGTATGAGCGGTTTGTCCTTCCAGCGGAAGGCCGCGGCGGCGATAGTTTCAGGCGGCAGATTGGCATCGATGACGACCACGTCGGCCTCGTCCCCCGGTCCGAAGCGCGAGGCCAGTTCGTCGGGCCCGAACAGACTCAGGCAGTCCATGGCCGCGACGGCTCCTACGAGGCTACCATTATGATCGATGAGGCAGATATAACGAGAGGTAGCCTCGTTGGGCAATATCAGCGACCGGCCGACTTCTACGCCCGAGGCCCGGCAACCGTCCGCCAACAGGGACGCCATCTCGTCGCCCCCAAAAACGGTCACGAGTTCAGTAACCAGGCCGAGTCTTGCCACGTTCTCAGCGATGTTGCGCCCCACGCCGCCAAAACTCATGGAGGAGGTGCCCGGGTTCGAATCGCCGGGTCTGTAGGGCTCCCGACAGCGCGCCTGAATATCAAAATTGGCGCCGCCGTAGACGGCGACAACCGGTTTGTAGTGCTTCATTAGGTTCCTTACGGGCCGCGGTCGTCTTGCCTCTCGAGCAAGCTTGGGGTACAGTATATCCAGTATGTCAAGCGTGGATCAACTCTTCGACCGTTTCGGAAACCTCCTCAAATCCTGGGCCCACTCGGGGGACAAGCCCTTCTCCGACCCCGACCGGAATCACGGATCGCTATTCACCAGCGACCCTATACTCGATGAGGCCATGGCGGAGCTAGAT
>CAZNCK010000163.1:6232-6472 GCA_964571545.1 uncultured Treponemataceae bacterium | reverse complement strand
TGCCTTCCATAGCCTTGAAGATACCGAGGAAATCCTTCTTCTGGAGCGGCAGGATCTTCTTGAGCGCTTCCTTGCGGACCTTCTCGCTGTCGGCGACTATCATCGCGCGGAAGTGGATCAGCTTTTCCTTGTCAAAGAACATGTGCTCGGTGCGGCACAGGCCTATGCCCTGAGCGCCGAAATCGAAGGCGCGCTTGGCATCGGCCGGGGTGTCGGCGTTCGTCCTTACGGCGAAACCCT
>CAZNCK010000163.1:0-6222 GCA_964571545.1 uncultured Treponemataceae bacterium | reverse complement strand
TGGTGCGGACGTTGAAGCCCTTGATGGCGCCTCGGACTGAACCCTCGCGTACGGCATCGGCCCAGGACAGGAACGTTTCGAGCTCCTTGCCGATTTTTGCCGCGACGAGCGGCATCTGACCCTGGTAGATCGCGCCGGTGGAGCCGTCGATCGTCATCCAGTCGCCTTCCTTGAACTTGATGCCGGCGACCGTCGCTATTTTGCCGACGATGCTGAGGGCCTGGGCTCCGGAAACGCAGGGGGTGCCCATGCCGCGGGCGACGACGGCCGCGTGGCTGGTCATACCGCCCGTAGCGGTCAGGATGCCTTCTGCTACGACCATGCCGCCGATATCCTCGGGGCTGGTGTCCTTGCGAACGAGAAGGACTTTCTTGCCGGTCAGTGCCCAGGCTTCGGCTTCGGCGGCGCTGAACACCACCTGACCGCAAGCGGCTCCAGGAGAGGCGTTGAGGCCCTTGGCCAAGGGCTTGGCTGCCTTGACCGCTTTTGGATCGATGGCGGGGGGCAACATCTGGTCGATGTGGTCGGGAGAAACACGGAGGATCGATTCATCCTTGGTGATCAGCTTCTCGGCTACCATCTCAACCGCGATCTTGACGGCCGCCGCGCCGGTGCGCTTGCCGTTGCGGGTCTGGAGGATGAAGAGCTTGCCCTGCTGAACGGTGAATTCCATGTCCTGCATGTCGCGGAAATGCTTCTCGAGGGAATCCTTGAAGCCGACGAGCTGCTTGTAGACGGCCGCGTTCTTCTTGGCCAGCGTGGCGATTTTCTCGGGAGTGCGGATACCGGCTACGACGTCCTCGCCTTGGGCGTTCATCAGGAATTCGCCATAGAACTCATTTTTGCCGGTAGACGGGTCGCGGCTGAAGCATACGCCGGTGCCGGAATCGTCGCCCCAGTTGCCGAACACCATCGACTGGACGGTGACCGCTGTTCCCTTAAGGTTCTTGATGCCGTTGAGGTCGCGGTACTTGATTGCCCTCTCGTTCATCCAGGAACCGAAGACCGCGCCCATGGCGCCGAACATCTGCTCTTTGGGATCCTGGGGAAAGTCTTTCTTGGTGGCCTTTTTTACGATGGCCTTGTAGGTCTCGACGAGCTTCTTGAGGTCATCGGCGGACAAGGCGGTGTCAAGCTCTACCTTCTTGGCTTTCTTGGCGGAAGAAAGCGCGTGCTCGAACTCTTCATGGGGACACTCGAGGACGACGTCGCCGTACATCTGGATGAAGCGGCGATAGGAGTCATACGCGAAGCGGGGATTGCCGGTTTTCTTGGCGAGGCCTTCGACAGCCTTGTCGTTGAGGCCGAGGTTCAAGATGGTGTCCATCATGCCGGGCATAGACTGGGCGGCGCCGGAACGGACGGAAACGAGGAGCGGGTCTACGGAGTCACCCAGCTTCTTGCCCATGGATTTTTCAAGGCGGGCGAGGTGCTCGGCTACCTCGGCTTCGAGGCCCTCGGGGTACTTGCGCTTGTTTTCGTAGAAAGCTGCGCATACGTCGGTAGAGACAGTGAATCCAGGGGGGACGGGAATGCCGAGATTAGTCATCTCGGCGAGGTTGGCACCCTTGCCGCCCAGAACCTCTTTCATCTTGGCATCGCCTTCGGCTTTGCCGTCACCAAAATAATAAACGTACTTGATCTTTGCCATCGGTTATAATCCTCCGTTCAATAGACAAAGCTATATGAAACAACAATCTCTGTCAATAAACCGCAACGGAGGTCAGCTCAGGCGAAATTTAAAAGTGATGGCACAACTGAACTCAGAGGTTGATTGCCATCGTTACGACGATCAGATCAGAGCCGGAAACCTGGCTAACAAAGGACTCAAATTTGACATTGACCTTCTCGCAGGCCTCGGACAGGTATGACAAGTAGTACAGACCCAGGTCGGTATTCGATTCACCCTCAGGCAGTTCCTTGTAGAAGTCTTGAAGCGTCCGTTTTTTAAGATCCGCGTGTTTTTTTTCGTCGAATGATTCCTTGATTTTCTGGTACTCCGATTCCTTGTTATAGATTGTTATCTGCAACTTTCCCTGCGTGCCTATGGATGAGCCGCGAGAACCGAGCTTCCAGGATATTGAGACCAATTCGCCCTTGCGCTTAAGGGATTCAAGCACCTGCCGTCTGACATTGGGGTCGAACAGTACGGCATTCATATCTACGGCGCCCTTGAAAATGGTCTTGGCCTCACGTTTCAGGTTGTTATTCTCGGCGTTGGCGGAAAGCTCCATCACATTGAGCGCCACATATTCGGCGATCTTGGCTTTTTCCATGTATTCGGCGAGGCTCGTGCGGATATCTTTGATTAGGGTGTCGTAACCGTCGGCTCCCTTGAATTTAGCTATGATGAACCAGCTGAAGGCTCTCAAGGTATTGAGAAATTTTTCTGAGAGGAGGAGTTGGATGTTTTTTTCTTCAGGCAAGAGGTTGGAGTTCCTGTTGATGTACGTGTACATCGGCGCCAGGATGGAGCGTTTGATTTCTTCTATTTCCTTTTCCTTTTCAAGGTTTGCGTTCAGGAGATAGGTGTCGTTGATCTTCGTCTTTTCGTCTATGGTATTTGCAGGATTCTTGCGGTTCCAGTTTTTGATGACATCACTGGCGAGCACCCGCTGGAAAATATAGGCATCGTACTGTCGGTACATCATTGAGTACGTGATGAGCTTGGAGATGTCCATCACTTCCTGCCTGATTTTCACAAATTCGCTTTCCGAGAGTTCAATCTTGGAAACATAGTCGATGAGCATCATTCGCTGGAGACTTGAGGGCGTGAAGTGCTCCAGGAGTATGCCGTATTCCTCTACATTGTCAGCGAGCTTGAATTTTCGCAGTTTTTTATTGTTTTTAATAAAGTATGTCGTGCCCAGGTCCGTGAGGACTACCTTGACGGGTAGCTCTATAGATGCTTTGCGTTCTTGCGACCCCATCAGAGTTAGCCCTCCTAATTTGTTTGCATGCGCTTCGAGCATGCGTTTCGTAGCCACGAGGATCGGTTGCATCGAACTTGCCGCAGATCGGGGCTCCGGTCCCGTGTTAGACGGTATTGACCAGTATTGACCTCGACCCTACTATCCCCTACGTCATGTTTCGGCCAAGGCTTAGCTTCGCATTAGCGCTCATTGCCTCAGCATCGCTTTCCCCCCGTTTTGCGGGAGCGCAAGTGCCCGGGGCCAATGCATCGATAGCCGATTTTCAGCAAGCGCTTATATCAACGTCCCGTGACGGCGCCGAGCGGTTCGCCAAGGTTCTTGTCGCTCGGGACGATGCTGGCTTGGTGCGCAAGGCGGAGCTGGCCGGAGCCTCTGATATTGTCGCAGGTTATGCCATAGGAAACTCCGCTCCTTATATGGCTATTGTCGCATCTATGACAGGGGAGGGGAAGGGCCGCTGGTCAGAGGCGGCCTGGCTCTCGATACTGGAGCTGTTTACTGATGTTCCGGCCATTACCGCTGCGGTACTCTCGTCAGGCACTGTGTACCTCTTGCTAATCGACGATGAGGCTCCAGAAGCCCTGCCTTCTCCCGGCGATCCGCTATTCAGGAGCCTGCGCGTACGCGGCGCCCTCCTGGATCTCGGAGTAGAGGCCGCCCTCATACTGGATCTCGATGGCCCTCCCGTGGCTCTCACGCTTCATGCCGCGTCATGGAAGCACGCTACGCCGCTTCGAGTACTCGAAGCGGCCCGTTTTGCCTCCCGATCGACAGGCGTCGCCCCCGACGAAGTTCCTGTAATGGATTTTTACGCGGCATCAGGTTTGTCTTCCGGTTCCGCGGCTCTCTCAAGCTGGCTCGAAGCGGGAGTTCCCTCGCTTGGACTATCGTCGCCACAGATCGGCGTTCGGCCCCCAGAAGGCGAGCTCGTCGATCTCGCGTCTTTTGCCTTAGCCTTTTCACACGCGGTACTCGGAGATTATTCCAAGGCGCGCCAGGGTATTTCGGTGTCGGGTGATGATGTCACGTACCTCAGGTATCCCCTGCCATTCGGAATGGTTACCCTGACTGATGCCGTCATTGTCGCATCAACGTTGCTTTCCTTGGCCGCTTTGGCCCTTGCCCTGGCTCTTGGCTGGCTCAGAGGGCCTCATCGTACCGTTTCATCCAAGGCTGTTGCCGGCGAGGCGCTCGCCGCCTTCGGATTTTCGTTGGTCGCGCTCCTGGGATCCAAGGCCTTGTCAGCCGGAGTTTTCGCCGCGACCGGCGTTCTGTTTGGCCCGGAAGCCGTAGTCTCGCGGGATGGCCTCTCTTTATCGGTCGCGCTTGCGCTTGTTATTCGCGTGCTTGGAACCATATCTGTGTACTATGCGGTTTCGGGGCTTGCCTCCAAGGCCGGACTCCTCGTGGATCATCGCCGTGTCGACGCGGCGCGGGCGGCTCTCGCGCTGTTCTTCGTCGACGCGCTCGTCGCGCTGATGCTGTTTCCCGCGGTCGTGCCGTTTTTGCTCGTCGCGATGGCGCTCGCGCTGGTTTCCTCAGGCACGGCCGCCACGGCTGCCCTGGGGCTCGTCGTTGTCGGAGCCGTTGCCTTGCCGTTTTTCGCCCCCCGTGTCGTAGCCGCTATAGGAGCGGCATCAGGCGGCCCGGGAAGCGTCGCGTCAGCCATGCTCGACGCGGGGCTTCGTGGCCTCGTTGCCACAGCTGCGTTCGTGGCCCCGTTCGGTCTTTGGATAAATATTTCCGTTTCATCCGCGTCACGTATACGTCGCGGACATCGGACCGCCCTGTTCTGGTTATTGGGCGCTCTGCTCTGCGCAGTCGCCGAAGCGGCCGTCAGACTTGCCCCCGGTAGTTCATGAGTATCTTCTTCCATATCGACCTTGACGCTTTTTTCGCCGCGGCGGAGGTGCTTGACGACCCATCAATAGCGGGCAAACCAGTCGTTGTAGGCGCGACTCCGGGGCACCGAGGGGTCGTCTCGACCTGCTCTTATGAGGCGCGCCGCTTTGGCGTCCATTCGGCGATGCCTATATCCGAGGCGTTCCGCCTGTGTCCAGAAGCCGTGTTCAAGCCTGTCAGAATGGCGCGCTACGCGGAGCTTTCAACCCTCGTTCTCGCCGTTTTTGAATATTTTACGCCGGACTTGGTGAGGGTCTCCATCGATGAAGCGAGCCTGGATATGAGCGGCACCGAGCGCCTCTGGGGCCACCCCGCCGATGCCGCCGCAATGATACGAGACAAGGTACGCGTCGAAACAGGACTCTCCATATCCATAGGTATCGCCTCGAACCGCTATGTGGCCAAAATTGCCTCAGGTACGATGAAACCGGCCGGTCTCGTAGTCGTACCGGAAGGCGGTGAAGCGGAGTTCATGAAGAATCTACGCCTCAAGGACCTCTGGGGCGTCGGACCCAGGACGCGGGAACGTCTTGCGGAACTCGGTATCGATACGATGGAACGCGTGCTGGCTCTGACGCCGGAGAGTCTGTTGTCGATTTTGGGCAAGGCCGGAGGCGATTTTATCTACAAAGCCGCACGGGGTATCGACCCCGGCATGTATTCCGGAGAGACAAAATCCAGATCAGTGAGCACCGAAACGACCTTTGAGAAGGATGTCAGCGATTATGGCATTTTAGAAGAGAGGCTGCTGGGCATGGCCGAGGAGCTCATTGCGAGATTGTACGCTGAAGGGGCGTGTTCCTGCTGCGTCGCATTGAAGTTGCGCTATGGCGATTTTGAGACGCTCAGTGTCCAGGAGACGCGACCCGAGCCTTTTACTGGATCGAGCGGCGTGTACGACCTAGCCAAAGCCTTGCTGTACCGGAAGTGGAACGGTCGGCCCCTGCGCTTGATAGGTCTTGGTCTGACGGGGCTTGACAAAACAACGGTGGGGCAGGGAAGCCTCTTCGAAGAGCCAGGCGACCGCGCGGCGAGAGTGGAAAAAGCCGGCATCGAGGCGGCCCGTCGCGGTTTTGGAAAGCTGACGCGCGCCCGCCTCGTGTCCAGGCCGGATTTTACTCCAAAAAAGCCCTCTTGATTGTTGCCGACTCGGCAGAAATAATTGCCGTCAACTCGTCGCGAATCTTGACGAGACAGTCATCGATGGCTGTTTGCTCGGTGCCGCCCTGCCCCCTGACGCCGTCCCTGGCCTTGGCGAAGACTATGGTGCCGTCGGCCCTGACTATGCGCAGCGTGGCTTTGGCATTGGCTATGAAGATATTGTAGACCTTGCCGCCGTATTCCATGCGGGTAGGAGCCGCTACCTCGACGTTGACGAGCGCAAAAT
>CAZNCK010000162.1:0-6578 GCA_964571545.1 uncultured Treponemataceae bacterium | reverse complement strand
GATGGAGTTCGTCGTAGCCGTTATAATGTCCGTATTTCACAGGGGGATTCTCGAGGCGACGCGTATAATGTACGACGTGCACAGGAAGGGACGGGGTGTCGTGGGAACGTTTACCTACGACATAGCCGCCACCAAGATCAATCGCGTGCATACGATGGCGAGGGAGAACGGCTTCCCGCTCAAATGCACGATGGAAAAGGCCTAAGGGAAACATGAAGGTAAGCCAGCAGGTTCAAGCGATATTCAACGCCGCGTACAACGAGGCCAAGCTCAGGGGACACGAGTACCTGACGCCCGAGCACATCCTGTACGCCTCGCTGTCGTTCGAGCAGGTACGATCCATACTGGAAGCCTGTGAAGCCGACATCGACCACATCAAGGTCGGGATGGAATCGTACTTCGAGCAGAAAATCCCGGCGGTCAAGGACCAGGAGCCCATACAGACGGCGGGCTTCCAGAGCGTCATAGAGCGCGCGGTGCTGCAGTCCCAGGGTTCCGGAAAGACCGAGGTGGGCATTCCGGAGATACTCGTGTCGCTGTTCGACGAGGAACGCAACTACTCCGCGTACTACCTGCGCAAGGCCGGCGTCAACAGGTTGCATCTCCTGGAGGTCATTTCTCACGGATTGGACGTGGATCTGAGCGAGGCTGAATCCGGCGAGGATGGGGCCGCGCGCTCGGCTGACGGCGCTCTCGGGGGCCCCTTTTCCGCGCCCGACGAAGAGGACGAGGATGAGCCAGGCGCTCGCCAGAAGCCTCGCGCCACGGTTCGGGCCGGCGCTTTAGACAAATTCACCACCGACCTGACCAAGGCGGCCCGTGAGGGCAGGCTGGAACCGGTCATAGGCCGCGATTCAGAGATAGAGCGCACCGTGCAGGTGCTGTGCCGCAGACTCAAGAACAATCCCATTCACGTCGGCGACGCGGGCGTAGGCAAGACGGCCATCACCGAGGGCCTGGCCCAGCGCATCGTAGACGGTAAGGTGCCGCCGCGTCTGCGCGACTACACCATCTATTCACTGGACATGGGTTCCATCATAGCGGGCACCAAGTTCCGTGGCGATTTCGAGGAACGCATCAAGCGCGTGGTGGACGAGCTGCTCAAGAAGGAAAAGGCCATACTGTTCATAGACGAGATCCATACCATAGTCGGAGCGGGCGCAGTTTCCGGCGGGTCAATGGACGCCTCAAACCTACTCAAGCCCGCGCTGACCTCCGGCAAGCTCCGATGCATTGGCTCCACGACCTACGAAGAGTATAACAAATTCTTCGACAAGGACCGCGCCCTGTCACGCCGCTTCCAGAAGATAGACATCGTCGAGCCAACGGTTGCCGAAGCCATAGAGATACTCAAGGGACTCAAATCCAAGTACGAGGAATACCACGATGTGGTGTACTCCGACGAAGCCATAGAGATGGCGGCCAAGCTGTCGGCTCAGTTCATCACCGAACGTCGCCTACCGGATAAGGCCATAGACGTGATAGACGAAGCCGGCGCGTGGGCCCGCATCCGCGCGTATAAGGCCGAGGAAGCGGCGCCGGGCGTCGCCCCGGCGGCTGCCGACGCGCCTGTCGCGGCGGGAACCGAAACCGCTGAAACCTCGACCAAAACGCTGGCCATAGGCCGTGCTGAAATAGAGACGGTCGTAGCTAAAATAGCGCGCATACCGGAGAAAAGCGTGACCCAGGGCGAGCGCGATAGGCTCGTATCGCTGGAATCGGACCTGAAGGCCAGCGTTTTTGGACAGGATTCAGCCGTGGAGATGGTGGCCAAGGCCGTCAAGCGCGGCAGGGCCGGTTTCCGCGCGGCGGACAAACCGGTGGCCAACTTCCTGTTCGTCGGCCCCACCGGCGTCGGCAAGACAGAGCTGGCGCGCAGGCTCGCTGACACCCTCGGCGTGGCGTTGCATCGATTCGACATGAGCGAATACCAGGAAAAACACACGGTCAGCCGACTCATCGGCTCGCCGCCCGGTTATGTAGGCTACGAGGAAGGCGGTCTCCTCACCGACGCGATACGCAAGACGCCGCATGCGGTGGTTCTGCTGGATGAAATAGAGAAGGCGCACCCGGATGTGTTCAATATTCTCTTGTCCATCATGGATTACGCCACGCTCACAGACAACCAGGGACGCAAGGCGGATTTCCGCAACGTCGTGCTTATAATGACGAGCAACGCCGGAGCCCGCGACATCGGCAAGCCCATGATAGGCTTCGGCGAACGGGCCTTTACCGAGGCGGCGATAGACGACGCGGTGCAGAAGGCGTTTACGCCCGAGTTCCGAAACCGCCTGGACGCGGTGGTGCGCTTTGGTCGCCTGCCCGAGCCGGTCATAGAGCGCATAGTGCTCAAGGCTCTGGACGATTTCCGAGCCCAGCTCGCCGACAAGAAGGTAAAGCTGGAAGCATCGGAAGCCTGCGTCAAGAAGCTGGCCGAGCTCGGTTACAGCGACGAATTCGGCGCACGAAACGTCAACCGCGTCGTCGAGGACAAGATCAAGACCTGGTTCGTAGACGAGGTGCTGTTCGGCAGGCTCAAGGACGGCGGATCGGCCAAGGCCGACGTCAGGGACGGTGAAATCGTCATTGACATGGCCTAGCGGCAGCGCTGCGTGCCTCGCCTTTCACGCCACCGGGGCAACCGGTCCGATCCGCGATTCCCGTGGCTCGGCGAAGAGGAGTTGTTCGGCTTTCCCCCGCTCGACGCGACCTCGCCCGACGGCGTGCTGTGCACCGGGGGTAACCTGTCGCCGGGAATGATCCTGTCGGCGTACCGGCAGGGCGTGTTCCCCTGGTTCAACGACGAGGATCCCATCGTGTGGTGGAGTCCGGACCCCCGCTTCATCCTCGTGCCCGGTGAACTTCATGTTTCCGCCACCATGCGCAAGATACTGAAGAAGCGTCGCTTTGAACTGAAGCTGGATACCGCCTTCGGCGACGTGATTCGGGCCTGCTCGGCAACGCCGAGACCGGGGCAGAGGGGCACGTGGATCACGAGCGACATGATCCAGGGCTATGTCAGGCTCCACGAACTCGGTTATGCGCATTCGGTGGAAGCCTGGCGGGGCGAACGGCTCGTTGGAGGTCTCTACGGCATCTCCCTTGGCTCGGCGTTCTTCGGCGAGTCGATGTTCAGCCTCGAAGCGGACGCCTCGAAGGCCGCGTTTATACCGTTCGTGTGGGCTCTCGCCGAAGCCGGCTTCACGCTCGTAGACAGCCAAGTTCGCACGGCCCATGTGGAGTCGCTCGGAGGCAAGAGCGTGCCTCGCGACGAGTACATGGATCGCCTCCAGACAGCGCTCGAGTCGCCTACCCTGAAGGGCGACTGGTCGACCATCCTTGGCGGCTTTCCGAACTCGGTTCCCTACAGGAGCCTATGCGAGGTCTGCGTTTCCGGGGTATTCTAGAACATACCGCCATAGCGGCCCGGAGCGCGTATCCACGACATGAAAATCCTTTGTATACAACTACCCAGACAGGATCCGTCAGGAGACGGCGCCCGTGATAATGTACCCTTGAGCGCGGCCAGGATGATGTCCTGGGCCGAGTCCAGGGGAGCGCTTAGGCGCGACGACTGGGCCTTGCTCGATCAGAAAACCGCGGACTTCGGCGGCGATGCGGCCATCGCCGCGGCCGCGATGCGCTCAGGCGCAGAGCTCATGCTATTTTCGCTTTTCGACTGGAACCTTGAGCGCAGCCTGTGGTTGGCCAAGCGGCTTAGAGCAGTCATGCCGGCCACGCATTTTGCCGCCTTCGGGCCGGAGATTTCCCAAGGGATGCCCGTATTCAAGGCTCAAGCCTTTGACGCTCTCATCGAAGGCGAACCGGAGGGCCCCTTCCTCGATCTGATCGCCGACCTGGCCGCCAGATCGCTGAAACAACGTTATGCTATGTCTGCCCCGCTTGACCTACAGACGATGCCCGACCCTTACCTGTCTGGCGCCCTCTCCGTGACGCCGGACAAACCGGTACTGATAGAAAGCGCCCGCGGCTCAACAATGACGCCGACCTTCATCGGCCGCGGAGCCTCGACGCCCAGATATTTCCAACGAGAGATCGCGCCGCGCGTGCTCAGGCTCGCGTCTGAAAAAGGCGCTGACGAGGCCCGCTTCGTCGATCCGCGCCTGGACGAGCGGCCAGACTTTAAGGCCTTCGTCAAGGCGCTCGCGGCGGCAAACGAATCAGGCGTGGCTCTGGCTGCCAGGTTCGACCCCGCGCTTCTGGACGACGAATTCGTAAAGCTTCTTTCCGACGCATCCTTCGTGGCGGTAGGAGCGGACCTGGGCAGCGTCAATCCCAAGGCCCTTGAGGCCGTTGGCATGAGGCTGGACCGGGACGGGCTGGAACGAGGCGCGCGCCTCCTGTGGACTCAGGGCATCATAGTCAAGCCCGATGTGTATCTGGGGCTGCCCCACGACGACTATGATACCACAATAGAGACCTTCGATTACCTGGGGATGATAGGCATGGGCCAGGACGCCGAACTGCGGCCCATGCCCGTGTCGCCGGGCTCGATACTGCGCGCAGCGTCCGCGGAGTACGGTATCAAGGAATACCTGGAACGCCCTCCATACTGGGTGGTGGAGACCGACTGGATGGATGAGGACGACCTGCTGGACGCCGTGGCGGACTTCGAGGAGAGCTTCGATGTGGCCTGGGGCTCGCCGGTAGCGCCTTGCTTCAAGGCCGGTCGGGGCGGGTTCGTATCGTTCGCGGATCTTAGGATACGCGCCAACCTGGATGCGCTACTCGTCGCGCCCGAAAAACTTGCCTCGTCCGTAACGCTACTCCTGGACGCCGACGACCCTGAAAGTATAGCGAGGATGGTTAGGGCGGCAAAAGACCTGCGCAAGGAGAATCCTTACTGCCTCTGGCAGCTGGTACTGAGCTCCGATGCCAGCATACCGCCCGCTGCCATGGTTGAAAAGCTTACCGACGCGTTTTCAATGCCCGAGCATTACTTTGAGCTGTCGCGGCTGTATTCACTGGATCCCCAGCCCGATTTCCAGGTAAGAACCTTTTTTGCCACTACCTCTGAAGCGTTGGCCCTGGTCTCGCTACGGGACAGGCAAGACCTGGAGACGGTGTTCGCGCTCGGGGACGCCCTGCCAGGCGCACGGCTCCTCGAATCAATACCGTTTCTGGCCTTCGACCGGGAAACGTCCTCGTTCGAGCTGCTGTACGATGTGATGAATGCCTACCGCGACTACCCCGACCTGTTGGTAGAGGCGCCGCGTAGCCTGTTCAGGTAGGCGTTCAGTACGAAGCGGCCAGATCTACGCGGTGATGGGCGTCACCGGTGTGTATCCATAGCTTGAGGTTGTCTATGGTCTGCCGCACGTTGATGTCCACGGCCTCCCAGGTGGAGCCCGCCACGTGCGGCGATAACACGACGTTGGGCAACTGATGTATGGGGAACCGCGAAGGCGCGCCAATGACAGAGCCGCCCTTGGGGTAGGTGTACCATACGTCGATGCCGGCGCCCGACAGGGTTCCGTCTTTAAGCGCTGAATACAGGGCGGACTCGTCGACCACCTCGCCACGACCAACATTGACTAGGTAGGCTCCCCGCATGGCCTCCAGCTCGGCGGCCCCGACGAGTCCACGGGTCGCATCGGTCAGCGGCAGCGCTATAAACACGATGTCAGCGCCTGATACGGCCGCGCGCAGGTCCGTGGTCACCTCGTCGAAGTGAGCGGGAACGGGAGAGCCGGTCTTGCGGCGATACCCTGTTACATGGCAGTCGAAGGCCTTGAGCAAGCGCGCCAGGGTCTCGCCTATGGCTCCGACCCCGAGTACGGCGCAACGTTTCCTGAATATCGAGTGCCAGAAATCCTCTCGGCCCTTGTTTACCCAGAACCCATGCCAGGTTTCAGCCCTGAGGTCGTTGTGAAACTCGATGATGCGCCCGAAACCGGCCAGCGCCAGGGCAAGGGCGCGCTCGGCCACGCTCTCGGCGTTGCCGTGGCAATTGAACACCGACACGCCGCGCTCGATGAGCAGATCCGCGGGCAAGTGGTTGACGCCTACGAAGGGCACGAATACGGCCTTCAACCCTGTCGTCTTCTCGTAGTAGGATCGGTCAATGACATTGGCTATGACGGCGTCGAGTCCGGAAAAAGCAGCCAGGCTAGGCTCGATTCCGCGTATAACGCCTATAGAGTCGCCAAATTCATGTTCAAGCTCGGAGGCGGCCTCGGTCCAGACCTCATTCATCGGTACACAGAATCCTATTCGCACGATGGGCTCCCTCATTGTTACGCAGGCCTCCTGAAACGAAAGCCGCGGTCGTTTGTTAAGCTAAGGATACGCGATTCCGATTATTAAAAGAAGGCTTTTAAAAGCCCCGGACTAATCCCTTGATCGCGTTGTGTTAGCGTTGACCCTGGAAGGAATATACCGTGAAGATGAAGCAAACGCTGTTCGTACTCGCTTGTACGCTGATACTCGGCTCGTGCGTATCAGCGCCGGAGCCTGCCGCGCCTCAAGCCGCGCCCGCGCCCGCACCCATTGTACCAGTAGAGCCCACCATCGCGGAGCTCATAGCGCGGGGCGATACCGCGGGGCTTCAGGCTCTT
>CAZNCK010000161.1:0-6615 GCA_964571545.1 uncultured Treponemataceae bacterium | reverse complement strand
ATATGGAAAAGATTCGCGAAGGCAAGATCGAAGAAGCCGGGCGCATCATCCTTGAGAGCAACCCCATGCCGGCCATAACCGGCCGCGTGTGCCCGCATTTCTGCGAACAAGGTTGCAATCGCACGGAGCAGGACAGCGCCGTATCGATAAGGGCCGTGGAGCGCCGCGTCGGCGATTACATACTCGAGCATGCCAAGGCGTATAAGGCGCCGCCCGTCAAGGATAACGGCAAGAAGGTCGCCATAGTAGGCGGCGGACCGGCGGGCCTCTCCTGCGCTCACTATCTTCGGCAGCGGGGCTACGGCGTCGTGATATACGACAAGCAGCCCAAGCTCGGCGGCATGCTCCGCTACGGCATACCCGATTTCAGGCTCTCGCAGGGCGTCCTGGAGCGGGAGCTGGAGTTCCTGCTTTCACACGATATAGTCGCGAAGTCCGGGCAGACGCTAGGCAAGGATTTTACTCTCGATAGCCTCAAGAAAGAGGGCTACAACGCCATCTTCCTGGCCATGGGTTCTTGGGTAGCCAAGGGCATGGGCATAGAGAACGAGAGCAACCAGAATATCGTTCCGGGCATTTCGTTCCTCGAGGGCGTCAAATGGAACGGGCCGCCCGTCCTCAATGGCGTGGTCGCCGTCGTAGGCGGCGGCAATACCGCCATCGATGCCGCCAGGACGGCGCTTCGTTGCGGCGCGAAGAAGGTAGTGCTCCTGTATCGACGCACGCGGGACGAGATGCCCGCCGAGGATGAGGAGATAGAGGACGCCAAAAAAGAAGGCATCGAGTTGCAGTTCCTCGTCGCGCCGAAGAAGGCAGTCGTGGAAGGAAAGAAACTCGTTGGCCTTGAATGCTGCACGATGAAGCTGGGCGAGCCTGACGCTTCAGGAAGGCCTCGCCCCGTAGAGATCAAAGGCAGCGAACATCTGGTCAAGGCCGACTGGGTGATCTCGGCCATCGGCCAGGACCAGAACTTGCTGGGCCTCGACAACAAATCCTATGGCGAGATCAAGCTGACAAAGTGGAACGGCATCGACGCGGACGCTGAAACCTTCCAGACCAGCGTGGCCGGCGTATTCGCCGGCGGCGACGTGGTGACCGGGCCGGCGACGGCCGTCGAGGCTATAGCGGCGGGCAGGAAAGCGGCGCGTACCATAACGGCCTTCCTCTCGGGCAAGAAGCTGGATGATTCCGGAATTGAAGTCGCCAGGGAGACGCTCCGGGGGATCAACAATGACGCGTTCAAGTCATCAGACAGGGTCGGCGTCAATGAAGTAGCTCCACGTAATCGCTGTCTGGATACTGAAGACTACGTAACGCTGGAGGACGGCAAGGTAAGCATCGAAGCCCATCGTTGTCTTGATTGCAGTTGCGTCGCGGTGAACGCCTCCGATGTAGCGCCTGCCTTGGTCGCGCTCGGAGCGAGCATCAAGACGACGAAGCGGACTATAGCCGCCGAGGATTTCTTTACCGTAGGCATCATGACGACGACGGTGCTGGAGGTGGACGAACTTGTAACGGAAATCTTCGTGCCGGCGCCTAAGTCTGGTACTCGCTTCAGTTTTCAGAAATTCAGAATCCGCAATTCTATCGATTTTCCTATCGTTAGCGTTGCCTCTGCCCTCACATTTGACGGCGCTAAGATCAAGGACGCCAGGATAGTGTTCGGCGCGGTGGCGCCGATACCGCTGCGCGCCGTTAATGTCGAGGAAATACTGATCGGCAAGACGGCAAACGAAGAGACCGCCGAGATCGCGGGAGCTGTCGCGGCCAAGCAGGTGTTCCCTCTGGAGAGGAACCGGTACAAGGTGCAGATACTGAGGGGACTCCTCAGGAAAGCGCTACTTGCCGGGACGTACTAACGAAAGCCTCAATAACGAGCGGGCCCTCCCTTCAGTTGAAGGGAGGGCCCGTTGCTTGTACGGATATAACAGGAACCGGCTTCGTTACTTCGGGTCGACTCCCTCGGGCTTGTCGGAAACCTCATGCTTGTGGCTCGTAAGCGAATACAAGAAACGCTTTATCTTCTGCGTTGGGGTCTTCTCGAAGGGTTCGTGGTGGAGGATTACCTTGGAGACCTTGCTGAAGGCGGCCAGGCCCTGGTTCACTTCCTTGCGGACGAACTCCAACACTTCCTCGGATGCCCGCTCGAAGTCCTCGATGCTGTCCTTGGCCTTGGCCTTGAGGTCGTCTATGACTTCCTGCTTGAGCTGGACCATGGCCGTAAGGCCAGAACCCTCGCTGAGTACCAGCGATTCGGCGACGTACGCGGATTTGTTTATCAGCGCCTCGATTTCCTCGGGGTAGATGTTCTCGCCCGATGCGCCCAGGATCATAGTCTTGAGCCTGCCGCGGATGAAGAGCCTGCTCTTGGCATCGAAGATGCCAAGGTCGCCGGTGCGGAACCAACCGTCCTTGGTGAATACCTCGGCGGTCTTTGCGGGATCCTTGTAGTAGCCCTGCATAACGTTGGGGCCGCGGGCCTGGATCTCGCCTTCACCCGTGTCGGGTTTGGGGTCCGCTATGCGTAGCTCGACGCCCTTGAGCGCGGGGCCGGTGGAACGCAGGACCGTGCTGAACGGCGGTGAGCCGGCCAGAAGCGGCGCAGTCTCCGTCAGGCCGTAGCCTATGGCATAGGGGAAATGAGCCTGCAAGAGGAAGGCTTCAACGTCCGGCGCCACGCTGGAGCCGCCTATGCCGAAGAAGCGCAGATGCCCTCCGAAGGTCTTCTTGAGCTTGAGGCCGGCCACGCGGTGGAGTATGGGCCTGAGCGATTCCTTCTGGTATGCGCCCATTTTCTGGAGCTTGGGCAATACGCTCGCGCGGTAAATCTTCTCAATGATCAGCGGCACCGACAGCATGATGGTCGGCTTGATCTTCTTGAGCGCCGGAAGCAGCACCGAGGCCACAGGCGGCTTGTCTAGGTACCAGTTGGATGAACCCTGCGTGACGCCGTTGAGGAAGCCCAGCGTGCACTCATAGGTATGGGCCAAGGGAAGGATAGACAGTAGCCTATCCAGGCGGTGCATCCGGATTATCGACCTGGTCGCTATCACGTTGGAGATGAGGTTCTTGTGCGACAGCATCACGCCCTTGGAGTTACCCGTCGTGCCCGAGGTGTACAAGATGGCCGCGAGCGAGTCTTCTGCGACCGGCGGGAACGACGCTCTTGTGTCGATGGAAACGGCTGCCGCGCGGTTTTCCGCGGACGCGAGCGACTCTACGGCGATGGTGGCGCCGGAGTAGTCGCCGAGCTTAGCTCGGAGCCTCTCTGAAACCACGACGACCCTGGCCTCAGAGTGCTTTACGATATTGGTGATCTGCTCCGGATTGAAGTCGGTCAATATCGGCACGACGACGAGGCCGGCCGCGGTGATGCCGAGATAGGCCACGCCCCATTCCGGCCTGTTTTCTGAAAGCAGGACTACGCGGTCGCCCTTGGCCAGGCCTTGGGACAGAAGACTCTTCACGAGTACAGCGGCCAGCGGACCGAGGTCCTTGTAGTGCACGACGGTCGAGCCGTCTACAGTTCCGAGCGCGGGACGTTCGGCATAGGATGCCGTACTCTGTACGAGGACATCCCTCAGCGTCAGGCTTGCTAATTTATACACGGCTACCTTCCCTTACGATCTATGACTCGCATGACAAAATTCTGACTAAACAGCCCTATACCTAGACAATAACATAGCCAGAAAGTTGCGGACAGCATTAAAAAAAGCAGCCGATTGTATCAATTACTCCCGTAAAACCTTCCTGGCTTCCTCAATATCGACAAGTCGGCCTTCAGTGAACTTGTGCAGTATGCTGGTAACCAGAGATTGGTAGGGAAGCCCTTCCCGGGCAGCGGTTATTTTCAGGTTTGCCATATCCCGTTGGGTCATGCGGATGTTCATGCGCTCAGTCTTATTTTCCAGCCTTGCCATGGTGTTTTTAGCCGCTACCGCCAGCTTTGTCCTCATGTCGGCGAGTGCCTTGCCTTGCATGGGTTGCCATTCATCGCTGTGCTCTTCTATATCTTCAATCAATCGCCGCTCGTCCTCATCGATATACTTAAAATCAGGGTCACCGGGGAATGTCATTATTGCCCTCCAAAACGCTTATGTAATTTCCGGCTTGGGTATATCGTTTTAAGGAAAAACCCCGTTTCAGTCGGGACAGCCGGGCATGCGCATGTATACTCATTGATGCGAACGATGAATAGCAACTGACCGGGTCGAGCCATGTTTGGCATTACCCCAAGATCGTCTGCCGTACCTATAGTTGCTACGACCTGATCAAAACTTATCCCCCGTGTTGCGATCAGCTGTTCGTTCTTTGCGGGATCCCAGTCAAAATCAAAGGTAGGCAGCACGGGGCCTTTTGTCAATACAAATTTCAAGATGTTTAGCCTGTCACGGCGTCAGGGAGCTGGTTTTCCGACGATAACCAGGGCTGCGCCGTCGGGGCTGGCGGCATAGAATGCGTCATCGGCGAAGGCCAGGCCGAGCGGAGTGGCCAACGCAGGCGTATCAGCGGCATCGAAGCGCCCGAACGAAGCCGGCTCCAGACCGGCTGGCAAGCGCAAGACGACCAGGCCGTCCGCGACTCCTATACCGATCGCCGCGCCGTCGCCCGTAAAGGTCAGTGCAAGGGGGACGCCTGAAAATCCGTTACCTGCGTTGTACAACGTGGAAGATGCAGTTTCGATTACGAACGAATCGAAGAGCATTATTGACGCGGAATCCTTGCAGGCGACTGCGAGCCGTGCTCCGTCTGGCGAGAATGCCAATGCCTGGGGATAATCGAGGCCGGAGAATCCGTCCGAGAGTCTGGCTTGCCCTCGCCAGGTCAGGGCACTTGATCCGACATCAAGGATGATGATCGCGTCAGACCCGGCCGCCGCTAGGGCAAGCGCGGAGCCGTCCTGGTTGATGGCAAGGGCCTTGAGTACGGATAGCGTTCCGCATGGGAAAGCATCCAGTGACGAGCGGAAGGCCAGTGTCCAGGCTTCACTGGAGCGGGAGAACGCGTAGACGGCGCGGTCGGCGTTGGACAGCGCGTACAGGCGGCTGGAATCAGGTGAGAACGCCAGACCGCGCACGTAACCCAGAGTTTCAAGCCCAGACGAGCCACCGACCAGCTCTACCGGCGTGCCGAGCATGCCGTTCCCGTCTACTGGTGCCACCCAGATCCACCCGCTCTCGGAGTTGGCCGCCGCAAGGTAGTCTCCGGCAGGGGCTACCGCGATCTGGGTGGCCTTGCGAGCGGAGCCGCCTATGCGGATAGCCGCCGCCGATTTTGGAACTAACTCCCCGCTGACCGCGTCGGCGCGCCAGATTTCCGCCTTGGAGGCGGTACCGTCGGAACCTATACCCAGCACGGAGCCGTCAGCGGAGGCGGACAGCATTGCCGGCCGCGCCAGTACCTGGGAGCCGGGCTCCTCAGCGCTCGTAACCGTCGCATACAGGCTGTGCCCGGCTCTGAGCGCCGGCTCCTCAAGCTCAAAGGCCAGTTCCGCGGCGCCGGCCGCTGAGCCTGAAAATACAGAGAGATCCAACCGACCCAACCCGGGCAATCCAGTAGTCGATATATCGACCACGGAACCTTCCGCCAGCACCGACCCCAGCGAGCTCCAGCGGTATACGGCGCCTGCCGGACCACTGGCCCTCACGCGTAGCGGATACCCGCGGACGGCAGCCCGGGACACTTGCGAGGCGCCCACCGCAAACGGAGAAAGATAGTCGAATACAAGACCTATACCGGTTTGAGCGGCGGGAATAGCCAGGGACACGGTTACCGAGCTAGACAGCCCGCGCAACACGCGGACTAGGTCTGTCGAACCGGACAGGAGTAGAGCGTCGTCCAGCAGTCGCGCGGCTAGGGTGAAGTAGCCCGCCGGGATGTCCGCTAGTATCCTGCCGCCGACGGAAATATCGTCATCCCAAACCCTCACGGGCAAACCGTCAGCGTCAGAGAGAACGCACTGCCATTTCGCGCTTGTCGGCGCTTCAGGCGGAACCGTATAGAGCAGGGAAATTGTACCGAGTCCCGCTATCGGGCAGAGGGCTATTGAAACAGTAGCCCCCGAAGCGGATTCCACGCGCGCGGAAGCGCTGCCCGACAGTATCTCCACTCCGTCGGTGTCCAGCGCGCGGGCAGAAAAGACCCAGTCGCCTGTGGCCAGCGCCAGCTCCACCGAGCCGCCCGCTGCTTCCAGCGACGAGAATCCAGCGGTTCCAGGCCCGTCTCCGTCCAGGAGCACAATTAGTGCTGTCAGCGGCGGGGCAGGGTCGAACACCAGGCCGCGGGAACCTGCCCAGCCGTCAGATACCTGGATTGTCACCGCGGCCGTGAGTTCCGAGCCAGGCGGCGTCGCGCAGGAGCCTGCCAGGATCCAGAATACTCCCATCATGCCCAGCCGATACGCCAGAAAACGGATCAAGTTTTTCATCGAGTGCCTCCGGCTGACGCACGCGGCCAGGCGCACTGACGCGTTCGCCGTATCGATGCCTTCT
Source organism: uncultured Treponemataceae bacterium (assembly GCA_964571545.1). GTDB lineage: Bacteria > Spirochaetota > Spirochaetia > Treponematales > UBA12059 > SZUA-370. The sequence goes on along the minus strand of CAZNCK010000161.1, from coordinate 124 downwards.
GTCGTTATGCCGATACTAGAGTGTGGTTTTCGTTCTAGTTGTGGAGCCTGCTGGTTTGTGATGTATACTATCGTAGAGACTTTGTTTTTATCGGAGAAAAAAATGAGAATGAACGCCCTGAAGA
>CAZNCK010000160.1:3694-6684 GCA_964571545.1 uncultured Treponemataceae bacterium | reverse complement strand
TCAAGACCGAGGCCGGCAAGAAACTCCTCGTCGATCTGGCCAAAAACTGCGATGTCGTGGTGGAAAATTTCCGCCCAGGCACCATGGAGAAGCTCGGCCTGGGCTGGGACGTCCTCAAGGCGGCCAATCCGCGGCTTATCTACGCCGCGGTTTCAGGCTTTGGCCATACCGGCCCTGACTCCGGAAGACCGGCCTACGACATACTCGTGCAGGCTATGGGCGGCGTGATGAGCATCACCGGCTGGCCCGAGTCGCCACCCACCCGCGTAGGCCTGTCCATGGGCGACATCACCGCGGCGATATTCCTCTCAACCGGCATCACATCGGCCCTCTACCAGCGCACGAAAACCGGCCTCGGACAGAAGGTGGACGTGTCTATGCTCGACTGCCAACTCTCGATACTGGAAAATGCCTTGGTACGCTACCAAGTGGACGGCAAATCGCCCACGCCGCTCGGCACGCGCCATCCGACCATCACTCCGTTCCAGGCTTTCCGCGCTAGCGACAAGTGGTTCGTCATAGCCGTAGGCAACGACGCGTTGTGGAAGAAATTCTGCGATTCGATGAACCGCCCGGACCTGCTGGCAGATACCCGCTTTGCCACCAATGGCGACAGAACAAAGCACTACAACGACCTGACGCCCGAACTCGAACGCATGTTCGAGATCAAGGAGCGGACCCTATGGCTTGAGCTCCTCGAGAAGGCCGGCGTGCCGAGCGCTCCTGTAAACACGGTGGAAGACGTGATGCTTGATCGCCAACTGGCCGCCAGAAATATGTTCGTGACGGTTGAAGACGAACGTGCGGGCAGCGTGACGATTCCCGGAAATCCCATAAAGATGGAGAGCGTTCCAGAAAGCCCGACGCGCGCTCATGCTCCCTCTATAGGCGAACATACCGATTCGGTGCTAGCGAGCGTGCTCGGGCTCGACGCGGCCACGATAGCCGCGTTACGCTCTCAGGGCGTAGTTGTATGAACGCGCAGAATGGCACGAAACCCGCGGCAGTAGCGCCGGTACCGCTCGCGGCCCTGGCCGAGGGACTGCGCGCCGGGTCGATAGCGCTACGGGACTACATAGAACAGTCGCTCGATCGAGTAGACCGCTACGATGGTGAAATACGGGCGTTGTTGCCAGAACCCGGCCGCAGACAACGCATCCTCGCGGACGCCGCCGCCCTTGAGGCGCGGTACCCGACCCCCGCGATGAGGCCGCCGCTCTACGGCGTGCTCGTCGGCGTAAAGGACATCTTCGCCGCTGATGGCTTCGAGACCCGCGCCGGCTCGAACCTGCCGCCCATGCTTTTTGCTATGCCGCAGGGACCCGTTGTCTCGGCGTTAAAAAAAGCGGGCGCCATAGTGCTCGGAAAAACCGTAACGACGGAATTCGCCTATTTTGCGCCCGGCCAGACTGCTAATCCCTGGGACACCGCCCGCACCCCCGGCGGCTCGAGTTCCGGATCGGCCGCGGCTGTGGCAGCAGGATACTGCTCCTTGGCGCTCGGCACGCAGACCATCGGCTCCATATCCAGGCCCGCCGCTTTTTGCGGCATTGCGGGCTGGAAGCCGAGCTATGAACGCACGAGCCGCGAGGGCGTCGTGCCCTTCAGCCCAGCGCTGGACCACGTGGGCCTGCTTGCGCCTGAAGCCGCGGGTATCGCGGTCGCAGCCCCGCTGATCGCCCCGGACTGGAGCCAGGCCACCTACGACGCGGCAAGAACTCACTACGCAAAAATCAGACCGATACTCGCGATTCCCGAGGGTCCGTTCCTTAACCAGACCGAACCGGCGGCACTCGCGGCCTTCAATACTACCGTAGCCAGATTGCTAGGCGCGGGATTCTCCATCGTAAGAACCCCGACCCTGGAGGACATTGACGACATCAACGCCCGTCACCGCAAGATCGCCGCCGCCGAGATGGAACGGACGCACCGCGCCTGGTTCGCCCAGCACGGAAAGCTCTATGCGCAGGCGACCCAAGAACTCATTGCAAAAGGCGCCACCATCGACGACAACGAACTGGAACTGGACAAAGGCGGCAGAAAATCGCTGCGCGCCATCCTGGAACGGGACCTCGAAGAAGCCGGGGCTGACTTCTGGATTAGTCCCGCGGCCCTCGGCCCGGCCCCGGTAGGACTCGATTCCACCGGTAGCCCGCTAGCGAGCCTGCCATGGACCAACGCCGGCGTACCGACGCTGGTATTGCCGACCCGCCAGTCGGTAGAAGGCATGCCGGTAGGCATCCAGCTGGCCGCTCCGTTCTGGTCAGATGAAAAACTGCTGGCATTGGGAAGCATCGTCGAAACCTGTCTGGGCGCGCCTCTCTAGTTCCCGGCTGGTTTCATCGTCTATAGTCACCGCATGCAGACAGGTTCTGAAATGACCCTGATCGTTGAAAACTCATCGCGCGTCGTAGTGGGCAAGAAGCGGGCGCTGGAACTCATGACGGTTGCCCTTCTTTCTTGCGGGCATGTTCTCCTCGAGGATGTGCCTGGCCTCGGCAAGACAGTCATGGCGCCAGCCCTCGCGGTTCGCTCGGCCTCATGAAGTCCGCTCAGGCCCTGGCCCTGCTCCGTGGCCGCGATTTTGTAATCCCTGATGATGTAAAGGAACTGGCGCCGCCGGTGCTGACCCACCGTATCATCCTGCGCCACGAGGAGCGGGCACAAGGCGCGTCGTCCGCCGCGGTCGCGACCGAGATCCTCTCCAGGGTTCCCGTGCCGTCTCCCGCCTGATGCCGAATAGGCAATGGCTGAAAAGAAAAGCGCCTGGAACCCCGGAAGCATCTACACATTCAACCTGTCGCTAGCGCTGCTCGGCCTCCTGGCTTTCTTCTCGGCATCGTATTCCGCAACGGCCTCGCCGGCGTCGCGACGACAACGCTGGCTCTCATGCTCGCCGTCCGGGCCTGGGGTCGGCTAGCCCTCTGGCGACTCGAAGTCTCGCTATCCCTAGAGAACGACAGGATCTTCGTCGGCGAAACGTTGACGCT
>CAZNCK010000160.1:0-3684 GCA_964571545.1 uncultured Treponemataceae bacterium | reverse complement strand
CCAATCGCAAGATATTCCCCGTGTGGCTAGGTATGGAGCTTGATATCCCCGCCGCGCTTGTTCCCGTCGCGACGGCTGGCGTTGGCGGAGAAACCGCGCTTCTTCCGTTCTCATCGGCGCAAGAAACATGGACGTTCCGAGCGGAGCGGAGAGGGTTATACAGCCCAGGTCAAACATTGATGTTCGCCGGGGACATCCTTGGGCTCTGTAAGTCGGGCAAGAAGCTGCCCTTACTCAAAAACATCGTAGTCTTTCCCCGGCTGGCGCCCCTCGCCGGGCTCGAGCACGAGTTTCAGGATTATTTCGGGATCAATGCCTCAAAGGGCATCATTGAGGACCCGGCCTGGTACGAGGGAACTCGCGAATATTCGGGAAACAGGCCGGCCAAGAACATACATTGGAAAGCCAGCGCGCGCTTCAACGTCCTTCACGAAAAAATACTCGAACCTACTTCGCATCAGAAGATACTCCTCTTCCTGGATGGCGCCGGTTTTGAAGACGAAGGTTATACCGAACCGTTCGAGTCAGCGCTTGAAATCCTGGCATCGCTCGCGTCCCGATTTGTAGAAGCCGGCGCATCATTCGCCGTGGCGACCGACCGGCTTGTCCGAGGCTTTCCCGCCATGCTTCAGCTAGGCCGGGGCCCCGAGCAGCTCGGCCTGGCTCTAGAACTCCTCGCTCGCTGTGAAAGAAGCTGGGAAATTAGTTCCTCGAACAGGGAACAAGCGTTCAAGCCACCGCCCGGAATCCTCCATGGTTCTGGAACCGCTGGCTTCATCGTACGCTGCCGCTCGCGAGCCCGGGCCGCTCGGGCTCGCCTCGTCCTGCCTACCGCCAGAAAAAACCGGATGCTGTTCATCGTCGCCGATAACGAGGAGACCGACAGCCCCATAGGCAATCCGGTGTTCACTTCCAGGACCTGCTACAAGTCGCCGAAAATCAATGATGCAGGCAGCTCTGCTGTTCGTGGCGCCTATGGAAATACTCAAGCTCTCCATGCTAGCCACGTTCGTGTTCAAGGCACTAGGACTACCCTTGCCCTTGCTTGCCGCATTCTTGGCATTCCTTTCGGCAGTGACGCTCGGCTTGATCATGCGCCTGGCCGGAGGCCGCAGGATTTGGCATACGCTGACGCAGTTACTCGGGCTGGGACTCGCCCTCCTCGCCTTGTACAGAACAGGACAGGGCTCCATGTGGGACGGCCCCGTCAATCGATACCTCCTGCCCGCAGCCGTACTCGGCGGTGCCTTCTGGATACGCGGATCATGGCTCGCACGAAGCACCCTCACGCACGCTTTCTGCCTCGCCCGTTTTGAGGAAGGAATCGCCGTCTACCTTGGGGTCTTCTTCATCAGCATTTCCGTAGGCGCGGGCCCCGCCAATGCCCTTGGGCTATCGCTCGCGTTCTTCCTCTGCGACATCCTGGCCCTCGGCATTTCAAAGGCACGCAACGCCGCGGAAGGCGGATTTTCCAAACGCCAGCGCGGCGCTCCACTGGCGCTGATCGCGGGTAGCTTCCTCCTGGCGGCTGTCGGTCTTTCTTTTGTAACACAAGAGCTCCAGCAATCCGCGGAGAAGACGAGGGTCGCTATGAAAAACGGCGCGCTGGAATTCATCCGCGTCTTGGGTGCAGTGCTCAACAGACTGTTTACGATCAAACGCACCGCGGCCACCGCTACGCGGGACGGCGGCGATGTCTTATACAGAATGGCCGAGAATGAACCCGCGGCGAATGGCCTCCTCGCGAAAATCCTATTCATAGCATTCATCGCGATCCTGGCGGCTGTAGTGCTCACGATCCTGCTCGTCCTGCTCGTCCTGCTCGTCTGGATACCGCGCGCCTTGCGTGCTCTGGCCAACGAGAGAACCGATTCTGCCGACCTGTCCTACGTGCCCGCCTGGCTGCGGGCCTTCGTGCGGAGCTGTGCCCGCCTCATCCTCCGCGTGGTACAGCCGCGAGTCAGTCGCCAGAAAAAGAAAACCGCCGCCAGAGCCGCCTATGCCAGACGGCAGGCCTGCGGCCGCGCCGGGGCTCCCCGCGCCGACCTACTGAAACAGCCAGGGAATACTCCCTCCGCCTCGCGGTCATATTCCCCCGCGCGGCCAGAGACGCGGTCTTCATCGCGGCGCGTGGCTCGCTGCATCCCTACTGGTTCACCATGGAACGCTTCCGCCGCTCCCATACAACAACGAGGAAATTTTCCTAAAGCGCGCGCGCACGGTAACCCTGAGCTTCATCCTTGGCGCGATGCCAGTCAACAGAGAGGCGGCAAGGTCATGAGTCTCAACTATTGAAATACTCATCCTCTTCCTGATCGAGCTCGTCATCATCATAAGTCTCTTCTTCATCATCCAGATCGTCGTCCAGATAGTCGTCGTCGTCATCCTCGTCTTCATCATCATCATCTTCTTCGACGATGTCTTCATCATCTGATTCATCTTCAATTTCGTCATTGTCTTCATCATCAAAATCATCATCGGACAACTTGATGACGGCCCTTCCTCGTCTCCACTGGACGACAACTCCAGGTGAGTCCAAACCAGATTGCGTGCTTGCATAGCTCATATGATTTCCTTTAATCCAAATTGAATGGTTGTTTACGGTTTCCGGTAGACGTTCAGACCAATCTTGACTTCTTCTTTCCCGGGAATGGAAATATTACCCTCTGAAGAGGCGATGATCAGGCTTTTACCAGACGTAGACATTCCAAATTCCTTGGAAATATCCACCGTAATGGTCAAGGTCGTCCCTTGCAACTTCATTTCCATATTCTTCATAAAAATCTCCTCCAGGGCTCATGATTTGTCAACTATACCATTCTTGCCAGCTGAAAACCATATTATTTCTGCTGATTTCAGGCAGGTGCCGCACCGACAGATCAGTCCGGGCGCACCGGCGCCGGCCCGCGGCCGGCGCCGTCGGGCTGTCCAGGGTTCCGCGCCTACGCGCTCCAGTCCCGGCTATCGCCGTGACCGCTGCGCGCCCTTACCATCCCTTGCGCTAAGCCCCCATCCACCGCCGGCGATAGAGTCGCTGTAGTTGTACATTGCATTGGCTCTTCACATAGGCTAACCTTGGACCGAAAAGCTTCCGAAATTTACCATAGTAGCCATGCGTTGGCATTCCTACGCGCACTGGATTTCATCATCACCGGAATTTCTGTTCAGGGCCACAGGCCAGTCAGGAGGTCTTGGTTGAAATACTACAAGGTCATAGCAAAATGCGGCCACGTAGGAATGAGTCGCTACTATGCTGGCGCATTCTACATAGCGGCTGACACTGGCAAAGAAGCCGCCAAAATTGTACGGAATCGCCCGCGCGTCAAGCACGGGCACACGGATGCCATACTAGAGCTCATGGAAATAAGCCATGACGATTATACCCTGGGCAAGTTGGAAACGCGCGCCAATCCTTATTTCCATGCCACCAGCAACTATGAACAATGCCTTCATTGGGATGCGATTGCGGACTGTGTTTTTTCAGAGATTGATGACTCGGACCTTGGCGCCTGGTACGATACAAAGAATCATTCGCTATATTTAAAAAAGAAGAAAAGAAGATGCCACACACACGGTTTCCATGGCTATTCACGGTGCTCAATCGCGCGCGTTTCAGTCCAAAAGTGATGATTAGTTCATCGAACCTTGTGTCCACATCGCAAGCGCTGGTGCTCGTTCCAGCGT